>DATJWN010000115.1:0-33365 GCA_035501235.1 Reyranella sp.
TGGGCTTCGCCGGCGCCGACGTGATGTCGGGTGCCACGGCCGCGCTCGGTGTCGCCTCGGCGCTCTACCAGCGCACGCACACGGGGAAAGGCCAGCTCGTCGACGTCGCCATGATCGATGCGGTGATGGGCTACATGGCCCAGCAATACACCGAGCACCTGATGACCGGTCGTATCCACGAGCAGGGGCAGAACCTCTCGGTCACGAAGAAGCCCACGGGCAATCTCTTCAAGACCAAGGATGCCTGGATGGTGCTCGCGGTCATGACCGATCCGCAGTTCCAGCGGCTGATGAAGGTGCTGGGCCATGAGGCGGCCCTCGCCGATCCGCGCTTCAAGGACTGGCCGACGCGCATCGCCAACAACACGGCCCTGCACGGGCTGATCGAGTCGGCGATGAAGACCGAGACCTCGGCCACCTGGGCCGAGCGTTTCGCCAAGAACGACATCCCGGCCGGCCGCGTGCTCTCGATCCCCGAGACGGTGAAGCTCGACCACTTCAAGCACCGCACCATCCTGCAGACCGTCGAGACCGATCATGGCCCGATCCAGGTCGTGGGCTCGGGCTTCCGCCTGGAGCATGACGGCGGCTCGGTCGAGCGCGCCCCTGCGACACTCGGCCAGCACACGGATGAGGTGCTGAAAGAGGCTGGCTACACAGCGGCCGAGATCGCGGAGATGCGGACGGAGAAGGTCGTCTAGGCCGGGTCGCTCAAGGCAGCGGCGGCGGCGTCTCGGCCGTCGTCTTGCGATGATAGGTCAGCGCTTTTACGTCCGAACGTGGACCGATCTCCGCGTGCACGAAAGTCCGGTCAGTGTCGACGCAATAGAAGTACGGCGAGAACGTGAACGGGATGGCGGCGCGTGCCTCGGTCCAATAGACCTTTATCGTCCTCGTGCAGGAGAGGCAGTCGCTGCAGCCTGCGGCCTCCTTTCGTGGGGCGCACTGCATGCCGTATTTGGCGGAAAGCGCGGTTACCCCCTCGTCTATGATGGCCTGGCGTATGAAGCTCGACACTTGGGTGTTTGCGACCCAGATATCGCTCGGCAACGCCGGGTAAAGGCCTCGATATTCCGCAATCTTATCGAGACCGTCGTGTTCCGGGCAGCCACCATCGCACGCCGACAGTGCCAGCGAGCAGAACAGGATGTGTAGCCAACGCATAGCCACTACTTTAGAGAATGAGAGGGCCCAAGCCGCCTATCAAGAGTTGTATTAGGGCGGAAAGTTCGGCGACCGATCTGGCGGCGTGACATAGGGCTTGTACGCCGGGTCGAGCAGATCACGGCCCCAGCCGGGGAAGACGCGATTCAGGCCAGCGGATTGCACAGCACCCGTCAGATCGAGACCCATGGCTTTGCCAATCGTGTAGTTGAAAGCATTACTGTTCTGGATCTGGCCGCCGTTGCCGCCCAGCTCGTAGCTAAGATCGTCAGCCTTGTAGTCGAGATTGCGCCGGTTGACCTCGTCCGCTGCTTGCTTACCTCGCGCCCAAATGGCTTCCATCTCGGCGCGCGAACCAGTGGCGACCCTGCCGATCGGGATTGTGTTTCTCGTCATCCAACAATCTTTATCGTTGTCGGCCGGGGAAACCAGTTTCGCATTGTCCATCCCCATGGAGACGATCTTGCCGGTATTTATCGACTGGCTGCGGCCGTGCAGCTGTTTTTCATCGCCGTCCGGTCCGACAAGGGCGAGGAATGCATGGCCGCGATGTAGGATGGGCAGATAGCGCATCTCGATGCGCCAATTGCCCGGCGTCTCATCAGCCGATGTTCGGCCGAGCATAGTCGGCGGGCCGCCGGCTTCGCCGATCGGCGGCAAGTACGGGTTGGATTGATCCGGTGTTCGAAATAGTCCCATCACAGGCTCCTGGTGTTGGCGGAGCCTGTATGCCTCAAGGACAGCGAATCACCCGATTCTGATCAATGGAAGTCGCCGCGAAGACAGTTTTAGTGGCGTTCGCGCTCGATTACGCGGGCCGGTTCGGTCTTTTCGATCGTGATGTTCTTGGTGACGGTCGGCGTGGTGGACGCCGGGGCCTGTGCCGTCGATGGGGCAGTCGAACTGGGCGAAGTCACGACGCCACCGAAGATGACGAACGCGCCCAAGGCGACCGCGACGCAGAGCGCGCCGACGAGGAAATAGAGCAGTCCGCTACCGTTGTTGCTGTCCGCCATGTGGTCCTCGCAGGATTGATGCGTCTTGGGGAACGCAGGGAATGGAAGCGGGTTCCCGCGGCGAATTCCCTATTCTGGATATGGGGGCGTGATCTCCGGCAGCGGTGGCCATGTGTTGTCCGTCGTGAAGCGACGATAAGTGATCGCGGTCACTTCCCTTTCGGGAAATGGTGTGATTTCGGCACGCACGAACGTTCTGCCGATGTCAGAGCAACCCAGCCCGAGGGCTCCTCCCCCGCCCTGGTTCCCGACATAGAGCATCGTGCTGCACACGCTGCAATTTCTGCAGTCGGGTCTCTTCGGATTGGGGGCACACTCCATCTTATATTTCACATCCAAGGCGGGTTCGCCGCCTGCCACCAGCACCTGATGAAAGAGCCTTTCGACGTATCTATTCCTCTGCCAGACGTCAGGGCGGCCGGGCCCTTTGATCAAATTGCGCAGGCTCGAGCCAGTGTCAGGCGCTTCGAACGCCGCTGCCGTATGCAGGTCCGTGGGATTCACGCAAGGCAGGCCGTCGCAAGCAGATGCAGCAAGAAGCGCGAGCAGGCTCAGCGAGCATCGGAAGAAGCGAGGCCGATTGGTCATCGGCATCACTGTAGGTAGGTGGCAATCAGATGCCACCTATGTTCGGTTGTATTCCGTCGACGATGCGTTTCAGCCCCTCACGACCGGCGCTACGCTCCGGGCCATGCCGAGCGCGCGTTTGTCGGCCATTGTCTCGCCCATCAGCATGAAGCCCACGGGCAGCTCGCCCGGCCTGTGGCAGGGCAGGCTGACGCCGCAGCGGTCGAGGAAGTTGCCGACGGTGGTGTTGCGCAGCAGCAGCATGTTCTTGCGGGTGAAGCCGTCGGCGGTCGAGACCTCGTCCAGGGTCGGCGCGACGATGGCGCAGGTCGGCATGATGGTCGCGTCGTAGTTCGACGTGATCGCGGCCACGCGCTTGATCAGGTCGGCGCGCGCGGCGAGCAGGTCGATATAGTCGGCGGCGCTCATCTCGCGGCCGCGCAGGATGCGGGGATAGATGATCGGGTCGTAGTCCTTGCCGCGCCGCGCCAGCAGCTTCTGGTGCCAGGCATAGGCCTCGGAGGCGGCGAACCCGCCCTTGGCGTTGATCGTCGGCAGCTCGTTCAGTTGCGGCAGGTCGATGGTCTCGATCTTGACGCCCTTCGCCGACAACGCCTTGCACGCGCGGTCGAAGGCGGCAGCGACGGTGCTGTCGAGGTCGTCCATCACGAAGTGCTTGGGGATCGCGAAACGAAGTCCGGCGAGCGGCACGGCGTCCGGCACGGCGACGGGCTCGTTCGCGAACACGGCGTCGACGATCGCACAGCACTCGACAGAATTGGCAAGCGGCCCGATGGAATCGAGCGAGGTCGAGAGCGGGATCACGCCGTCGATCGGCACGCGCCGCGCCGTCGGCTTGAAGCCCGTGATGCCGCAGACCGCCGCCGGAATGCGCACCGAGCCGCCGGTGTCGGTGCCGAGGGCCGCCACCGCCATGCCGTCGCCCACCGAGACCGCCGCGCCCGAGGACGAGCCGCCGGGCACGCGCTTGCGGTCGGCGGGATTGCCGGGCGTGCCGTAGTGCGGGTTGAAGCCGATGCCGGAGAAGGCGAACTCGCTCATGTTGGTCGAGCCCACGATCACCGCGCCGGCGCGGCGCAGCCGCTCGACCACGGGCGCGTCTGCCTTGGCGGCCGGCGCATCGTCGAGCGCCTTGGAGCCCGAGAGCGTCGTCTCGCCGGCGACGTCGCAGAGGTTCTTGATCGAGACGGGAAGGCCCGCGAGCGGCGACGGCACGATGCCCGCCTTGCGCAAGGTGTCGCTGGCATCGGCCGCGGCCAGCGCCTGCGCCTTGTATTGCCTGATGAAGACGCGCTTGCCCTCGCCCGACGGGTTCTCGATGCGGGCGAAGGCCTCTTCGGCGAGCTTGCGCGAGGTGGTGCGGCCGGCGGCCAGATCCGCGGCGAGTTGAAGGATCGTCGGGTTGGCCATCGCTACTCCTTACTTCGCTCTGTTCTTCACCAGATCGTCGACCACCGCCGGATCGGCGAGCGTGGACGTGTCGCCGAGATTGCCGAAATCGTTCTCGGCGATCTTGCGCAGGATGCGGCGCATGATCTTGCCCGAGCGCGTCTTGGGCAGGCCGGGCGCCCACTGGATGACGTCGGGCGTGGCGATCGGGCCGATCTCCTTGCGCACCCAGGCGACCAGCTCCTTGCGCAGCTCCTCGGAGGGCTGCTGGCCGGCCTTCAGCGTCACATAGGCATAGATGCCCTGGCCCTTGATGTCGTGCGGATAGCCGACCACGGCCGCCTCGGCGACCTTGGTGTCGGCGACCAGCGCGCTCTCGACCTCGGCGGTGCCGATGCGATGGCCCGAGACGTTGATCACGTCGTCGACGCGGCCGGTGATCCAGTAATAGCCGTCCTCGTCGCGCCGCGCGCCGTCGCCGGTGAAATACTTGCCGGGATAGGTCTTGAAGTAGGTCTCGATGAAGCGCTGGTGGTCGCCATAGACCGTGCGCATCTGGCCGGGCCAGGAGTTGATCAGGCAGAGATTGCCGGTGCAGGCGCCCGACAGTTCCTTGCCCTCGGCATCGACCATCACGGGCGTCACGCCGAAGAAGGGCCGCGTTGCCGAGCCGGGCTTGAGCTTGGTGGCGCCGGGCAGCGGCGTGATCAGGATGCCGCCGGTCTCGGTCTGCCACCAGGTGTCGACGATCGGGCAACGGCTGTCGCCGACCACGCGCCAGTACCAGAGCCAGGCCTCGGGGTTGATCGGCTCGCCGACCGAGCCCAGCAGGCGGAGGCTCTTGCGGGAGGTCTTCTTCACCGGCGCCTCGCCGTCGCGCATCAGGGCGCGGATGGCCGTGGGGGCGGTGTAGAAGATGTTGACCTGGTGCTTGTCGACGACCTGCCAGAAGCGGCTGGTGTCGGGGTAGTTGGGCACGCCTTCGAACATCAGCGTGGTGGCACCGTTGGCGAGCGGCCCGTAGAGGATGTAGCTGTGGCCGGTCACCCAGCCCACGTCGGCGGTGCACCAGTAGATGTCGCCGTCGTGATAGTCGAAGACGTATTGATGCGTCATCGAGGCGAAGACGATGTAGCCGCCCGACGTATGCAGCACGCCCTTGGGCTTACCGGTCGAGCCCGAGGTGTAGAGGATGAACAGCGGATCCTCCGCGCCCATCGGCTCGGGCGGGCAGTCGGCCGCGACCTTTTCCTTGATCTCGTGCCACCACACGTCGCGCTTGGCGTCCCAGCCCACCTTCCCGCCGGTATGCTTCACCACCAGCACCTTCTTGACGTTCGGCGCCTTCGCGATCGCCTCGTCGGTGTTGACCTTGAGCGGCACGGGCTTGCCGCCGCGCAGGCCTTCGTCGGCGGTGACGACCACGGCGCTGTCGCAATCGACGATGCGGTTGGCGAGGCTGTCCGGCGAGAAGCCGCCGAACACGACGGAGTGGATCGCGCCGATGCGCGCGCAGGCCAGCATGGCGTAGGCGGCCTCGGGGATCATCGGCAGGTAGATCGTGACGCGATCGCCCTTCTTGACGCCGAGCTCCCTGAGCGCATTGGCCATGCGGCAGACTTCGCCGTGCAGCTCCCTGTAGGTGATCTTCTTGGCGACCGAGGGATCGTCGCCCTCCCAGATGATGGCGACCTGGTCGCCGCGCTTGGCGAGGTGGCGATCGATGCAGTTCGCCGAGACGTTCAGCACGCCGTCATGGAACCAGCGGATGCGCACGTCGCCGGTATAGTCGACGTCGCGCACGGCGTTGGCGGAGAAGGGCTTGATCCAGTCGACCCGCTTGCCGTGCTCGGCCCAGAACTTGACCGGGTCCTTCACGGAGGCGTCGTACATCGCCTTGTACCTGGCGTCGTCGACATAGGCGCGCTTGGCCCAGTCGGGGCTGACGGCAATCAGCTCATCGCTCATGGAATCCTCCCGAATTTCACGCGGTTTTAGCGCGCCGCTGCGGGCCCCGGCAATTCGACTTTGGCCTGTGGCGCAAGGCGCGTCCACGCCACCAGGCCGAACAGCAGGATGATCAGCGGCGTCACCGGCAGGCCCTCGTAGTTGAGGATCATGCAGAAATTGGGGATCAGCCAGACGGCGAGATAGACCACGCGCTCGCCCGACCGAAAGCCCTCGGCCGGCGGATGGAGGAACAGCAGCGCCGCCGCGGGCATCAGCAACAACAGGTCGTAGTTCAGCGTGTAGGGCGAAACGAGGAACGTCGCCGTCACCAGCACGGCCGTGCGCGCGGGACTGGCGGCATGGCGGGCGAAGACCCAGGCGACGGCCACGACCGCGAGCAGCGAGCCGCAAAGCTGCGCCGCCATCGCCGGCCCATCGGCAACGCCCAGGATCTTGGCGGCGGCCAGCAGCGTCGTCATGTGGGTGTGCACACGCTGGTACATTTCTATTGCGGCGCCGCCGCTGCTCGCCTGGCGCGCAGCCTCGAAGAAGGCGAGCCAGACGCCGCTGCCGAACAGCAGAAGCGTCACGAGGCAGAGGACGATCACGGTCGCTGCGAGTGCGATCAACGGCCGCCAGGCGCGGGCGGCGAGCAATGCCAGCGGCACCAGCAGCCAGACCTGCGGCTTGTAGGCGAGCAGGCCCAGCAGCACGCCCGCCGCGACCGGCCGCCGCTCGAGCAGGGCGAAGCCGCCGTAGAGAAGCGCCACGCTGAGAAACGTGTTCTGGCCCGCGATGACGACCCAGAAGGCGGCGGGCGCGGTCAGGATGAACAGGATCGTCCACCAGCCGAGCTTCAGGAGACGCAACGCCGCCGCACAGAGCGCCGCGGTCAAGGCGAGGAAAGCCGTGGCGGCGGCGCCGAGCGGCAGGAAACCGAAGGGCAGCACGCCGAGCAGCCAGAGCGGCGGATAGAGGAAGGGCCGGAAGTTGAGCTTGTAGGGCAGCCGCGCGGCGTAGAGCAGGTTCTGCAAATCGGTGAGCGCGTTGGTGTCGTAGATCGCCGCCAGCTTGCCCTCGATCGCGGCGCGGGCGGCGGCATGGAAGACCAGGAAGTCGGAGAAGGTGAGATCGATGCGATAGCCGATCGCGGCGAGGCCGGTGAGCGCGGCCAGCGCGGCGACGATATCGTAGGCGCTGGCGACGCCGCAGCCGATCGCGGCCAGCCGGAGGTCGGCGCGCGACGGCGCGAGGACCGTCATTCCGTGAACCAGGTCGTGAAGTCCTCGATCGGCGCGCGCTCGGTGATCAGGTTGTTCGGGATGGCGTCGGGATCGGCGTGGCCCAGCGCCAGGCCGCAGATCACGACCTGGTCGTCGGGGATCTTGAGCTCGCGCCGCACGACATGCTGGTAGCGGCTGAAGGCCGCCTGCGGGCAGGTGTGCAGGCCCTTCTCGCGGGCCAGCAGCATCAGCTGGTCGAGGAAGATGCCGCAGTCGATCCACTGGCCTTTTTCCATCACGCGTTCGACGCAGAGGATCATGCCGACGGGGGCGTCGAAGAAATCGTAGTTCTTGCGGAACTGCTTCAGCATGCCGGCGGCGTCGCCCCTCGGCACGTTGAGCAGGGTGTAGAGCTGCTTGCCCACGGTCTTGCGGCGGGTGTCGTACACTTGCGGGAACTTCTGCGGATAGACGAAATATTCGGCGCCGGGGCCGTTGTCGCCGTCGTCCATGGCCTTGAGGATGGCGGCCGACAGGCGCTGTCGCGCCTTGCCGATGGTGATGTAGAGCTTCCACGGCTGCAGGTTGCCGTTCGACGCCGCGCGATTGGCGTTGGCGATGATCCATTCGATGTCCGACTTCGGCACCGGATCGGGCTTGAAGACCCGCATCGAACGGCGGGAGTTGATGGCTTCCGAGACACGCATGGACGCTAGCTCCGGTTCAGGTGACGGCGCAGGAAATCGAACAGCCCGCGCTGGGCGACAGCATAATCCTGTTCGCCGAAATAGTGCGTGGCGCCTTCGACGATCAATGTCTCGACCTCCTTGCCGTGGCTCTTGAGCGCCTCTGCCATGGCGAGCGTCTGGTCGAGCGGCACGTTCTCGTCGCGGTCGCCGTGGATCAGCAGCACCGGCACGTCGATCTGCGCCACCCGCAGGATCGGCGAGCGCACGGGCAGGCCCTCGGGCCCGCAGAGATCGTCGAGATAGTCGCGCATGGCGGGCACCGCCTCGCGCCAGCGCGCGAGATCGGTCGGGGCGAAGTAGGCCGCGACCGCTCGGATCGGCGGCTTGTGCGCGGCGGTCAGCAGCGCCACCTGGCCGCCCATCGAGGCGCCGACCAGGCCGAGGCGATGGCGATCGACCATCGGGCGCTTGGCCAGCCAGTCGATGGCGGCCAGCACGTCGAGCGGCTGGCGCAGGCCCTGGTCGCTCTCGCCCTCCGAGCCCAGCCAGCCGCGCAGCGAGAGGGCGAGCGTCGCATAACCGTTGGCCGAGGCGCGGCGCGCCAGGCCCGCGAGCGTGTGGGCGTGGCCCGCGAAGCCGTGCAGCAGGATCAGCGCCGGATAGGGCGGCTGGCCGGCCTGCGGCTTGAAGAAATAGCCGCCGAGCTGCACGCCGTGCCCCGGCACCTGCACCTGCTCGGCATCGCCGAGCGCCGGCAGGTCCTCCCAGCGATGCGCCACCTCGATCGGCACGCCGTCGGGATCGCGGAAGGCGACCGAGTAGTAGCCCGGCGCGAAATAGTCGAGCTCGCGCGGCGGCTGCAGGATCTCGGCCCGCGCCTCGCGCATCTCGGCATAGACCTGGTCGACCTGGGCGCGGCTCTCGGCCGAGACGGCGAGCCACAGCGCGCCCGGTCCGTAGCTCACGCCGTCCTTGGCCTGGCGCATGACGAAGTGATCGTAGTTGCGCGACCACAGCACGCGATCGGGTCCCGACCAGACGCGCCGGAAGCCCAGCATCGGCAGCCACAGCCGATGGAACGCGACCGAGCGCGCCAGATCGCTGACTTCGATCGCCGCACCGGCGAAAGTGGGCCGGGTTTTCATCTCACGCATCCTCCCCATTCATATGGGGAGGTGCCCGCGTCTGCGCGGGCGGAGGGGTCATATCGCGGGCCGGAGGCCCGCAGTTCTGACCCCTCCGTCGCCGTATGACGGCGCCACCTCCCCATATGAATGGGGAGGCGGGGCCGAAAGAGGTGAGAGCATTCATCACTCTTCAGGCAAGCCGAGCGCCTTGAGCTCGTCGCGCCGGAAGGGGAAGTCGCCGGCGAGGAAGAACTCGTCGAGCTGCGGCGGCTTCACCTTCGTGCCGGCCAGCATGGCGTGGGCCTGGCCGCGATGGTGGATGTCGTGCTGGAAGAGATGCTCGAGGATCGAGGCGACGGTCGTGGGCGGTGGCGTGCGGTTGGGGCGCGGCAGCACGATGGTGCAGGCGAGCGAGGCGTCGGTCTGGCGCTCGCAGAAGGCGATCAGCTCGCGGTCGCTCGCCGTCTGCACGAGCCGCAGCGATCGCGCATCGGGGTAATCACGGTCGGGCTCGCTGTAGCGGCGGATCGCGTCGCGGCCCTCGAGTGCATCGATGTAGTAGAGATCGACGTCGAGGATATGGTTGAGCGTCTTTCGCAGGGTCGGAAAGAAGCTCACGCGCGAGGCCGCGAACTCCTCGGCCGTCAGCGCTTCGCAGGCCGTCAGCAGCCGGTGATTGGCCCACGCATTGTTGCGGGCCATGGCGATGAAATGATTGGCGAGACTCATGTCTTCCGGACCGCGAGCCTCCGGCTCGCTCATGACTCATGAGCGAGCCGGAGGCTCGCGGTCCGCAAGAGCATGATTACGCCGCGTGCGCGAGGTTGCGCAGCACGTAGTGCAGCACGCCGCCGTTCTTGAAGTACTCGATCTCCTCGGCGGTATCGATGCGGCAGGTGAGCGTCACCGTCTCCTTGGTGCCGTCGCGGCGATGGATGGTCATCGGCACGTCCATGCCGACCTTCAGCCCGCCCTCGATGCCGCCCACGTCGAAGCTCTCGTGGCCGGTGAGGTTCAGGCTCTTGCGCGTCATGCCGTCCTTGAACTGCAGCGGCAACACGCCCATGCCGACCAGGTTCGAGCGGTGGATGCGCTCGAAGGTCTCGCACACCACGGCCTTCACGCCGAGCAGGTTCACGCCCTTGGCCGCCCAGTCGCGCGAGGAGCCGGTGCCGTATTCCTTGCCGGCGATCAGGATCTGCGGCGTGTGCTCCTTCTTGTAGCGCATCGCCTGGTCGTAGATCGGCACGGGCTCGTCGGAGCGGTAGTCGTGGGTGAAGCCGCCCTCGACGCCCGGCACCATCTCGTTCTTGAGGCGGATGTTGGCGAAGGTGCCGCGCATCATCACCTCGTGATTGCCGCGGCGCGTGCCGTACTGGTTGAAGTCCTTGGCCGCGACGCCGTGCTCCTCGAGGTACTTGCCGGCGGGGCTGTCCTTCTTGATCGAGCCCGCGGGCGAGATGTGGTCGGTCGTGATCGAATCGCCGAACTGGCCGAGCGGCCGGGCGCCCGAGATGTTGGAGATCGAGCCCGGCACCTTGCCCATGCCCTCGAAGTAGGGCGGGTTGCGCACGTAGGTCGACTTGTCGTCCCAGCTATAGGTCAGGCTGGGCTTGGTCTTGATCGAGCGCCAGAACTTGTCGCCCTTGAAGACGTCGGCATAGCGCTTCTTGAAGGCCTTGGCCGTCACGAACTTGGTCACGAACTTCGAGACCTCGGTGTTCGAGGGCCAGATGTCCTTGAGGTAGACGGGCTTGCCGTTCTTGGCCGTGCCGATCGGATCCTTGGTGATGTCGATCTTCATCGAGCCCGCGAGCGCATAGACCACGACCAGCATCGGCGAGGCCAGATAGTTCGCGCGGGTCAGCGGATTGACGCGGCCCTCGAAGTTGCGGTTGCCCGACAGCACCGAGCAGACCACGAGGTCGCCGTCGCCGATCGCCTTGGTCACCTCGTCCGACAGTGGGCCGGAATTGCCGATGCAGCTCGTGCAGCCATAGCCCACGAGGTTGAAGCCGACCTTGTCGAGCTCCTTCTGCAGGCCCGAGGCGGTGAAGTACTCCGTGACGACCTGCGAGCCCGGCGCCAGCGAGGTCTTGACCCAGGGCTTCACCTTGAGGCCGAACTTGTTGGCGTTGCGCGCGATCAGGCCCGCGCCCAGCATCACGTAGGGGTTCGAGGTGTTGGTGCAGGAGGTGATGGCCGCCAGCACCACGTCGCCGTGGCCGAGATCGAAGCTGCCGGCCGGCACGCGCTTGCCCGTGTCCTTGCGCTCGAACTCCTTCTCCATGTTGGCGACGAACTGCTGGCTCGCCTGGGAGAGCGGCACGCGGTCCTGCGGGCGCTTGGGTCCGGCGAGGCTCGGCTCCACGTCGCCGAGGTCGAGCGACAGCGTGTCGGTGAAGACCGGCTCGATCTTCTTGTTGCGCCACAGGCCCTGCTTCTTGGCATAGGCCTCGACGACCTTCGCCGCGGCGCCGCGGTTGGTGGTCTTCAGGAAGCCGATGGTCGTGGCGTCGATCGGGAAGAAGCCGCAGGTCGCGCCGTACTCCGGCGCCATGTTGGCGATGGTCGCGCGGTTGGCGAGCGGCAGGTCTTCCAGGCCCTCGCCGTAGAACTCGACGAACTTGTTGACCACGCCCTTCTTGCGCAGCATCTGCGTGACGGTGAGCACGAGGTCGGTCGCGGTCGCGCCCTCTTTCAGCTTGCCGGTGAGCTTGAAGCCGATCACCTCGGGGATGACCATCGGCTGCGGCTGGCCGAGCATGGCCGCCTCGGCCTCGATGCCGCCCACGCCCCAGCCCAGCACGGCGAGGCCGTTCACCATGGTGGTGTGGCTGTCGGTGCCGACCAGCGTGTCGGGATAGAGCACCGTCTCCTTGCCGACCTTCTGCTGGAAGACGACCTGGCTCAGGAACTCGAGGTTCACCTGGTGGCAGATGCCGGTGCCCGGCGGCACGACGCGGAAATTGTCGAACGCCATCTGGCCCCAGCGCAGGAACTGGTAGCGCTCGAGGTTGCGCTCGTACTCCAGAGCGACATTCTCCTTGAACGCCGACTTGTTGCCGAAATTGTCGACGATCACCGAGTGATCGATGACGAGATCGACCGGCACCAGCGGATTGATCTTCTTGGCGTCGCCGCCGAGCTTGCCCATCGCGTCGCGCATGGCCGCGAGATCGACGACGGCCGGCACGCCGGTGAAGTCCTGCATCAGCACGCGCGCGCAGCGGAAGTTGATCTCCTTGGTCGACTTGCCGCCGTTCTTCACCCAGTCGGCGAAGGCCGCGATGTCGGCCTTCTTGACCGTCGTGCCGTCCTCATGGCGCACCAGGTTTTCCATCAGGATGCGCAGCGAATAGGGCAGCCGGGAGAGGTCGCCGACCTCCTTCTCGACCGCAGCGAGGCTGTAATAGGTGTAGCCCTTGGAGCCGACCTTCAGCGTCTTGCGGGCCTTGAAACTGTTGGGATGGGCGGCGGCCATGGCATTACTCCTGCGGATCGGTCGTGGTCTCTGATGTGCGTCGGGGTGGCAAAATAGGGGCCGAAAGCGGCACAGGCAATCGACGGATGCGGCCCCCGCGCCGCTGTGCCAGATTGCCGGCATGCAGCGCGAAATCTTCCGGATTCTTGCGGTTTTTGCGGCCTTCGCCGCGGCCTGTGCCTGGGGCGCCGGCAGCGCCTCGGCGCAGTACAACAGCAGCAACGAATGGGACCCGACGGCGCGCGATTTCGGCCATCCGCAGGCCCAGCCCAAGCCGCAGGGCAACGCCTCGCTCGACGAGCTGAACAAGATCCTCGCGACCTCGCAGCTCTCCGCGCCCAACCGCAGCTTCTACCTCTCGATCCGCGCCTTCATGCTGAGCCGATTGGGCCGCGAGGCCGACAGCCAGAAGGACATCGCCGAGATGGGCAAGGTCCTGCCCAACGGCTGGCCGATCGTGATGTGGAGCACCCTGCCGGAGCTGGCGGGCGGCGGCGACCGGGGTGCGGCGCTGCGCACCCTCGCCTACGGGCTGCAGCAGAAGCCCAACGATCCCTGGCTGCTGATCGCCCAGGCGCAGGTCCAGATGCAGATCGCCGACTTCCCGCACGCGCTGGGCACGCTCGACAGCGCGGTCAACGGCGCGGCCGGCCCGCTCGACAAGCGGCTGGCGACTTACTTCCGCGGCCACGCCAACTTCAACCTCGGCAACTACCCGCAGTCGGCGACCGATTTCGACGCGGCGATGGCGGGGCTGACGACGGTGAAGTCGCGGCTCGACAGCGCGCTGTGGCGCTACGCGGCGCAGGTCCACGGACGGCAGGATGCGCGCGCGCTCCTGAACAAGGACCTCGGCAACGAGAACCTCTACGAATGGCCGGGCCCGATCGCCAAGTTCCTGCTGGGCCGCCTGCCCGCCGGCGAGCTCGAGGTCGCCGCCGAATCCGACGAGACCGCCAAGAAGACCAACGGCAAGTGCCCGGCCGCCTTCTTCATGGGCATGGAGGCCGAGCGGCGCGGCGACAAGCAGCGCGCGCGCGAGCAGCTCCAGCTCGCCCAGGCACGCTGCCCCACCGCCTCGCCCTACAACTGGGCGGCGTCGAGCGAGCTGAAGCGTCTGTAGCGCGGGCGGCATCTTCCGCGCAGGATGGGCGGAAGAGGGGGGAGACGACAAATATATAGAAGGTCTGATTGGCAGATGTTGGGAGTCTGGATTGATCGGCAGGATACTGATGCTGAGTATGATCTATTTGCCGTGAGTCATGCGCAGAACGGTCGCGTCTCTTTTTGATATGTCGATTTCCGCTACTCCGCCCACGCGCCCTGGCGCTCGCTGAAAGTATCCTTTGACCTGCCATACGTCCCCAACGAGGAGAGCTGAGAATGGTCGCTCTCGCGCAATTGTTTCTTCGCCGTAGATTGGAAGCAATATTGCCTCGGCGATTTTAACGGCAGTGATTTCATCCGGCACGTAACCTGCCGGAGGAACGTAAGTCGGCTTCGCCGGGACTTCGGGCGGAATGCTCGTAGTCTGACCGTAGACAGGGGCAGTAGCAGCAACGCTAAGCCAGAGTAGTAGACTCGACGCGCATCGAACGAACGACTTTCGAGCGACCTTAGAGATCATTTTGAGTTCCGGGGACACAATACTTATCTCCTCGCGCTTTCTTCAACCATGGGTTTCGGCCCCGGCTTCTGCCGCGCCAGCACACGATCGAGGCGCTTCTCGAGCCGGGCGACGAAGCGCGCCGAGCCGAGCGGCCGGCCCGTTCGTTCGCCGGCGCGAATGGCGTCGCGATCGGCGTCATCCAGTCCTCCCGCCAGAAAGTTCGCCCAATCCGGAGTTCCGGGGACACAATACTTATCTCCTCGCGCTTTCTTCAATCATCGGTTTCGGCCCCGGCTTCTGTCGCGCCAGCACGCGGTCGAGGCGCTTCTCGAGCCGGGCGACGAAGCGCGCCGAGCCGAGCGGCCGGCCCGTTCGTTCGCCGGCGCGAATGGCGTCGCGATCGGCGTCATCCAGTCCTCCCGCCAGAAAGTTCGCCC
Source organism: Reyranella sp. (assembly GCA_035501235.1). Classification (GTDB taxonomy): domain Bacteria; phylum Pseudomonadota; class Alphaproteobacteria; order Reyranellales; family Reyranellaceae; genus Reyranella. The sequence continues at coordinate 14,677 of DATJWN010000115.1, forward strand.
AATCGGGCGCGAGGTCCAACAACGGACGCACGCGCACCAGCTCGTCGTCCTCTCCGGCGAGATGCGCCCGCGCGCTGGACCAGCGCCAGTCTCTTGCCCGCTTCGCAAGCTGCGCCCGCACCGGATTGAGTTCGACGTAGCGGGCCGCGGCCATGAGATGGGCCTCGTCCATCGGGCAGGACGCGAAACGCCCCTGCCACAGGTAGCCGCGCCAGCCTTCGCGAAAATTGATGAGACGCGTATAGCGCCGGTGCGCCTCGCCGAGCGCGGCGCGCAATCCGTCGGTGTCGGACGGCGTCAGGATCAGATGCACATGGTTGGGCATCAGGCAGTATCCCCACACCGCCACGCCCGCCGCGTGGCAGCCCTCCGCCAGCAGCGTCCGGTAGGTTGCGTAGTCGTCATCGTGGAAGAAGACCTGCTGCCGGCGGTTGCCGCGCTGCGTCACGTGGTGCGGGACGCCGGGGGCAACCACTCTCGCCAAACGCGCCATGACCGGAGACTGGAGTTGGGGGCCGGGGGCGTCAATTCGGTTCGTGTCCCCGGAATGCTGCGCGCTCAGATCCGTGGCGCCGTTCTCCGCATATGCTTGCCGAGAATTATCCGAAAGACGATTGCGGACACCGCTCCAAACAGAGCACCCAGCGCCGAAAAGTTAAGCAAGCCAAGATACTCGAAACCGCAACTAGTAGAGAGCAACGCACACCACACCATGATGGCAAGAGCCGGCACCATCCCAATTGCGCCACCCGCAATGGCATACGACGAATAACTATTGATGTTTCTCTTTCGAAAGAAAAAGAACATCGGAGTTCCGAGTACTGCTTCGCAGATGTAAAGAATCTTCGTGATCGCCAGCAGTTGAACAAGAAAATATGATTCACCTGCCCTGATCACTGCAACTGCCAGTAGAACAGCGCTTATCGACACTGGCGTTAGCAGGAAAGCTAAAAGAGGTCTTACAACATATCGCATGATTGCGGCCTCGCCTTTGTCGCCAGCCGACATGTCATCCGGCAGAAAATTCCAGGGGCATGGTACCTTTCTCCTCGCGCAGGTTCTGCCTTCGGCTTTGGTCCCGGCCTGACGGTACATCGGTCGTCCATTGATCAAAATGCCGGACAGGACAAAGCACACGTACACTCTGCCGCTTGCTGGAGACCCGGAGTCCAGGGCCACACCGATCGTTCGATCAGGCCGAAGCGCGGGGGCTGCGGGAGACGCTGCACGGTGGGGCAGATCGAGCGCAGCAAGACAGGTCGGTATGGCGAGCCTCACCGTCAGATTCGATACGTTTGACGGTAACCAATAGTAACGAGCCCGGTTAGCGCAGTTAGCGACACTGCGCAGAGGTCGTGCGGAGTTTTTTCCGTTCGAAACAGAAAGACCTCACCCTGAGGAGCGGCCGCAGGCCGCGTCTCGAAGGGGGGACGAGCACCTTGCCTGTTGCCCATCCTTCGAGACGGGCGCTACGCGCCCTCCTCAGGATGAGGGGGGTGTTCGCAATCAACGGGTTAGCAGAGGGGTGTGGGTGAGACTCTGAGACTCGGGGGCTGAAAGCCTTGTGGCATCGGCATCGGATGAGTCTCAGGCCCGTGAGACTCCGGTGAGACTCGAGACTCCCGCCGCGAGACTCAGTCCTTCAGCGCCAGCGGCAGGATGAATCGCGCGATCTCGCCCAGCACGTACGCCGGCTGCTGCAGGTGCGGGCTGTGGCCGCAGTCGGGGACCAGGCGCGTCTCGCAGTAGCCGCCGACCTTGCCGGCGATGATGCCGAGCTGCAGCTCCGTGCCGTATTCGTCGTCCTCGCCCTGGATCGCCTGCACCGGCACCTGCACGCCGGGCAGCCTTCCGTTGGCGTCCATCGGCTCGAAGCCGGGCGCGCTCCAGGCGTCGGCCCAGAGATGGAAGGCGCGGTCGATGTTGTCGCCGTGGTACTTGAGGAGGCGTTGCCGCAGCTCGCCCGCGGCGAAGGCGGCCTTGGCCTCGACGATGCGCTCGACACAGATCGGCTCGTTGATCGCGTGTGCCGCGAGCGTCGCCACGGCGCGCAAGGGCTCGGGATCGCGGGCGGCGTAGTTGAGCGCGATCGTGCCGCCGTCGGAGTGGCCGACCAGCACGCAATCGTCGATGCCTGATGCGGCGAGGAGTCTCGGCAGCACCTCGTCGGCCTCGATCTCCATGTAGCGCACGCCGGGATCTTGGGGCCACGGGCTCGACTGGCCGTAGGCGGTGCGGTCGTAGACGAGCCCTGCGCACATCGTGGCGTCGCAAAGCTTCTGCGGGAAGTCGCGCCACATCTCGATGCAGCCCAATCCTTCATGCAGGAAGATCAGCGTCGTGCGCTCCAGCCCGTCGCTGCGTTGCGGGGCGAGGCGCCGGATGCGCAGGCGGCGGTCGCCGAGATCGATGAGAGAGTCGCTCACGCCCCAGATGTAGCCAAGGCGTGTCGTTCTGAGAAGCGGCGGCTATTTCGCCGAGACGGCCGTGCTCTTGGGCGCGGGTGTCGGCGCGGGCGGGCGGCAGCGCAGACGGCGGGCCTGCTCCTCGGGGCCGGGCGGCTCGCGGTTCCACCAGCCGCCGCCCAGCGCCTGGAAGAGCGCCGCGGTGTCGGTGAGGCGATTGGACTGCGCCTGGATCTCGACCAGCACGGCCTGCTGGTAGGTGAGCTCGGCCAGCAGGACGAAGACATAGGTCGTGTCGCCGAGCGCGAGCCTGCGGCGGGCGATGTCGAGGCTGGTGCCGGCGGCCTTCTCGGCATCGACGGCGGCCTGGAGCGTGATCGCGTCGTACTGCAGCGCGCGCAACGTGTCGGCGACGTTGCGGAAGGCCTGCAGCACGGTCGAGCGGTACTGCGCGTCGGCCTGCTCCAGCCCCGCCTGTGCGGCGCGCTTCCTGGCGGCGAGCGCGCCGCCGTCGATGATCGTCTGCAGGATGCTGACGCCGATCGCCGAGCCCTGCAGGCCCGGGCCGAACAGCGTGTCGAGCGTGAGGGACTGGGTGTTGACGCCGGCGTTGAGCGTGATCTGCGGGAACTGGTTGGCGATGGCGACGCCCACCAGCGCGCTCGCCGAATGCAGGTTGGCCTCGGCCGCGCGCACGTCGGGCCGCTGCTCGACCATGTGCGAGGGCAGGCTGAGCGGCAGCTCGGCCGGCAGCTTCAGGTCCTTGAGCTCGAAGCGCTCGGCGAGCTCGGCATTGGGCAGCCGGCCGGTCAGCACGGCGAGCAGGTTGCGCTGCTGGGCCAGCGCCTTCTCGAGCGGCGGCAGGGTCGCCTCGGCCTGGGCGAGGGCGGCCTGCTGGGCGGCGACGTCGGCGCCGGTGACGGCGCCGAGCGACGACTGGCGATTGAGGATGCCGAGCGTCTCGCGCTGGGCCGCGATGATGCGGCGCGTGGCGTCGACCTGGGCGCGCAACGACGCCTCCTGCACGGCCGCGGCGACGACGTTGGAGGCGAGCGAGAGATAGGCGCCTTCGAGCTGGAAGCACTGCGCTTCGGCGAGCGCATCGGCCGATTCGATCTGCCGGCGATTGCCGCCCCACAGGTCGAGCGAATAGGTGAGGGTGAGGCCCGCGGTGAACAGGCCGTAGATCGTGGCGCCCGAGGCGGTGGCGGGCGACAGGCTGTTCGGCGTCTGGTTCTGCGAGGCGCCGAAGCCGCCCTGGATCACCGGGAAGAGCGTGGCGCGCTGGGCGCGGGCATTCTCCTGCGCCTGCTTGAGGCCGGCGACCGCGGCCTGCACGTCGGGATTGGCGCGCAGCGCGCCGTCGATCAGGCCGTTCAGCTGCGGCGACTGGAAGACGGCCCACCACTGGCCGGGAATGTCCATGCCCTGGACGATGCTCTGCGCCTCGCCGCCCGGGATGCCGGCGGCGACCAGGCTCATCTGGGTGTCGGGCAGATAGGACTCCGCCTTGGGAGGATCGGGCCGCAGGAAGTCGGGCCCGAGCGTGCAACCGCAGAGCGCGAGGGCCAGCGCCGTGCCGGCGAGCAGGACGGGTGCGCGCATCACGGCGTCTCCGTCGCGGCGAGTGCGGCCACGTCAACCTTGGGCTGGCGGCGCGAGAACAGGCCGATCGCGGCCGGCAGCACGGTCAGGAACAGGAAGGGCGCGAGCAGCGTACCGCCCACGACGACGACGGCCAGCGGCCGCTGCACCTGGCTGCCGATGGCGCTCGAGAAGGCGGCGGGCAGGAGGCCCACGCAGGCCGCGACGCAGGTCATCAGCACCGGCCGCATCTGCAGTTCGCAGGTGGCGCGCAACGCCTCCGACCGCTCCAGGCCCGTATCGAGCACGCGGTTGTAGCAGGAGAGCACCATGATGCCGTTCATGGCGGCGATGCCGAAGAGGGCGACGAAGCCGATCGCGGCGGAGATGCTGAAGGGCATGCCGGCAACGAAAAGCGAGAGCACGCCGCCGGTCAAGGCCATCGGGATGGCGCTGCCGGCGAGCAGCGTGTCGCGCAGGTTGCCGAAGCTGACATAGAGCAGCAGCAGGATCAGCGAGATGGCGATCGGCACCGCGATCGCGAGCCGGGCGAGCGCGTTCTTGAGGTTGCCGAACTCGCCCACCCATTCGATGCGGTAGCCGCCGGGCAGCTTGACCTTCTCCGCGACCTTCTGCTGCGCTTCCAGCACCGCGCCGCCGAGATCGCGGTTGCGCACCGAGAACTTGACCGGCAGGTAGCGTTCCTGCTGCTCGCGATAGATATAGAAGGCGCCGGAGACGAGCTGCACGGTGGCGACCTCGGCCAGCGGCACTTGCGTCACGCCGCCATTGCTGTTCGCGACGCCGATCGGAATGCGCTTGATCGCCTCGAGGTTCTCGCGATAGCGCGGCGCGAGCCGCACCATCATCGGGAAGTGGCGGTCGCTGCCGTTCTCGTAGAGATCGCCCGCCGCCTGGCCGCCGATCGCGGCCTGCACGGTGGCGTTGATGTCGCCCGGCGCGAGGCCGTAGCGCGCGGCCTTGTTGCGGTCGATGTCGATGCGGATGGTCGGCTGGCCGAGCGAGGCGGAGACGCCGAGATCCTCGATGCCCGGCACGGTGGCGAGCACGCTCTTGATCTCCTCGCCGAGCTTGGACAGCGTCTCGAGGTCGTTGCCCGAGACCTTGACCGAGTTCTCGCCCTTCACGCCCGAGGCCGCCTCCTCGACATTGTCCTGGATGTACTGCGAGAAGTTGAAGTCGACGCCGGGGAAGGCCTTCTCCAGCGCGTCGTTCATCTCGGCGATCAGCGCCTCCTTGTCGAGGCCCTTGCGCCACTTCTCCATGGGCTTCAGCGGCACGAAGAACTCGACGTTGAAGAAGCCGGTGGAATCGGTGCCGTCGTCGGGCCGGCCGTGCTGGGAGATCACCGTCTCGGCCTCGGGGAAGCCCTTGATCAGCTTGCGCATGCGGTTGGCGTAGTCGTTGCCCGTCTCCAGCGAGATCGAGGCCGGCATCGTGGCGCGGATCCACATATTGCCTTCCTCGAGCTTGGGCAGGAACTCGAGGCCGATCGTGCTGCCGGCCAGGATGGCGAGCACGAGCATGCCGACGCCAGCGAACACCGTGCTGCGCCGGCGCACGAGGATGATGTCGCGGAGCTTGCGGTACTGCCGCGAGATGATGCGCACGACGCGCGTCTCCGTATGCGCCACGCGCTCGGGCAGCAGCAGGGCCGAGAGGGCGGGCGACACGGTGAAGGTCGCGAGCAGGCCGCCGGACAGCGCGTAGGCGTAGGTCTTGGCCATCGGGCCGAAGATGTGGCCCTCGACGCCCGACAGCGTGAACAGCGGCAGGAAGCCCGCGATGATGATGGTGGCGGCGAAGAAGATCGCCTTCGTGACCTCGCTCGAGGCGTGGAAGATCAGCGACAGCTTGCCGGTCAGGCCCTCCGGCGTCGGCTGGCCGGTCCGCACGCCCGTCTGGTGGCCCGCCTCGGCGAGGTGGCGGAAGATGTTCTCGACCATGATCACGGTCGCATCGACGATGATGCCGAAGTCGATGGCGCCCATCGAGAGCAGGTTCGCCGACTCGCCGTTCAGCACCAGGATCACCACCGCGAACAGCAGCGCGAAGGGGATCGTCGCCGACACGATGAGCGCCGAGCGCAGGTCGCCCAGGAACAACCACTGGATCAGGAAGATCAGCGTCACGCCCATCACCATGTTGTGCAGCACGGTGTGCGTGGTGACGTCGACCAGGGCGCTGCGGTCGTAGATGCGCTCGATGTGGACGCCGGGCGGCAGGATGTCGGAGTTGTTGATCTTGTTGACCTCGTCCAGCACGCCCTGCAGCGTCGGCATGGTCTGCGCGCCGCGGCGCATCAGCACGATGCCCTGGATGATGTCGTCGTCGTCGTTCTGGCCCGCGATGCCGAGCCGGGGCATGTGGCCCACGGTCACGGTCGCCACGTCCGACACCAGCACGGGCGAGCCGTTGGGCGCGGCGAGCATGGTGTTCTTGATGTCGTCCATCGAGCGGATCTGGCCGACCGAGCGCACGATGGCCGATTGCGGGCCGATGTTCACCGTGTTGGCGCCGACGTTGATGTTGGCGTTGTTCAGCCCGTCGAGCACGTTCTTCAGCGTGAGCCCGTAGGCGAGCAGCCGGTCGAGGTCGATGGTGATGTCGTAGGTCTTGGTCTTGCCGCCCCAGCCGGTGACGTCGATCACGCCCGGGATCGCCTTGAAGCGGCGCTCGAGGATCCAGTCCTCGATCGTCTTGAGGTCGGTCACGGTGTAGCCGGGCGGGCCGACCACGCGGTAGCGGAAGATCTCGCCGATCGGGCTGGTCGGCGACAGCGAGGGCTGCACGTTGTTCGGCATCGGCGGCAGCTGCGAGAGCCGGTTGATCACGTACTGCGCCGCCTGCTCGTAGGTGAGATCGTAGGTGAACTGCACCTTCACGTCGGAGAGGCCGAACAGCGAGATGGTGCGCACCGCCTGCACGTGCGGGATGCCGGCCATCTGCACCTCGATCGGGATCGTGATGTAGCGCTCGATCTCCTCCGACGACTGGCCGGGGTTCTGGGTGATGATGTCGACCAGCGGCGGCACCGGGTCGGGATAGGCCTCGATGTTGAGCTGCCTGTAGGCGAACAGGCCGCCGATGATCATCACGCCCGCGAGGATGATCACCAGGATTCGTTGCTTGAGGGCGGCCGCGACGATGGTTTGCATGTGAACTACGCTGGGCTGGGAAGCGGCCGCGAGCCGACCGGCGCCTTAGTCGTGTGCCGCCGCGCGGTCGATGAAGAGCGTGCCGCTTGCGACCACGCTCTCGCCGACATTGAGGCCCTTGCGCACCTCGACCAGGCCGTTGACCGCATCGCCGACCTCGATCGGACGCGTGACGACGGTCTTCTTGTCCGGGCGCGCCACCCACACGCGGGCGTCGGCGCCTTCGTAGACCACGGCATCCTGCGGCACGGCGGGCATCAGCCGGCTCTGGCCCGAGACGATGCGGAAGGAGGCGAACATCTCCGGCAGGAGCTCGCGGTTCGGATTCTCGATCTCCGCGCGCACCGGCAGGCGGCGCGTCGTCGGATCGAGCGCGGGCGCCACGTAGGAAAGCTTGGCGTGGAAGATGCGGCCGGGATAGGCGAGCACGGACACTTCGACCGCCGCGCCGACCTTCATCTTGGGTGCGTCCGATTCGCGCACGTTGGCGATCAGCCACACCGTGTCGAGGCTGCCGACGGTGAACACAGGATCGCTGGCGCCGGTGTTGATGTACTGGCCCAGGCCGACCTTGCGCTGGATCACGGTGCCGGAGATGGGCGCGCCGACGACGACGTCGGCGCTGATGCGGTCGACCTTCTCCAGCTTGTCGATCTCTTCCTCGGAGCGGCCGAGGATGCGCAGCCGGTTGCGGGCGGCGGCATGGGCGATCTCGGCCGTGCGCAGGTCGCCTTGCGCGCCGACCAGGTCGGATTGCGCCTGCTCGAGATCCTTGAGCGCACCGCCCCTGATGGCGAGCAGCTCCTTCTGGCGCTTCTCGACTCCCTCGGCCAGCACGAGCCTCGACTTCGCCTTCTCGACGCCGGCGACGGCGGTGACGAGGTCGTTCTGGCCCTGGACGAATTCGCTCGCCTCGATGGCGAACAGCGGCGCGCCCCGCTCGACATGATCGCCCGGCTTGGCGATCAGGCGGCTGACGCGGCCGGAGTAGGGCGAGAAGACCGGCGTCGTCGTGTCCTCGTTGATGCCGATCTTGCCGTCGGTGGCGCGCTCGTCGCGGAAGGCGACCTGGCGAACGGTGGCGAGCTTCAGGCCCTGCCATTGCGTGTCGGTCGGGCGGAAGGCGCCGTCGGCGTCGCGCGTGACCTTGTCCGGCCGCGCGACGGCGTTGCCCTGGCCGCTGTCGATCAGCCAGAACGCGCCGACGATCGCGGCGAGAGCCAGCGCACTACCGCCGGCAATCCAAAGGCGATTGCGCCTGAGGCGAACGGTCAGGGGGGAATCGATCGTCATAAGGAAGCATTCCGGGCAGAGACCTTTGTGGTCCCAACGTGGGGCAAACTAGTCTCTTCTTATTACGTCAACCTGACATACAGGCCTTCAGCCATCGTGCTACAGTTCGTTCGTAGAAGACAGTGACCGGGAGACGCATACTAATGCGGGTGCTTCTCGTCGAGGACAATCCAGAGCTTGTGTCGTTGCTGGTCAAGGGTCTGGCGCAGAGCGGCTTGGCCGCCGATTCGGTCGGCACCGTTGCCGATGCGCATCACGTACTCGCGACCATGAAATACGCCGCGATCGTCCTCGATCTCGGCCTGCCCGACGAGGACGGCCTCACCTTGCTGCGCGAGATCAGGCGCAAGGGCGATGCGACACCTGTGCTGGTGCTGACCGCGCGCGACGGGGTCACGGACCGCGTCACGGGACTGCGCGAAGGCGCCGACGACTATCTCGCCAAGCCGTTCGCGATGGAGGAACTGGTGGCGCGGCTGCAGGCGCTGCTGCGCCGGCCGGGCAACCTGCTCGGTCGCATGCTCACCTTCGGCAACGTCGCGCTCGACACCGAAGGCCGGCAGGTCTTCGTCTCCGGAGCGCCGCGTGCCTTCCCGGCGCGCGAGACGGCCGTGCTCGAGATCCTTCTTCGTCGCAGCGGCAATGTCGCGCCCAAGCGCCTGTTCGAGGACCATCTGTTCGGTCTGTCGGGCGATATCGGCTCGAACGCCGTCGAGGTCTACGTGCACCGTCTGCGCAAGATGCTGAGCGACGCCGGCGCCACCGTGAAGATCCACACGGTGCGTGGCGTCGGCTACCTGATGGCCGAGGAAAAGTCCTAGAGCGCGCCGACATGCCGCGCCTGCCGCGCTTCCGTTCGATCGTCACGCGCATCGTCGCGTTGCACATGGTGGCGATCGGCGTGACGTCGGTGCTGATGCCGCTGGCGCTCTACTGGCTCCTGAACCAGGCGGCGAACAATCTCCACCGCGACGCGCTGCGCAGCCAGGCTTTCACGATCGGCAGCTTCCTACGACCGCAGCCCGACGGCAGCGTGAGCCTCGACATCCCGACGGAAGTGCGGCCGCTCTACTCGGCGGACTACGGCCTCTATGCCTATGCGATCCTCGACACGACCGGCCGCGTGCTCTTCACTTCGCGGCCCGACGGCCAGGCGCTGTTCACGCCCGACGAGCAATCGGTGCGCGACTGGTTCGTGCGCCGCAGCAGCGCCGGCTCGATCGTGTTCGGCGTCAGCGTGCCGCGGCCGATCGGCGAGAAGATGTACGTCATCCAGGTCGGCCAGGACCTCGCCCATCGCGACGTCATCATCGACGACGTGGTGACGTCGTTCTTCCCGCACGTCGCCTGGATCACCTTCCCGATCCTGCTGGTCCTGCTGCTGATCGACATCCTGATCTTCCGCCGCGCTCTCGATCCGGTGCGCGAGGCCTCGGTGGCCGCCGCCGCCATCGGCCCGCAGCGCACCGAGGTGCGCCTGCCCGAGCAGACCATGCCGGCCGAGGTGGCGCCGCTGGTCCATGCGGTCAACCAGGCGCTCGACCGCCTCGAGGCGGGCTTCCGCGCCCAGCGCGACTTCACCGCCGACATGGCGCACGAGCTGCGCACGCCGCTCGCGATCGTGCGGGCGCGCGTGGACTCGCTCGAGGCGGGGCCGGTACGCGATGCGCTGCGTGCCGATCTCGTCAACATGACGCGCACGGTGAACCAGGTGCTCGACATCGCCGAGCTCGAGGCCTTCATCGTCGCCACCGACGCCAAGGCCGATCTCCACGCGGTGTGCGCCGACGCGGTCGGCTTCATGGCGCCGCTTGCCGTCGAGTCCTCCAAGACCATCTCGCTCACCGGCGACGACGGGCCGGTCTGGGTGCACGGGCATGGCGAGGCGCTGTTTCGCGCCGTGCGCAATCTGATCGAGAACGCGATCCGCCACACGCCGGCGGGTGGCACGATCGAAGTCGAGGTGCTGAAGGGCGGCATCGTCCGCGTCCTCGACGACGGTTCCGGCATCTCGGAAGCCGATCGCGAATCGATCTTCCGCCGCTTCTGGCGGCGCGACCGCGCCAAGCCCGAAAGCCGCGGCCTCGGCCTCGCGATCGTGGCGCGTGTCGCCGAAGCGCATGACGGCAAGATCGCCGTCGACAACCGGCCCGAGGGCGGCGCGGTGTTCACGCTCAGCCTGCGGCCCGCGGCGCCCTGAGCGGCGCTTCTTGGCAAGGCGCGGCACGGCGTCTACCGTTCGCCCCAAACACGGGGAAACGCATGGCCAAGCAGCACTACGACACGCTGGAGACGAGGAGCCCGGCCGAGCGCGAGCAGGCGCTGATGCAGGCCCTGCCGGCGCAGATCGCGCACGCCAGGGCCAACGCACCGTTCTTCGCGAACTGGCTGAAGGACGTCGATCCGGCCTCGATCACCTCGCGTGCGGCGCTCGCCAGGCTGCCGGTGCTGCGCAAGTCGATGCTGGGCGAGGTGCAGAAGAAGGCGCCGCCCATGGGCGGGCTGATCACCGTGCCCATGAGCAAGGTGCGCCATGTCTTCATGTCGCCCGGCCCGATCTTCGAGGTCGACACCGACGAGCCCGACTACTTCCGCGGCGCGCGCGCCATGTATTCGGCGGGCTTCCGGCCGGGCGACGTGATCTACAACACCTTCTCCTATCACCTGACGCCGGCCGGCATCATGATGGAGTCGGCGCTACGCGCGCTCGGCTGCGCCGTCGTGCCCGGCGGTGTCGGCAATACGGAACTTCAGCTCGACGCGATAGCCGCCATCAAGCCCAGGGGCTATGTCGGCACGCCGTCGTTCCTCAAGATCCTGATCGAGAAAGCGGCGGAGCTCGGCAAGGACATCTCGTCGATCAAGCACGCCTTCGTCGGCGCCGAGGCGCTGCCGCCATCCTTGCGCCAGATGTTCGTCGACAAAGGCATGACCTGCCTGCAGAGCTACGGCACGGCCGATATCGGCACCATCGCCTACGAATCGGAATCGCTCGAGGGCATGATCGTCGACGAGGGCGTGATCGTGGAGATCGTGCGGCCCGGCACCGGCGATCCGGTGCCCGAGGGCGATGTCGGCGAAGTTGTCGTCACGACCTTCAACCGCACCTATCCGCTGGTCCGCTTCGGCACCGGCGACATGTCGGCGGTGCTGTCGGGCCCAAGCCCGTGCGGACGCACCAACATGCGCATCAAGGGCTGGATGGGCCGCGCCGACCAGCGCACCAAGGTGCGCGGCATGTTCGTCGATCCCGAGCAGATTGCCGAGATATCCAAGAAGCATCCCGGCCTCGGCCGCCTGCGCCTCGTCATCGACTGGGTCAACCAGGCCGATGTGATGACCCTCAAGGTCGAGGCGCCGTCGCCTTCGGGCGATCTCGCGACGGCGATGGAAGGCACGATCCGCACCGTCTGCAAGGTTGGCGGCAAGGTCGAGCTCGTGGCGCCGAAGTCGCTGCCCAACGACGGCAAGGTGATCGACGACGTGCGCAAGTACACATGATCATCCGCGATCCGCGGCCGGAGGACATGCCGGAGCTCAACCGCCTGATCGGCGAGCTGGGCTATCCGCTGGATGATTCGGAGTTTCGCGCCCGCTTCGAGCGCGTTGCATCCGCGCCGACGCATCACGTGTTCGTGGCCGAGGAAGCGGGCGGCATCGTCGGCTTGCTGCATGTCTTCGAACGGCCGGCGCTGGACAAGCCCTGCGACGCCGTCGTGCAGGCGCTGGTCGTGGACAACAAGGTCCGGGGCCATGGCATCGGCGAGGCGCTGATGCGCGCAGCCGAGGCCTGGGCCGCCGAACGCCATCTCGACTCGACCTCGCTCTACACCAGCGTCAAGCGCGAGCGGGCCCACGCCTTCTACGAGCGGATCGGCTACCAGCGCGAGGGCACCTCGCACCTGATGCGCCGATCCTAGTCGACGCACTCGGAGAATTTGTTCATCGGATCGGGGTCTCGCTTGAGGAGATACCGGGGCTTTCCCAGTCCATCGATGTAGTGGCCATCGATTAGGTCCGGGGTGATTCGGGCGACGAAAGTACGCATCGATCGGTCAGGGAAGTGCAAATCGATGCGGAGGTTGTCGCCATCGACGGTCGCGGGCTCTTGCAAGGGTGCGGCCAGCAGCCCCGCCGTCTCTTGGTAGAAGACATAGATGCTCTCGCGCTTGCTGCGATCCTGTGCGGCGCTGCGGAAAAGAATGATCCTCAGGCCATTGAGATCTCCCGATCCGCGATTGAAGCAGATGTTGGAGTAGACGGTGAGCATGCCATCGGGCAGCTGCGCGTTTGCCGGTACAGACGACGCAATTGCCAAGATCGATCCGACGATACCGGTCCAACGCACAGCCCTTGATCGCATGGTGTCTCCTATGGTCTCGATTGGAGGCGGCGAACTTGTTCGGCAAAATTGGCAATGAGCTGTGTTCGATCCTGGCCGGGGATCGGATCTATGAAGAAATGCCGTTTGTCGCCGAAGCTGCCTCCCCAAGAAAGTCCAGCGCGTTCGGCTGCTTGACGGATGGCAAGTTGGGTGGCGTCCGGAAGGCGGTCGAAATTGTTCACGTCGACCGCCAAGCCGGCCGAATGCAAACTCTGCTCCGCGGGCATCAGGCTCTTGCCACTTCTTTTCAGCTCGTCTTGCTCTGCTTGCGTACGATAGCCGCTGGACAATTGGATGTCGTGTCCAGCTTCACGTGCATATTGGACGAACGCGTCAACCTTGGGTGCGAACTCGCTATCGAGATAGGTGCCCGGCTGACCCGGCAGATCCACGGCGACGGCCGTGCGTTCACCCGTGGGTGCTGGAGCCTGAGGAGCAGCCTGCGTCGGTGCGCCGCCCAGCATGGTGGGATTCATTGAGGTTGTCGGCGGGACGTAGGTTTTTGGCTTTTGCGAGTACAGGCCCATGCAAGACTCCGAAGTGAAGAGGCGTGCATGATAACGAGGGTGACCCCGGGGGCACGATATTGAGCAATGGACGCTCAACCATTCGTTGAATTTGCGCGTTTTTGAAGTGGTCCATTGAACAATAGATGAGCCGCAATGGTCGGAATCTTTCCATCGAGTGGAAGTCCGCTGTTGTCTCGACCTTGGAATGCGGTCGGCCAAGACCTCTCGTCGCGAGTATCCCAAGAGCTTCAATTGCCCGTGCCGAATGCGCACCGCGCTGGCAAAACCGCCACAATTCCCGTATCTAGTTGCCGTGCGGTTGCCCCGACCCCTCCCTAATGGGGGCCCGCGCCAAGGAGGGTATCTTGAAGAGACGCACCTTCGTCTCCGCCTCGGCTGCCGTCGCCGCCGCCAGCCTCGTTCGTCCGGCCTTCGCGGCCACCATCAAGCCCTATAGCTGGGACCTCAACCCGCCCACCGACACCCGCGAGAACTTCATCGCCTGGGGAAAGAGCCGGGGCGAGGATCCGTTCTTCCTCGGCCTGCGCTGGGATCGCTTCCAGGCGATGATCAAGAACAAGGACATCTGGGGGCCGGCCACCATCCGCGCCTTTCTGCTCACCCCGCGCGAGGAGTTCGCCTCGGTCAACCCGGCGATCCACAAGCGGGCCTACGAGCATGCCTTCCTCGACATCGGCTATGGCGTGACCATGTCGGGTCCGCACCTGCAGGGCCGCATGACCAACGTGATCGACGTCAAGCGTGGCGAGAAGGTGCTCGAGATCGGCACCGGTTCGGGCTGCCAGTCGGCCTACATCGCCAACCTGACCGAGAACGCCTACACGATCGAGATCATCAAGCCGCTCGCCGACCGCACGCGCGCGCTCTACGACAAGCTGATCGACAAGGGCTACACCGAGTACCAGCACATCAAGAGCAAGTCGGCCGACGGCTACTATGGCTGGGAAGAGGCGGCGCCTTTCGACAAGATCATCGTGACCTGCGGCATCGATCACATCCCGCCGCCGCTGCTGCAGCAGCTGAAGTCGGGCGGCGTGATGGTGATCCCCGTCGGACCGCCGGGCGCGCAGCGCGTGCTCAAGGTCGCCAAGCTCCAGGGCGCCGATGGCTCGATCACGACGACGCGCGAGGACATCTACGGCGGCAAGATCGTGCCGTTCGTGCCCTTCACCAAGCTCGAGGGCGACCAGATCGTCGGCACGCACAATCGCTGAGGCCTAGGTGGCCAACACGGCAATGAAGGCGGTCGATCTCGACAATCGGCCGCCTTTGACCTTCTACCTTTCGGTCGGGCTGGTCGCGGGCAGCATCATTGCGCTCCAGATCGGCATCATGCGCGTCTTCTCCGTCGGCAGCTGGGCCCATTTCGGCTCGCTGGTCGTCAGCCTCGCCATGTTCGGCTTCGGCCTCACCTCGGCGGTGATGTGCGTGGCCAAGGGCTGGTTCGAGCGGCACTGGAAGGGCGCCGTGATGGGCGCGCTGCTCGCCTTCGGGCCGCTGATGGTCGCCTGCAACCTCATCGCCCAGCAGGTGCCGTTCAACGCCATCTTCCTGATCTCCGATCCGATGCAGAAGTGGCGGCTGTTCGCCAACTTCGTGCTCTACTTCCTGCCGTTCCTGGCGGGCGCGCTCTATCTCGGCGTCGTCTTCCTGAAGGCGCAGAAGACCTTCAACCGCGTCTACTTCGCCGATCTCGTGGGCTCGGGCCTGTGCGGCCTCTCCGTGCTGCTCGCCATGTATGTGTTCAATCCCGAGAACATGATCATGGCGCCCTTGATCCTGTGGTTCGCGGGCGGCCTGCTGTGGTTCGTGTCCTTCGGCGACAGGCGCGGCATGGCGCTGATCACCCTGGTCGCCGTGCTGTCGGCGCTCGGCCATTATCTCGTGCCGCCGGCGCTCGGCATCTCCAAGCTCGCCGTGTCGGACTACAAGGGCGTCGCCTATGCCCGCAAGTTTCCGGACAACAAGCGCACCTACGAGCGCACCTCGCCGTTCGGCTACATGGAGGTCTATTCCTCCTCCTACCTGCACTTCGCGCCCGGCCTGTCGGACAACGCGGCCTTCAATCTCAAGACGATGCCGGACAACGCCTATCTCGGCCTCTATCTCGATTCGGACGGGCCGTCGGGCGTGATCAAGGAGCTGCCGCCGGAACAGACGGCCTACTTCCGCTACCTGCCGATGTTCTATCCCTATGTGCTGAAGCAGAACCCGGACACCTTCGTGGTCCAGTTCGGCGGCGGCATTTCGACGGTGGTGGCGCTGAAGTCGGGCTCGAAGCACGTGACGGTGGCCGAGGGCAACCCCGCGATGCTGACGGCCTTCCGCGAGGACAAGGGCCTACGCGCCTTCACCGGCGACATCCTGAACAACCCCAAGGTCTCCGTCATCGACTATGACGGACGCCTTTACGTCGCGCACACCAAGGACAAGTACGACGTCATCGACCTGTCGCTCGCCGATTCGGCCGGCCTGTCGAGCCCCGGCGGCTTCGCCATCGTCGAGAAGTATTCCTACACGCGCGAGGCCATGGCGGCCTACATGCGCGCGCTCAAGCCGGGCGGCATCCTGTCGGTCACGCTGTGGAACAAGGAAGAGCCGCCGAAGTCGGTGCTGAAGCTCTATGCCACCATGGCGGCGGCGGCGCGCGAGGTCGGCGGGCCGGACATCTCGAAGGACTTCTACGTCGTCGCGTCCTACCTCTCGACCGCGACCGTGCTCTACAAGCAGGGCGGCTTCACCGCGGAGGACATCGCCAAGCTCAACGCCCACACCAAGGCGATGTCGTTCGACGAGATCTACTTTCCAAACATCAAGATCGACACCTCGGGCCTCGACCAGCTGCTGCAGGACTATCACGACCAGTTCTTCTACGCCGGCCCGCCGCCCGATCCGACGGCGCCCAAGGAAGACGAGCCGCACGACAAGCCGCCGCCGGAAGCAGGCGGCGAGGCCAAGACCGACGCTGCCAACGACAACACGCCGCCCGCGCCGCTGGTGCCCGCGACCACGATGGGCCGGCTCGCCTGGTACTATCTGGTGAATGGCGGCTGGCAGGACGTCGCCGACCGCTACGTCTTCGACACGCGCATCCTTACCAATCACCAGCCGTATTTCGCCGCCTACATCAAGGTGAAGGACCTCTACAGCTTCCTCGATCGGCTGGAGCTGGTGCAGGACGAGTGGGGCTACATCCTGCTCTGGGCGACGCTGGCCATTGCGTCGATCTTCGCCGCGACGCTGATCCTGTTCCCGGTGATCTTCGGCTGGCGCAGCATCTTCAGCCGCAATCCCGGCAAGATCGGCACGCTGGTCTATTTCATGTGCCTGGGGCTCGGCTACATCATCGTCGAGGTGGGCATGATCGCCCATTTCATCCTGGCGCTCAGCAACGCCACGGTCTCGGCCTCCGTCCTCATCACCGGCATGCTGGTCTTCTCGGGCCTCGGAAGCTTCACGTCGGAGCGCTTCCTCGGCCGTGCGCGCCGGATCATGCCGCGCATCTTCCTCGCGATCTTCCTGATTCTGACGCTCTACGCCTTCACCATCGACTATGCGCTCGACTGGATCGGCACGCTGCCCTACCTGCTGCGCATCGTCTTCTGCCTGCTGCTGCTGATGCCGCCCGCCTTCCTGATGGGCTTCCCCATGCCGACGGCCATGACCACGCTCGGTCGCCTCGGCAAGGATCACATGTTCCTGTGGGCCTGGGGCGTGAACGGCTGCTTCTCCGTGATCGGTGCGGCGCTCGTGCCGATCGTGGCCACGAGCTTCGGCCTGCCCGCGGTCGTGCTCGTGGGGGCGATCGCCTACCTCGTGGCGCTGCCCGCTTTCTTCTCCGTGCTGAAGCCGCTGGCCAGTCCGCGGCCAGCGCTTGCGTGAAGCGTCGCGCGCTGTTGCTGGGGGCACTGCTGATGCCGACCACCGCGCATGCCCGCTCTCTCAAGCAGAAGACCAAGCAGCCGGCGAAGAAGCCAGCGCCGCCGCCCGCTCATCCCAAGGCGCCCGTCGGGCCACAGCCCCTGAAGGAGGCGAAGAGCCAGCTCATCGCCTTCAACACTTCGGCTTTCCCCTATCGCGGCCTGGTACCCGACACCAGGAAGCCGTTCCTCGACGCGCGTGACGGCAAGCGGCTCGGCCACACGGCGCTGAACGGCAACGTGTTCTGGGAGGACATGACCTACAGCGACCGCCGCTCGCTGCTCTACCTGCCGGCGGGCTTCGACCCCAGGCTGCCGATCCTGATCGTCGTCTATCTCCACGGCCAGGGCGCCACGCTCGAGCGCGACATCGTCGAGCGCCAGCAGGTGCCGCGGCAGCTCGCGGAGTCGGGCAAGAACGTCGTGCTGGTGGCGCCGCAGCTTGCCGTCAATGCCACCGACTCGAGCGCCGGCAACTTCTGGAAACCCGGCCAGTTCGCGCTCTACATCGACGAAGCGGCCGAGCGGCTGATGCGCCTCTACGGCGACAAGCGCGTCGGCCCGGCCTTCAACGCGGCGTCCGTCGTGCTCGTCTCCTACAGCGGCGGCTACATGTCGACCGCCTACATGCTCGCCTATGGCGGCGCGGCGCATCGCATCAAGGGCGTGATCCTGATGGACTCGCTCTACGGCGAGGAAGACAAGTTCGCCGCCTGGATCTCCGCGCGCCGGCGACTGGGCTTCCTGTTCAGCGCCTATACCGATTCGACCAGGGACGATCACACGACGCTCGAAAGCATGCTCAAGAAGCGCCGCGTCTCGTTCACGACGACCCTGCCGGCCGCGCTCACGCCCGGCACCTTCTCGTTCGTGCCCTGCGGCGGCGCCGACCTGCATGTCGATTTTGTGACACGCGCCTGGTGCCCCGATCCGCTGAAGCAGGCGATCGCAAAGATTCCCGGTTTTGCGCCGGCGCCGCCCGCACCGCCGAAGCCGGTTCATGCTAAGAAGAGCTCATGACGGACAATCTGCGCCAGGAACTCCTCGACATCTTCGTCGGCCGCGCCACGCGCCTCTATGGCGACAGCGGCGTCAACCAGCTCCAGCACGCCCTGCAATCGGCCCATCTCGCCGAGCAGGACGGCGCCTCGCCCGCGACCGTGCTCGCCTCGCTGTTGCACGACATTGGCCACATGATCCACACGCTGGGCCGCGATCCGGCGGGCCGCGGCATCGACGACGTGCACGAGGATCTGGGCGGCGACTGGCTCGCCGAGCGCTTCGGCCCCGAGGTCAGCGAGCCCGTCCGCCTGCATGTCGCCGCCAAGCGCTATCTCTGCACGGTCGAGCCCGACTATTACGGCAAGCTCTCGCCCGGCTCGGTGCGCAGCCTC
>DATJWN010000116.1:0-6470 GCA_035501235.1 Reyranella sp.
GCTCCATCCGGGCCGTTGAATCGCATCCGCAGCCGGTCTTGGCGCCGATCCGGCCCGAGGCGGTCGAGGTCGCTTACGAGGCGTGCGACTGGAAGCCGGACGAGGCTGGCCACATCACCGACGCGCTCTACGAAGGCTATAGCCTCCAGTCCCTCCGCATTCCGGGCGCGCCGCCGCATCCGACGCGCCTGGTTCAGTCGGCGGCGATGGCCTCAGTCGCCGCGCCAAAGCCGCGCTATCGCCCGCATCTACCGTCGGCCGTTCTCGACAAGGGGCTCCTCTCCGACGCACAGCTCGAGAGCGTCATCTATGCGGGCGAGGCCTATTCGACCTATCTCGCCGGGGCCTGGACCGTCGATGAGACCTTCGACATCGTTTCTGCCGCGCCAGAGCCTGTCCCGGCGAAAGCCGGGAATGCCGAGACTTGTCCTCGGGCCGGCCAGAGGCCCGGACCCGGGGAAGGCCGTCCGCTTCCGTCGCGGCTGGTTCCTCAGCGACGGCACCGGCGCCGGCAAGGGCCGGCAGGTCGCCGCCATCATCCTCGACAACTGGCTCAAGGGCCGGCGCCGCGCCGTCTGGATCTCGAAGTCCGACAAGCTGATTGCGGACGCCCAGCGCGACTGGTCGGCGCTGGAGCAGGAGCGGCTGCTGATCACGCCGCTTGCTCGGTTCCGGCAGGGAACGCCGATCCGCCTCGCCGAAGGGATCCTCTTCGTGACCTACGCCACGCTGCGGGCCGAGGGGCGCGAGGAAAGGGCATCGCGCGTGCAGCAGATCATCGACTGGCTTGGCCGCGGTTTCGACGGCGTCATCGTGTTCGACGAATCGCATGCCATGGCGAATGCTGCCGGCGAGAAGTCCGAGCGCGGCGACAAGGCCCCGTCGCAGCAAGGCCGGGCGGGGCTGCGCCTGCAGCACGCGCTGCCGGACGCCCGTGTCGTCTATGTCTCCGCCACCGGCGCCACCACCGTCCACAACCTCGCCTATGCGCAGCGTCTCGGGCTCTGGGGCGGCGCCGACTTTCCTTTCGCGACCCGTGCTGAGTTCGTCCAGGCGATCGAGGCGGGCGGCGTCGCCGCCATGGAGGTGCTCGCCCGCGACCTCAAGGCGCTCGGCCTCTACGCGGCACGCTCGCTCTCCTATGAGGGCATCGAGTACGAGCTCGTCGAGCACGCGCTCACGCCTGCGCAGGTGCGCATCTACGATGCCTATGCCGGCGCGTTCCAGATCATCCACAACAATCTCGATGCGGCGATGAAGGCCGCCAACATGACCGGCGAGACCGGCACGCTGAACGCTCAGGCCAAGTCCGCCGCGCGCTCGGCGTTCGAGAGCGCCAAGCAGCGCTTCTTCAATCACCTCATCACCGCGATGAAGACGCCGACTTTGATCGCCTCGATCCAGCGCGACCTCGCCGCGGGCCATGCCGCCGTGGTGCAGATCGTCTCGACGGGCGAAGCGCTGATGGAGCGGCGTCTCGCCGAGATCCCGACCGAGGAATGGAGCGATGTCTCCGTCGACATCACGCCGCGCGAATATGTCTTATGCCGATATCGGCATAAGACATAACATCCCAAGTGCACGTTATGCTGAGTGGGTGTGGTCAAGGTCTTGATTCGGCGCGTCATTGGCTGCCTCCGCTTGGCATGATCCGGTCCTCCCGCCCTCTCTGCCGGAAGGACCTCATGACCACCCCTCAGCCCTCTGACTCTCGCCTGGGCGAGACGCCTGCGCTTGCCTCGCACGCTGCCCTGATCAGCCTATTTCTATCCGACCGCATCCCGCGATCCGCCGCCGCTTTGGCGCAGGCCGGCAGCGCGGCGCGGCATCTCCTGCGATGGACGAGCACCCGACGCATTCCAATCGAGACCATCGATGATGATGTGGTGGAGCGTTTTGCGCGCCATCGCTGCACCTGCCCGCGCTACAGCGCCCGGCAGGTGCGCGAGCCGGCCTATCTCAACCAGGTTCGCCGCTTCGTCCGCTTCCTCGAGGATCAAGGCGCGATCGTCGTGCCGAGCGATCCGCTCGATGTTGGATCGCGTCTCGACGGCTTCGTCGAGCATCTCGCTGAGCTCGGCCACGGCCGCAACGTCAGGCTCGGCTATCTCGCGCAAGCACGGCACTTCGCGACCTGGCTGCGCCTGCTGCGCATCCGCTGGTCCGACGTCGACGAGGCCGTGATCGAGCGCTTTGCCCTTCATCATTGTCACTGCCCGATCCAGGCGAAGCGCGGCGTGCGCGTACCCGGCACGGGACTGGCGCAACGACGCCGCGGTGCGCGGCGGTTCACTGCCTGGCTGCGCAAGCAGGGCGTAGTCGCGTGCTGCGTCGTAGCGGCGCACAGCCAGCCGGAGGATGCCTGCCTCGCCGGCTACCGCGGCTGGCTCACGCGCGAGCGGGGTACGACCGAGGCGACGATCCGGCGATACGTCCAGGAGGCGATGCGCTGGCTGCCGACGCTCGGGCCTGACCCGGAGCGCTATGCCGCGGCGACCGTTCGATCGATCGCGATCGAGCAGGAACCGAGCCGTTCACGGTCCGCGGTCCGCATGACGGTGACGGTGCTGCGCTCGTTCCTGCGCTTTACGACGAGCACCGGCGCGTGCCCTACTGCGCTCGTCGAGGCGGTTCCGCCCGCCGTCCGACGCCGGCTGGCGACGCTGCCTCGCTACGCTGCGCCGCCGACGATCGAGGCGATCATTGCCTCGTGCAACGGTGCGACGCCGGTCGAGGTCCGCGATCGTGCGATCATCCTGCTGCTTGCTCGCCTTGGGCTGCGCGCTGCCGACGTCTGGCAGCTACGACTCGAAGACATCGATTGGCGCCATGGACGCCTGCGGCTGCACGGCAAACAGCGACGCTCGGTCGCCCTGCCACTGCCGCAGGATGTCGGTGACGCTCTGCTCGCCTACGTCGAGGGAGACCGTCCCGTCGTCGCCGAGGGGCGCGTGTTCCTGCGCGCCCAGGCGCCGTTCACGCCGTTCCGCTCGGCATCGGAGATCGCGGGCATCGTCGCTCGTGTGCTGAAGCGGGGCGGGTTCACGGACGTGCCAAGCGGCGCGCACATGTTCCGCCACTCGCTGGCGACCGGCCTGCTGCGGGCTGGTTCGACCCTGGACGCGATCGGCACGGTGCTGAGACACCGCTCGCCTGAGAGCACTGCGATCTACGCCAAGATCGACCTCGCCATGCTCCTGGAGGTCGCTCAGCCCTGGCCGGGAGACGCAGCATGCTGATGGCCCACGTCGAGCGCTACGTCGCCCTCCAGCGCAGTCTCGGTCTTCGCTTCAAGGAGCAGGAGAAGCTTCTCATAGGCTACGCCCGGTTTGCCTCGGTGGCCGGCGATGCTTTCGTCATGACAGAGCGCGTGCGCGCGTGGGCGAGCGCGGCGACGTCGCCGGGGCAGGCGCGCGTGCGCTACGACATGGCCCGGCGCTTCGCCGCCTTCTTGAGGGCCGAGGACGACCGCCATGAGGTTCCGCCGCCAGGGGCGTTCGGGCGGGGCAGGCGGCCCCGCCCTGCGCCCTACCTGCTGTCGCCCAGTGAGATCGCGGCGATCATGACCGCCGCCCTCGACGTCCCTCCGAAGGGCACCGTCAGCCCGCTGACCTATCACCATCTGTTCGGGCTGCTGGCCGTCACAGGCTTACGCATCTCCGAGGCGCTGGCGCTGAAGTGCCAGGATCTCACTGATGATGGCCTGATCGTGCGCGAGGGCAAGTTCGGCAAGAGCCGCCTCCTGCCACTGCACACCAGCACACGGGCGGCGCTCGACCGCTATCTCGCCGCGCGCGATCGCCTCGGTGCAAGTGGCGAGGACCTGTTCGTCGTCAAGCATGGCCGCGCACCGACCAAGGTACGCGTCTATTGCGTCTTCGTACGCCTCGCCCGCGCGCTCGGCCTCCGCGGCGCGCCCGGCTCACGAGGGCCACGCTTGCACGATCTCCGACACTCTTTCGCCGTCAGATCGCTCGCGGCCTGTCCGCCCGACCGCACGGCCGTGACGCGGCACATGCTGGCGCTGAGCACCTACATGGGCCACGCCGACGTAGCGGCCACCTATTGGTATCTCGAGGCGACGCCGATCTTGCTGAACGGCATCGCCGACCAGGCCGAGCAGGCGTTCGCGGGAGGCGCCGCATGACTGCTCTCGCTCCTCACTTGACAGCCTTCCTCAGGGACCACCTGCCACGGGAGCGCGGCGCAAGCCGGCACACGATTGCGTCCTATGCCGACAGCTTCGCCCTGCTCCTGCGCTTCGCGGCTGCCCGGCTGAAGCGCGGGCCGAGCGACCTTTGGGTTGAGGATCTCGACGTGACGCTCGTACGCGCCTTCCTCGACCATCTGGAGAGCGAGCGCGGCAACGGCAGCCGCTCGCGCAACGCCCGCTTCTCCGCCATCCGGACCTTCTTCCGCTACATCGAGTACCGCCTTCCGGCCTGCCTCGAGCAGGCGATGAGCATCCGAGCGCTGCCGATCAAGCGAACCGACACGCGGTTGATCGACTATCTCAGCCGCGAGGAGATGAAGGCGCTACTGGACGCGCCCGATCCGCGCACCGTCGGCGGGCTGCGCGACCGCGCCATGCTGCATCTCGCCTACGCCGGGGGCTTGCGCGTGTCGGAGCTTCTATCGCTGCGGCTCGAGGACTTCCCCGACCGCTCGCTCGCGACGGTGCGCATTCTCGGCAAGGGGCGGCGCGAACGCGTGCTGCCGCTTTGGCGCGAGACGCAGGCCGCGCTGCGCGCTTGGCTCGCGGTTCGTCCGAGCGGCCGGGGGCCCGAGCTGTTCCTCAACCGGGATGGCGAGCCCATGACGCGGGACGGCTTCGCACATCGGCTGGCCGGGCATGTCGCGATGGCGACGCGCAAGGCGCCCTCGCTCGCCGCCAAGCGCGTCACGCCTCACGTGCTACGCCACAGCTGCGCCATGCACACGCTCGCGGCGACCGGCGACGTCCGCAAGGTCGCGTTGTGGCTCGGTCACGCCAGCATCCAGAGCACCGAGCATTACCTGCGCGCCGACCCGGCGGAGAAGCTCGCCGTGCTGGCCGCGCACGGTCCGCCGGCCATCAAGGCCGGCCGCTTCCGGCCACCCTCCGACAAGCTGATGGCGGTGCTCGCAGCCGCACGCAATCCGAGTGCGGCGAGCGCTCTTGAGGTTGGGGGGAGTTCCCACCTCGGTCGGCATCCTCCAGGAAGAGGTCGAGGGCGGAGGGGTGATCGCGGAGTCCTCCAGCTGAAGAGAGAGCCGGAGGGCTCTGAGATCATGCCAAGCGGAGGCAGCCAATGACGCGCCGAATCAAGACCTTGACCACACCCACTCAGCATAACGTGCACTTGGGATGTTACGTGCTCGACTATCTGGCACATTCGTTCCCGACGCAGCTCTATGAGCCCTTCACGGACAGCGAGGGCAATCTCTTGTCGCGGCCGGTCTATCGCGACGGCCAGCCCGTCCACTGCCGCGAGGCCGTCGAACGGCGCGATCGCATGATCGAGCGCCTCGCTGCACTGGCACCGGTTCCGGGCGCGCTCGACCAGGTCGTCCAGCGCTTCGGCACCGAAGAGGTCGCGGAGATCACCGGGCGTGCCCGTCGCATCGTGCGCAAGCGCGCACCGGACGCAAGCGACTGCTTCGTCGTCGAGACCTGTCCTGGCTCGGCCAATCTCGCCGAGGCCCAGGCCTTCATGGACGACGAGAAGCGTATTCTCGTCTTCTCCGATGCGGGCGGCACTGGCCGCTCCTATCACGCCGATCTTGCGGCCAGGAATCGCCGCTTGCGTGTCCATTATCTGTTGGAGCCCGGTTGGAAGGCCGATGCGGCCATCCAGGGTCTAGGGCGCTCCAATCGAACCAACTAGGCGCAGCCGCCGCTGTTCAGGCCGATTGCGACCGACGTGAAGGCGGAGAAGCGCTTCCTCCCCACCATCGCGCGCCGCCTCGACACGTTGGGCGCCATCACACGGGATCAGCGCCAGACGGGCGGGCAGGGCCTCTTCCGCCCCGACGACAACCTCGAATCGGTCTACGCGCGCGCGGCGTTGCGTCGGCTCTATATGCTGCTCTACACCGGCGAGATCGAAGGCTGCTCGCTCCAGATGTTCGAGAACGCAACGGGCCTTCGGCTCACCGACAACGACGGCAGCCTGCGCGAGGACCTGCCGCCGATTACGACGTTCCTCAACCGTCTGCTGGCGCTCACCATCGATCTTCAGAACACGCTCTTTGCCGTCTTCGATGCATTGCTGACCGCGAAGATCGAAGGAGCGATCGCCGCCGGCAGCTATGATGTCGGCGTCGAGACGCTCACGGCCGAGAGCCTGAGGATCACTGAGCGCCGGCCGATCTACGCCCATCCGGAGACCGGCGCCGAGACGCAGGTGTTCACGGTCGCCCGCCGCGACCGTAACAAGCCGCTCACGCTGGATGAGGCGATTCAGCGGGCCGGGGATCCCCACGTTCGA
>DATJWN010000117.1:0-8302 GCA_035501235.1 Reyranella sp.
GTCGTCTTGTCGAGGAAATTCTTGAAAGACAAATCGCCGTTGTTCACTCGTGCGGCCAAGGTCTTCAAGAAAACTCTTAACGGCTTGGGCGCGCTGGCTTCTTGTTCCGATCAATAGACTTCGGATGGCTATTACGCCTCCAAGCGAGACAAAAGTTGCACTCACGCCACTGAATATTGCAAGCCAAGCATAGGCACTGAGCCCCAAAAAGTGTTCCATTGTCGTCACAGTGTCTTAAAAGAGCTGAGAAGTTGGAAGGCTCTTACAACCATCAGTACGGGTCAAGCCGTTAGACGCTTCAGTTCAGCTGTGACCTCGACATTCGTTGCCTGCGATGCAGCGCCAACAACAGCTATGCTAGAGCTTAACCATTTGCCCAGTGACGCGCGCGGTGAAAGTGCCGCAAATCGAACCAAAACAGTGCGCACCGGCCATTTGAATACTTTTGATTTTGGGTCAGCTAGACTCCCGGACGTCCCTACTTCGCACTCAAGCCGCCGACGTCCAGCGTCGGTCGGCGCGAAGCGGCGACGTATCGGGCACGAGCAGCAGGTCGAGTTGCACCGTTGCGCCGTCGAGGGGGCAGCGGCGGATGGCAAGTACGTCGGCCCGCACGAAGCCATGCTCGTGTAGGAAGCGCACGACGCTCGCCACCTCCGCGCCGCCCTTCACCGTGGCGATGGTGCTGGTCTCGATGATCAACGCGTCGATCTTCTTCAGGCGCCGCGTGGCGCCCCTCAGCACGGAAAGCTCGGCGCCCTGCACGTCGATCTTGCAGAGCGAGGGGCGCTCGATGCCGCTGATCAGCGTGTCGAAGCGGCGCTTGGGCACGCGGTCGAAGCGCAGGACCTTGCGCGGGCCAACCTCCTCGAGAAGCGTCGAGCCTTGGATATCGGCGCGGATCTCCAAGGTCGCCTCGCCGTCATGGTCGCCCAGCGCCAACGGATGGATCTGGCAGCGCAGCCGGCGCGCGAGTCTCTGCATGTAGGGCCGCGACTCAGGAGTCGGCTCGATCAGACGATGAAAGGCGTCGGGGAAGCAGCGATATAGGCTCCAGGTGCCGAAGCCCACGCCGATGTCGAACACCGTCGCGGGCGTGAAGTCGTGATGCTTCAGCACCGCGAGCGACTGGCGCCACGAGGGCGCTCTGTCGAACGGCGGGAAGTACGGGCGAAAGGGACGCAGAGCGTCCTTGAGCGTACGAAGCACGCGACCTTCCTTGTCGGGGTTCGCGCTAAGTTAGCCAGCCTGATCCGGCCTGCCTGTGACAACGGTGCGGAGCTTGAAGACCAGCGACAGATTGTTCGCCGGCATCGCGACGACGGTCGGCGCCGCGAAGCCGTGAGTCGCGGCAAGCGCCGTCACCTCTTCGAGATGACGGATGCCCCAGGCGGGATTGCGCCGCTGCAGATCGAGATCGAAGGCGTGGTTGCCGGGCGAGGTCGGCTTTCCGTCGCGGTGATAGGGGCCGTAGAGATAGAGCAGGCCTTCGGGCGACAGCACGCGTGCGGCGCCGGCCAGCAGGCCGACGGTCGCAGCCCAGGGCGAGATATGCACCATGTTGATGCACACGATCGCGTCGGCCCGCTCGACCGGCCAGCGGTCGGCCGAGGCATCGAGCGCCAGCGCCGGGCGCACATTGGCAAGGCCGAGCGTGCGCACCCAGTCGTCGGTGCTGGCGCGGTCCTCGCTGCCGGGATCGGTCGGCTGGAAGAAGACGTCGGGCCGCGCCGCCGCGAAATGCACGATGTGCTCGCCCGTGCCGCTTGCGATCTCCAGCACCAGCCCTCCCGCCGGCAGGCGAGGGCCGAGAACGTCGAGGATCGGTTGCCGGTTGCGCGCCGCGGCCGGCGCCTCGCGTCTCATCGTCCGGCCTGCATCGCCTTCCAGATCGTCTCGGGCGTCGCGGGGCCGTCGAAGTTCGTGACGCCGAGCGGCGCCAGCGCGTCCAGGATCGCGTTGGCGATGGCGGGGAAGGCCGCGATCGCGCCCGCCTCGCCGCAGCCCTTCACGCCCAGCGGATTGGTCGTGCAGCGTGTGTTGTTGTAGCCCAGATCGAACGAGGGCAGGTCGTCGGCGCGCGGCATGGCGTAGTCCATGAAGGTGCCGGCGACCATCTGGCCGGATTGGGGATCGTAGGTGCTGTGCTCCAGCAGCGCCTGGCCGCAGCCCTGCGCCATCGCGCCATGCGCCTGGCCCGCGACGACCATCGGATTGACCAGCACGCCGTAGTCGTCGACGCCGGTATAGCGGTCGAGCGTCACGCGGCCGGTCTCGGGATCGACCTCGACCTCCACGACATGCGTGCCGTTGGGGAAGGTGAGGTTCTCGCGCTTCCAGAAATGATAGGTGTCGAGCGGCTTGCCCTTCTCGCGCCCGAAGGCGGCGACCTCGAGGATGCCGATCGCGCGATCGGTGCCCGAGACCACGAAGCGGCCCTCCTCGAAACGGATGTCGGCCTCGCTCGCTTCCAGCATGTCGGCGGCCAGCGCCGTGCCTTTCTGGACGATCTCGTCCGAGGCGCGCCACATCGCCGTGCCGCCCATGTAGGTCGCGCGCGAGCTGCCATGGCCGCCGCCAAACGGGATCAGGTCGGTGTCGCCCTGGCGGAGCCTGATCTGATGGTCGGGCACGCCGAGCCGCGTCGCCAGGATCTGCGGGAAGGTCGTCTCGTGGCCCTGGCCGATATGCTGCGTGCCGGTGATCAGCGAGACCGTGCCGTCCGTCTCGAAGCGGACGTCGACATTCTCTTCCGGCGCACCGCCCGTGCCCTTGATGTGATAGGCGAAGCCCAGCCCTCGTCGCAGCCCGCGCGCCTCGCTGCTCTTGCGACGGCTGGCGAAGCCCGCGAGATCGGCGCGGTCGAGCGCCTTGTCCATGGTCTCGGGGAAGGCGCCGCTGTCGACGGTGAAGCCGAAGGAATTGGTCATCGGCATCTCGGCGGCCGGCACCATGTTGCGGCGGCGGAGTTCCGCGCGATCGATGCCGATCTTCAGCGCCGCGGCGTCGATCAGGCGTTCGAGGATGTTCACCGTCTCGGCGAAGCCCGGTCCGCGCATCACGCCGATCGGCGTGGTGTTGGACATCACCACGCGCACGCGGAGCGCAATCGAGGGCAGCCGATAGACCGTGCCCTGCAGGTGATAATATTGATAGGTCGGCACGCCGCCACCCACGCCCGCCAGATAGGCGCCGACATTGGCGAGGCTCGCGACCTTGAGCGCCAGGAACTTGCCATTGGCATCGAGCGCCAGCGAGGCGTCGGCCTGCATGTCGCGCGAGGGATGGTCGGCCAGGAACACCTCGCTGCGCGTGGCGATCCATTTCACCGGCCGGCCGACCCTCTTGGATGCCCAGCAGACCAGGATGTGCTCGGCATAGATGAAGTTCTTGGCGCCGAAGCCGCCGCCGACGTCGGGTGCGATGAAGCGCACGTCCTTCGCCTCGACGCCGAGGCAGCGGGCGGTGTGATTGCGGTTGCCGTGGATGTTCTGGCTGGAGATGTGCAGCGTGTAGCGGCCGCTCGGCGAATCGAAGGTGCCCACCGAGCCGCGCGGCTCGATGGGATTGGTCGTGACGCGATGATTGTCGAGCGAAAGCGAGACGATGTGCGCCGCCCTGGCGAAGGCCGCCTCCGCGCCCGCCGCGTCGCCGGTGCGCCAGTCCATGCAAACGTTGCCCGGCACCTCGGGCGAGAGCGGCGGCGCATTGGCGGCGACGGCGGCCTTCGCGGTCGTGACGGCGGGCAGTGCCTCGTAGTCGATCTCGACCAGCTCCGACGCATCGAGTGCCTCGGCGAGCGTCTCGGCCACCACCATCGCCACCGTCTCGCCCATGAAGCGGACCTTTTCTCCCGCAAGCAACGGCTGCTCGTCGAAGAGGAAGCGCTCGCCCGTCTGGGCATTGGCCTCGGCGTAGGGCCGAAGATGCTTCAGCCCGTCGGCCTTGGCGTCGGCCGCCGTCAGCACCGCCAGCACGCCGGGCGCCTTCCTGGCCGCCGCCGTGTCGATCGAGCGGATGCGGGCATGGGCGTGCGGCGACCGCACGAACACCGCACGGGTGAGGCCGTCGAACCTGAGATCGTCGACATAGGCGCCCTGGCCGGTGATGAAGCGCGCATCCTCGCGCCGCTTGGGCGAATCCCCGATGACAGACTTTTTCATCTGTCGACTTTCGCGTGGCGGGCCGGTCGCAGGCAAGCCCGGTTCATGCCAGACTGTGGGCATGACAACGCATTACGAAGCCATCGTGATCGGCGCCGGCGTTGCCGGCATCTACCAGATCAAGCGCCTGGCCGACCTCGGCATCGAGGCGACTGTGCTCGAGGCCGGCGGCGATCTCGGCGGCACCTGGTACTGG
Organism: Reyranella sp.; assembly: GCA_035501235.1. GTDB lineage: Bacteria > Pseudomonadota > Alphaproteobacteria > Reyranellales > Reyranellaceae > Reyranella. The sequence continues at coordinate 4,360 of DATJWN010000117.1, forward strand.
AACCGCTATCCCGGCGCGCGCTTCGATTCGGAGAGCTATACCTACGGCTACTCCTTCTCGCGCGAGCTTTTGGACGAATGGCACTGGAAGGAGCGCTTCTCCGGCCAGCCCGAGAACCTGCGCTACCTGAACCACGTCGCCGACAGGTTCGGGTTGCGCAAGTACATGCAGTTCAATTGCCGGGTCGATTCGGCGCGCTACGACGAGGCTGAGAATCTCTGGCACGTCCATGTCTCGGACGGCCGCGAGCTCACCTGCCATTTCCTGATCCTGGCGCTCGGCCTGCTGTCGATCCCGACCCTGCCGCGGCTTGCGGGCATGGGCTCCTTCAAGGGCCGCTCGTTCCACACCTTCCATTGGCCGCACGAGCCGGTCGACATGAAGGACAAGCGCGTCGCCGTGGTCGGCACCGGCGCGACCGGCATCCAGGTGATCGGCGAGATCGCCGACAAGGTGGGCGACCTCACCGTGTTCCAGCGCCGGCCGAACTGGAGCTGCCCGCTCAACAATGGCCCGATCTCGGACGCCGAGATGGCCGACATCCGCCGCCGCTACGACGAGATCTTCGCCACCTGTGCGCGCACGCCGGGCGGCTTCGAGCATGAGCCCGACCGGCGCGGCTTCTGGGAGGTCTCGCGCGAGGAGCGGGTGGCGCTGTGGGACAAGCTCTATGACGGGCCGGGCTTCGGCATCTGGCTCGCCAACTTCCGCGAGATCTTCACCGACGAGAAGGCCAATGCCGAGTTCTCGGAATACATCGCCGACCGCATCCGCAAGCGCGTCAAGGATCCCGCGGTCGCCGAGAAGCTGATCCCGCGCGACCACGGCTTCGGCGTGCAGCGCGTGCCGATGGAGACCCGCTATTTCGAGGCCTACAACCGGCCCAACGTGCACCTGGTCGATCTCGGCGAGACGCCGCTGGTGCGCGAGACCGAGACGGGCCTCGAGACGACAAAGCGCGCCTACGAGTTCGACATCATCGTCTACGCCACCGGCTTCGACGCCATCACCGGGGCCTACGACAAGATCGACATCGAGGGCGCGGGCGGGATCAAGCTGGCCGACAAGTGGCGCACCACCATCCAGACCTTCCTCGGCATGATGGTGCACGGCTTCCCGAACCTGCTGATGCCGTCGGGCCCGCAAAGCGGCTCGGCCTCGACCAACTATCCGCGCGGCATCGAGACCGGCGTGAACTGGTGCACCGATTTCCTCGAGTACATGTGGGCCAAGGGCTACACGCGGGCGGAGGCGACGGAGGCCGCCGAGAAGCGCTGGACCGACCATGTGACGGGCATGTACGCCATGATGCTGATGCGCAAGGCCAAGTCGTGGTTCACCGGCTACAACTCCAATGTGCCGGGCCACGAGCAGGGCACCATCCGCTACCTCGTCTACAATGGCGGCTCGCCCAAATATGTCGGCATCATCAACTCGGTGGCGGCCAAGGGATACGAGGGCGTTACGTTGAGCGCTGATCGCGTCGCGCCGCCCGACGGTTCTACCAGCCGAGCTGCTGTTTGATCTTCGCCCCCAGCTCGAGATGCCGCTCGTGGTCGCCCGCGAAGCGCAGCATGACGTGCGTGGCGCCGGCGTCGGCGTAGCTCTTGATCCAGGCCGCCGCGCCTGACACAGGTCCGGCGAAGCTCCTCTGACGCGCCCGCATCTGCGGGCCCGGCACGCCGTAATAGTGGCCGAGATAGGAATCGATCTTTTCGTCGGCCTTCTTCACGTCGTCGTCGATCGCAAGCGTGAGATATATCGCGCCGGTGATCTTCTGCGGATCGCGGCCGGCCGCTTTCGCCGCGGCGCGCACCTCAGCCAGTTGTGCAGGATATTCCTCGGGCGTCGGCAGGTTGGGGAACCAGCCGTCATAGAGCTTGCCGGTGCGCTCGCGGCCGGCGGGCAGGCCGCCGCCGAACCAGATCGGCGGGCCGCCCGGCCGATGCGGTGTCGGGCCGACCGTGTCGCCCTTCACCGACCAGAGCTTGTCCCAGGTGACCGGCTTGCCGGTCCACAGCGCCTTGCAGAGCCGCATCGCCTCGTTCATGCGGCCGACGCGCTTGTCGAAGGGCACGCCCATCGCCTCGAACTCGCGGCGGATCGCCGGCATGTCGGCCGCGATGCCGATGCCCAGGATCAACCTTCCCTCGGCGATGCGATCGACCGTCGCCACCTGGTGCGCCAGCAGCACCGGATTGCGCAGCGCCGGCAGCAGCACGGCGGTTCCGAGCTCGGCCTTTTTCGTACGAGCCGCAACAGCGGCCAAGAGCGTCAGCGGATCGTGACGCGGCCGGGCCGTCACCGAATCGCCGACCCAGATCGAATCGTAGCCCAGTTTCTCCGCCGTTTCGGCCAGCGACAGCAGCGAGCCGGTTTCGTGATGGCCTTCCATGACGCGCTCGCGCGTCGGCAGCAGATATCCGAGCTTGGGCATGTGTTTCCTCTTTTGCGGCAGGTTCCTTTAGGCGGCAGCCTCGCGCAAGCCTTCTTGCGCGGCGCGGGCGCGGCCCTTATCCAAAAGCCATGAAACCCGATTTCGATGCCGTGATCGTCGGCGCCGGTTTCGCCGGCCTGTACATGCTCCATCGGCTGCGCGGCAAAGGCTTTTCCGCGCGCGTGCTCGAGGCCGGCAAGGGCGTGGGCGGCACCTGGTACTGGAACCGCTATCCCGGCGCGCGCTGCGACGTGGAGAGCGTGCAGTATTCCTACCAGTTCTCCAGGGAGCTGGAGCAGGAGTGGGAGTGGAGCGAGCGCTATGCTACCCAGCCCGAGATCCTGAAATACGCCAACCACGTCGCCGACCGCTTCGACCTGCGCCGCGACATCCAGTTCGAGACGAGGGTCACCAAGGCGACCTTCGACGAGGCGGACAATGTCTGGCTCGTGGAAACCGACAAGGGCGACCGCCTGATCGCGCGCTTCGTCGTCACGGCGATGGGCTGCCTCTCCTCGCCGAATACTCCTCGGATCGCGGGCCTCGCCGACTTCAAGGGCCCCACCTATCACACCGGTAACTGGCCGCATGAAGGTGTCGACTTCACCGGCAAGACGGTGGGCGTGATCGGCACGGGCTCCTCGGCCATCCAGTCGATCCCGATCATCGCCCAGCAGGCGAAGCACCTGACCGTGTTCCAGCGCACGGCCAACTATACGATCCCCGCGCATAACCAGCCGCTCGATCCGGCCTATGTGAAGAAGATCAAGGCGAGCTATCCCGAGATGCGCCGCCGCGCCAAGACCAAGCCGGCGGGCATCGATTTCGAGATCCCGACGCAGTCGGCCATCGAGACGCCGGACGCGGAGCGCACGCGGAAGTTCCAGGAGCGCTGGGACTATGGTGGGCTGGGCTTCATGGCCGCGTTCAACGACCTGCTGCTGAACGACGATTCGAACAGGACGGCGCAGGATTTCGTGAAGGCCAAGATCCAGGAGATCGTGAAGGATCCCGTGACAGCCGAGGTGCTGACGCCACGCAACATCATCGGCTGCAAGCGGCTCTGCGTCGACTCGGGCTACTGGGCGACCTTCAACCGGCCGAACGTCACGCTGGTCGACATCCGCGACGAGCCCATCGAGGAGGTCACGCCGACCGGCGTCCGCGCGCGCGGCCAGGAGTACGCCTTCGACTGCCTGGTGCTGGCGACCGGCTTCGACGCCATGACCGGCGCGCTGCTCAAGATCGATTTCCGCGGCCGGAGCGGCGTCACGCTCAAGGACAAGTGGGGCGAGGGGCCGAAGACCTATCTGGGCCTCACCGTCGTGGGCTTCCCCAACCTCTTCATGATCACCGGACCGGGCAGCCCGTCGGTGCTGACCAACATGCTTCCGTCCATCGAGCAGCATGTCGACTGGATCGCCGACTGCCTCGCCGCGCTGCGCGAGAAGGGGGCGGCGGTGATCGAGGCCGAGAAGCAGGCCGAGGAGGACTGGGTCGGCCATG
>DATJWN010000118.1:0-16641 GCA_035501235.1 Reyranella sp.
CGCAGGCGAGCGTCCGTTTCGCGAGCTCGATCTCCAGTTCCTGGGATTGCTGCGTGAGCGCATCGTTTTTGGCCTTCGCAGCCGAGGCTTCCGACGGCTTGCAAAAGTCCCAGCCGACCACGGGCACCATGTCGGACAGAGAGGCCAACAATCCGCAGGCGGGCAGCAACACGACGCCGACCGCGATCACCAGCGCGGTGAAGGCGGCCCACAGGACAGCTATCAGGATCCTCACGGTGCGATCGGCCGCCCACCCCTCGATCGTCGAAAGATGCAGCAAGGCCGCAGACCCCGCAACCAGGGGAGAAGTCGCGCTCCCAGCCGCCTATTTTTGAGAGGTACCGGCAACGCGCCCCGTCCCTTGCCGTTGCTTATGGGCCCCTCGGCGCGGAGGCCATGTCATGAGCAAAGGCATCGCATTCGTCGTGATCCTGGCAGCGGCCTGCCTCGCCGGATGCGCGTCCGAGGAGCAAAGCGCCCTCCTGGTCGATACCCCGTCGCCGGCCATGACACCGCTCGAGCAGCAATGCAGCGAGATCGCCGCCACGGGCGACATGTACCGCTACTGCCTGGAAGTCGGGCCACGGGCCGCGTTGACGGCCGACTAACGACCGAGCTCCTGGGCCGTGGCGCGGCCGCGATAGGCGGCCTCGCGCGCCATTCGTGCGCACAGGCCGGTATAGGCGGTCGGATCCAGCAGCTTGTCGATGGCCTTGCGATCGAGATGCGCGGTCACGCGCTTGTCGGCCGCGAGCAGCTCGGAGAACGATTTGCCTTCGACGAACGCCGCCTGGGCGGCGTCATAGACAACATCGTGCGCATGCTGGCGGCCGATCGCCTGGCCGAGGTCGAGCATCACGGCTTCCGCCATGATCAGTCCGCCGCCGAGATCGAGATTGGCGCGCATGCGTTTGGGATCGACCTTCAGGCCGCGCATGATCTCGCCGAGCCGCGCCAGCACGTCGCCCATGGCGATGCAGGCGCGCGCCTCGGCCGAGTCCATCATCAGGCTGGTCGTGCGGTCGGCCTCGTGCTCGGTGGTCATCGCTTCCAGCGCCAGCGGCACCTGGGTGCGCACTTCGGCCGCCGCCGCGATGACGTCCTGGCAGAGCTTGGGGTTGCGCTTCTGCGGCATGGTCGAGCTGCCCACGGTGCCGGGCGGCACGGGTTCCTCGACCTCGCCGAACTCGGTTTTCATCAAGGTATAGATCTCGCGCCCGATCTTGCCGCAGGTCGCGGCGAGCAGGCCGAGGAGGCAGATATTCTCGGCGAGATGGTCGCCGAGCGCACGCGAGGGCACGCGCATCGAGCCGAAGCCCAGCAGCCGGCCGATCGCCTCCTGCACCGGCGGTCCCTGCTCGCCCAGCGAAGCGAAAGTGCCGGCGCCACCGCCCAGCATGGCGACGAACAGGCGTGGCCGAGCCTCGCGCAGCCGGTCGGCATGGCGCATCAGCTCGTCGATCCAGACCGCGACCTTGTAGCCGAAGGTGGCGGGTACGGCGTGCTGGCCGTGCGTGCGGCCGGGCATCGGCATATCGGCGCTGCGCTCGGCCAGATCGGCCATGGCCGAGAGCACCTCACCGATCTGTCTGAAGAAGATCGCATGGGCCTGGCGCAGCACCAGAAGATCGCCGGTCTGGGTGATGTTCTGCGTCGTGGCGCCCCAATGGACCCAGCCGCCATGAGGCTCGCCGACGATGCGCGACAGCTCCCACACCAGCGGCACCAGCGTGTGGCCGGTGCGCGCGAAGCCCTCGTCGATGCGGGCACGATCCATCAGTTCCAGCCGCGACTTGGGCGCGATGGCTTCGGCGGCCTGCGCCGGGATGATGCCGAGCTGGGCTTGGGCACGCGCCAGCGCCGCCTCGACATCGAGCCAGGCCTGCCAGCGGCTCTCCTGACGATAGAGGGCGCGAATGCCGGGATCCGACACGCGCGTGGCGGTCGGCAGGGTGTCGCCTTGGGCGGTCATTGGATCCTCCGTTCAGCTCAGGCTGCCGGGATGGTCCCGCCAGATCGACGGCTCGAGCTTGAGATGCGTCGCGGCGGGAAAGGTCGTCGACCAATGCCGCGCGCACTGGGCGCTGGTCGCGTACCACAGCTCGGGCAGGCCGCGTGCATGGTCGAGGAATTCCTCCAGCATGTGCAGCCGGTTGGGCCAGGCTATCGCGTGCGGATGCAGCACCATCGAGAAGTGCCGCCCGCGCTTGTACTGCGCGTCCAGCTCCGCGCGCCAGTTGCGGAACAGCGAGTCGGGGTTCTCGAGCCCCGTTCCCTTGCGCGGGAAGAGCAGGAAGAACTGATCATCGAAGTGATAGTAGTAGGGCAGTGCGAGGATCGCACGGCGGCTGGCGAAGTCGCTCACCCAATAGTGCGGCGCATCGTCGGCGAGTCCGTTGCCGAAATAGGCGTAACCGGCCTCGAGCAGCAGATCGATCGTATGCGGGCTGACCGCGCCGCCCGCGAACTTGTCGCCGGGCCGGGCCAGCGAGAACCAGCCTCGCGGCTTGGCGCCAACAGCCTTTGCAATGATGTCGGTCGTCCGCTCCAGACGCGCGCGCTCTTCCTCTCGGTCGAGCAGGCTCACATCCTCATGCTTGAAGCCGTGGGCGGCGATTTCATGGCCGGCGTCGGAGAGCTTGCGGAGCTTATCGGCCTGGATCTCGGCGATCACCGCTGGCACGGCGAAGGTCGCCTTGATGCCATGACGGTCGAGCACGCCGACCAGCGCCTCGAGCCCGCCATTCATGCCGTAGTAGGCATCGGGCGTCGCGAGATCGGCGGGCTTCAGCCCGTCGGGACCGCAGGCCGGGCTGAGATCGACCACGACGCGGAAGCAGCAGCGCTTGCCCTCGGGCCAGCGTATGTCGGCGTCGAGGATGCTCTTCTCGTCGCTGACCGTGTAGCGCTCTTTCCAGGGCATCTACTTGGCTCCCCTCTGGGCTCCGATGATGTGCCGCGCGGCCTGCTCGCAGGTCGGGAACCAGACGCCGGGCAACGCCTTCATGCGCGTGATCAGCCGGTCGAGCATGGCGATGCGCAGCGCCCGGCCCGAGACGAACGGATGCATGCAGATGTTCATGTACCCGCCGGCGCGATAGCACTGCTCGAACATGCGCCACCACAGCTCCTCGACATGGTCGGGGTCCATCATGCGCTGCGCGTCGTTCTCGCTGCCGAGCCAGGCGAAGGAGAAGAACATCGCGTCGTCGATGGCGTAGTGGAAGGGCAGGTTCAGGATCGGCTTGCTGCCGTCGGGCGCGCTCAGCCAGTTCGGCCGATGGTCCATCGTGTCTTCGGAAATGTAGATGTAGCCGTGCTCGAGCAGCAGCTCGCGGCTGTGATGGCTGCGTGTGCCCACGGGCTTCTTGCCGACGGTCTTTTCGATCGCCGCGATGGTCTTCTGCAGGTGATCGCGCTCGAGATCGGGTTCCTTGGGGACGCGATGCTCCCACATGTGGTCGGCGATCTCGTGGCCGCTCCTGGCCGCCGCGCGCAGCGATTGGGGATAGAGTTCGCAGATGCGGCCGGGCGTGAAGATCGTGGCCTTGATGTCGTGGCTGTCGAACAGCTCGATCAGGCGCCAGATGCCGACCCGTCCGCCGAACTCGCCCTTGGCAAGCTGCTGCGGCGGCTCGTTCAGCAGGCGGCGCAGCAGCATGGTGTCGAAATCGGCGGTGAAGTTGACCGCCAGCCGCACGCCCTCGGGCCAGGCGCAGTCGGCAATCACGCGATGCCGTGCGCCATAGTCGGCGGCGCTGGCCTTGAGGTTGGCTATTTCCTGGTCGAGGACGTTCATCGGAGGGCCTTTACGCTTTCAGTTGCCGTGCGATGAATGCCTTGACCGTCTCGCGCGCCTTGTCGGTTTGCGGACCGGGCTTGGCGACCCATTCGTGAGCCGAGTTCTCGAAGAGATGGTACTCGCATTGTCCGCCGGCGATCCGGTAGGTCCCGACGAACTTCTCCTGGATCGCCGGCAGCACATTGTCGTCGAGCGCACCCTGCATGACGAGCAACGGCACCAGATCGACCTTTTCCTTGCGCTCCAGTATCTCCTGCGGATTGCTCTCGTGGATCGAGTCCCAGGGTACGAAGAACGTCTTGTTGTACTTGATCATCTCCTCGACATGCCGATGCTCGGCATTCTCGTAGCGTGCGGCGGTGTTGCTGATCGGCGAGCGCATCGCGGCATAGGAAATGGTGGCGTCGATGCCTGGCGCGGCCGGAAAAGCGATTGCGTTGTAACGCGGATCGTGCGGCCGCATCGCCAGCAGCTCGGCCACATGGCCGCCGCTCGACGAGCCGTAGACGCCGAGCTTCGAAACGTCACCCTGCCATTTGGCGGCGTTGGCCTTGAGCCAACGCACGGCGTAGTTGGCGTCCTGCACGCAAGCCGGATAGGGCGCGTCGGGCGCCAGCGTCAGGTCGACCGCGACGACCAGCAAACCGCTTGCTGCCAACGCGCGATCCATCGGCTCTTCAGCCAGGCGGTCCTTGAAGTTCCAGGCGCCGCCGTGCAGGTCGAGAACGGTCGGGAAGGGGCCCGCGCCTTTCGGCCGGTAGATGCGGGCCATCAACATGCGTCCGTGCGGATTGCGTCGCAGCTCGACGTCGCTCACCTCGAGATCGAAGGATGCGCGGGGATCGTACGCAATGGCGCCCGCCGCACGCGCCGTGCCTTGTGCCAAAGCGTGCGTTGCCGGCAGACCGATCGCGCCCGCCGTGGCGGCGATCTGTTTCAGAACATCGCGTCGTGCCGGTCGTCCGTCACCCATCGTCGCCTCCATGCTGGCGCGCTGAGGTTAGGCCCGGTCACGTGGCGGCATCAATTGGCGTGGCGGCACAAGCCATGGGCGCATCGCGAACCATTCTCACACCCAATCGAGGAAGGTTGAGGATGTTGCGCTTTTTTGTCAGGCGGCTTTGCGTTAGATCAGCGGGATAATTGCACTCGGAGACTACGTCCTGACGCCGCCGTCCGATTCAACGGGTCCACGCCCGGCGCGTCCACGCCAGGACGGCCGCAGGCTGCGCAGCGAGCGAACGCGCCAGGCCATCATCGACGCCTATCTCGAGCTGCTGCGACGCAGCCCGCTCATGCCGACGGCGCAGCAGATCGCCGACGAGGCGGGCTATTCCGTGCGTTCGATCTTCGAGCGCTTCTCCGATCTCAATGCGCTCACGGTCGCGACGGCGGACTACGCGATCGTCCAGGGACAGGCTGAGGCGGTGGCGCGCGACGTCGATGCCGATCGGCCCGGCCGGATCCACTCGCACGTCGCCACTCGCGCATTGGCCTGCGAGAAATGGCTGCCACTGTGGCGGGTGCTGACGGCCTCGCAGGAGCAGGTCGAGGGGCTTCGCACGCGCGTGGCCATGGCCCGGCACGGCAATATCGCTCGCATGCGCCTGATGTACGCGCCCGAATTGTCCGTGCTCGAGGAGCCCGCTCGCGAGGCGCTGCTGGTCGCCCTGGCCACGCTGATCAGTTTCGAGAGCTGGGACCAGATGCGCGCCTGCTTCGGTCTCTCTCCCGACGCCGCCCAGTCCGTGTGGCGCACCGCCATCGACCGTATGCTGCCGCCGACGCCGACGGCTGTCGCGATCTCCGCTGCGGCCTAACGGCCACCGGCGACGCTGAGCGTCGTCCCCGTGACGTAGCTCGACTCGTCGGACGCAAGATAGAGGGCCGCGTCGGCGATCTCGCGCGGCTGGCCGATGCGGCGCAGCGGCACGAGCTTGTGCGGAGCATAGTCACTGGTCGTGCGCATGGCCTCGAACATGGCGGCCGTGCGTTCGGTATCTATCGGCCCCGGTGCCACGGCGTTGATGCGGATGCCGTGCTCGCCGAGCTCGTAGGCGGCGTCACGGATGAAGCCGTGGATGCCGGCCTTGGCCGCCGAATAGGCCGCCGCGCCATCGTGATGCGCGGTCCACGGTGTGCCCTCGCGCGACCCGGACGACATGCACACGATGGAGCCGGACCGCTGCTTCATCATCGGGCGCAGCGCGGCGCGCGTGCATAGGAACGCCGAGCGTAGGTTCAGCCGGATGGTGAAGTCCCATTGCTCGGCCGTCATGGCCCAGAGCTTGGCGTTGCGCGCACCGCCGGCATTGTTGACCAGCACATTGATGCGGCCTTTTTCGCCGGCGATGCGGGCGAAGGCATCGTCGACAGGCTTCTCTTCGGTCACGTCGACCACGATCGAGATCGCGGCCTTCACCTCTGCAGCGGTACGCTTCAATCGCTCGGCGTCGAAATCGAGCAGCGCCAGAACGGCGCCCTCCGCGGCGAAGCGCTCGGCGATCGCGGCACCGATGCCCTGTGCGGCGCCGGTGACGACGGCAACCTTGCCTTCCAAGCGACCCATGGCGTTCCCTTCAGCGCGGCGGCAGCGGATACATCGTGCCGCCCTGCCGCCACAGCGCGTTGACGCCGCGCGCGAAGTGCAGCTGCGACTTGCCGCCGAGATTGCGCTCGTATGTGTCGGCGTAGTTGCCGACCTCGCGGATGACGTGGAAGGCCCAGTCCTCGTCGAGGCCGAGCAGCTTGCCGTTGCCCGGGATGGCACCCAGCAGGCGCTTCATGCTCGGATTGCCTTGCTGGCGCATGGCCTCGGCATTGGCCTGGGTAACGCCGAGCTCCTCCGCCTCGAGCTGGGCGAAATGGGTCCAGCGCACCACGTCGAACCATTCCTCGTCGCCCGCGCGCACGAAGGCGCTGAGCGGATCGGTCGCGATGATCTCCGACAGCATGAAGTAGTCGCCGGACTTGCCGCTGGCGATGATGGTGGCGGCCAAAGCGGAGATGTCCTGGGTGATCGCATTGCACTTGCTGGCGAAGAAGGCCTCGTACATGGCGGTCTGGTTGTCGAACAGGACCGGCGTGATCGAGAGCTTGCGGTCGGTGAACCACTCCTCCAGCCGCTCCTGGTACGGCGTGCCCTTGAGGATGCAGACGCTGGCCTTGTCGAGCCCGCTCAACCGCGTGACATTGAGGTTCTTCGGCACGACGACGGCCTGGCCGTCGACATAGATCACCGTCGCGTCGCGCACGCCGGTCTTCGCGGTGCGGGTCAGGGTTGCGGTCGAGTTGCGCGCCAGCACATCGATCTCGCCCTTCCTGAGTGCGTCGAAGCGGTTGACGGTGCTGAGCGGCACGAAGTGCACTTTGGTCGCGTCGCCAAGCACGGCGGCGGCGACGGCGCGGCAGAAGTCGATCTCGAAGCCCTTCCATTCGCCCTTGTCGTCTTTCAGCGAAAAGCCGGGGAGCTGGCCGTTGATGCCGCAGGCGAGTTGCCCGCGCTTCTTGACCGTCTGCAGTGTGTGTTGAGCGTGAGCGGGAGGGCCGGCCAGCGCCAGGGTACAGGCGGCGACGATGATCCCGACGATACGCATAAGCGGTTTCCCCATGGTCCTTTATTGGCGATACGATACCGCCCGCTCGCCGCAGGATTCAATGTGGCCGCGGCCGGTGCCTCATTTCACGTGTTGAAGCAGGGCAAAGCCCACGACCAGAGCCAGTCCGAGGGCGGCTCCTCCGAGGGAGTAGAGGACCGTGGCGATGACACGTCGGCGCCGACGTCTGCGCTTGATCGCGCGGCGATAGTCGCGGCCGCGCATGCCGGCCGGGGCCGAGGCGACGTCGATGGAAGTGTCGAGAGCCTCGGTCTCGCGTCGCCAAGCCGTCAGGCCGCCGACCAACGCGCCAACCAAGGCTCCAACGAACAGGAAAACAAGGTGTAGATACTGTATCAGGCGCCGTTCTCCCCTCGGCGGTCCATTACGGAGACGCTACAGGTTTTTTACCGCCACTGAGGTGCGCAATTTGTCTCGGACGGGGCTTTTGGCTTCAGACCCTATGCAGCGACGCGCGCCGGCCCCTCATTTGTACGAGGAGATCTCGATCAGGCTGCCGTCGGGATCGCGGCAATAGACGGAGATGATCACGCCGCGTGCGCCACGCTTTTCCGCCGGCCCCTCCTCGATGGCAACACCGCAGGCGCGCAGATGCTCGACCACAACGTCCGGGGATGCGGAAGTCAGGAAACAGAGATCGTCGCTGCCGGCGGTCTCGTGATCGGCCGTGAACCAGTCCCGCTTGCTGGCGGTGATCGGTCGGAGATTGATCTTCTGCCGGCCGAACTTCACCGAGACGACCTTGCCGGCATGCGATTCGTGTTCCTCGCGCGCCATGCCGAGCACGCGCTGGTACCAGGCGGCCGCGATCTCGACGTCGCGGACATTGACGACGAGGTGGTCGAGCGCGTCGACGGTGAGCGGCATGGCGATCCCCCGGTGAGGATTGCACGCTACCTCATTCGTCAATTGCTGTGCGAGGCCGCCTTGTAGCCGAGATACGTGGCATGGCTGGCGGCGATCAACAGCAGGAAGCCGCTGGTCATGCCCGGCAGCGCCGAGATCATGCTGCTCGTGCGGTCGGCCAGCAGAAGCGTCTTGCCGATCGCCCCGCCATAGACCGCGACGGCAACGGCGGTGAGCAGGAGCTGCTGGACCTTGCTGATGTCGATGACGTCGGCATTGCCCGACTCATCGCCCATCACGACGTCGGACCAGAGCGGCCGGCAGTCGCTGCGGCGCTTCACGACGATGCCGTCCAGCATCTTGTCGGGATCCTGCGGCGGAATGGCCGGGTTGTCGGCGCTTGGATCGGGCTTGGCGCTCAGGATCAAGGGCGTGGCGGCGGCCGAGGCACCGGCCATGCCCATAAGCGCCCAGACGGCGTCGGGCACCGTGAGGTCGAGGGCCTGCGCGAGATCGGGCGCATGGGCCATGTTCCAGAAGTAGATGACGGGAAAAGTGCCGATGAACAGGATCGACCACAGCACGACCTGCAGGCGCGAGAGCGCGATCTTGTTCCGGCCATCGACGAGGATGCCGAACCAGTAGAGATTGAAGCCCCGGCCGATCGTCACGAACAGGATGAAGACCAGCCCGAGCTCGATCAGCCAGGCGGTCAAGGGGTGAAGGCCGAGGAACGTCTGCGGCGAACGCGCCGCATAGGCGAAGGCCACGACAACGAGCGCGAGCACGAACGCACCGACACGCATGCCCTTCTCGCCGCGGGCGGTGTTGGGCAGTGGAGCAACCACGGGCGCGAGTGCAGGTGTCGTGAGTGACATGTCGTCGGTCCTCCTTGGCGTCGCGGTTGATCCTCGATTTCGCGATAGTAGTCGCCACGAATTATACGCCAAGGTTGCATTGATCGCGGTCGCGATCAACGCCAGCGGGGCGCCTCCCGGCACGACAATTGTGCGTGATTGTGTCTCGTGCGTCTTGGCCTTGGCGTTCTATCGTTCGGGGCCGGTCAGGGAGACCATATGACGATCATGCCCGGAAATCAGCGCCTCCTGGCGGCTGCCACGATGTTCACGGCGGTCGCGATGGCCGTCTCGCCAGCCATGGCGCAATGCGCTGGCGACAATGGCGGCCTTACGCTGGCGCCAGGCTTCTGCGCCACAGTGTTTGCCGACAATCTCGGCCATGTCCGCCATATGGTCGTGGCGCCGGACGGCACTCTCTACGCCACGAGCTGGGGCGCGGCCTACTACCGGCCGACATCGGACGGCGCCTTCCAGATCGCGCTGCGCGACACGACGGGCGCCGGTCGCGCCGACGTCGTTCGGCGCTTCGGTGCCTCACCCGGCAAGGGCGGCGCGGGCGGCACGGGCATCGGCTTCCACAAGAGCGGTCTCTATGTGGAGGAGAAGGACCGCATCCTGCGCTACGAGCTGCCGGCCGGGCAGCTCGTGCCGACCGGAGAGCCCTCCGTCGTGGTGTCGGGCCTGCCGATCACCGGCAATCATCCGATGCATCCCTTCGGCATCAGCGCCAGGAGCGACCTGTTCGTCGATCTCGGCTCGATCACCAACGTCTGCAACAGCGACGATCCCTGCACCGAGAAGAAGACCCGCGCCGGCATCTGGCGCTACGACGCCGACAAGACGGGCCAGGTCTTCTCCGCCCGCGAACGCTACGCCTCGGGCCTGCGTAATGGCGAGGGCTTTGCCTTCGACGCCGCGGGCCGCGCCTATGTCACGCAGCACGGGCGCGACCAGCTGCAGGGCTGGCAGCGCTTCTACACGCTGGAGCAGGGCGCCGAGCTGCCGGCGGAAGAGGTGGTCGAATTGAAGCAGGGCGCCGATTATGGCTGGCCCGAGTGCTACTACGATCAGGATCAGAAGAAGCTCGTGCTCGCGCCTGAATATGGCGGCAATGGCGGCAAGAAGGTCGGCCTGTGCGCCGAACGGCAGGGACCGGTCGCGGCCTTTCCCGGCCATTGGGCGCCGAACGATCTGGCGATCTATCTCGGCACCAGGTTTCCCGCGGCTTATCGCGGTGGCCTGTTCGTGGCCTTCCACGGCTCATGGAATCGCGCGCCGCTGCCGCAGGGCGGCTACAACGTCGTCTTTCAGCCGATGGCCGATGGCAAGACGGCCGGACCCTACATCGTCTTCGCCGACGGCTTTGCCGGCGCCTACAAGGAGCCGGGGCGTGCAGCGCATCGACCGACGGGCCTCGCTGTCGCGCCCGACGGCGCACTCTTCATCTCCGACGACGTGAAGGGTCGCATCTGGCGCGTGACCTACCAGGGCGGCAGTTCGAGCGCGACGGGGCCGGCTCAAGTGTCTGCGCCACCCACCGAGCGCAAGGTGCCGTTGCCGATCCCGCCCGGCAGCACCGCCGAGCAGGTCGCAGCCGGAGACAGGCTCTATCATGCGCAGGCTTGCATCGGCTGCCATGGCTCCGACGGAGCCGGCACGCCGGTCGGCCCGCCCCTGAAGGCGGACGCCTTTGCGTGGAGCGACGGCAGTGTCGCGGGCATCGCGAGCATCATCGAGAAGGGCGTGCCGAAGCCCAAGCGCTATCGGGGCGCCATGCCGCCGTCGGGCGGCGCGCAGCTTTCGAAGGAGCAGCTGGCGGAGATGGCGGCCTATGTCTGGGCCCTCTCCCACGCCAACAACCGCTGAACGCTACTCTTCCTTGTAGCCGTATTCCGGCACGTTGCCGGTGGCGCCGTAATATTTGTAGGGCAGGAACTTGCCCGACATGGTGATCTTCACCCTGTCGCCCTTCGGGTTCGCGACGCGCTCCAGGGTCATGTCGAAATCGATCGCCGACATGATGCCGTCGCCGAACTCCTCCTCGATCAGCGCCTTCCAGGCGGGGCCGTTGACCATCACCAGCTCGTAGAAGCGGTAGATCAGCGGGTCGGTCGGCGGCATCGGCGTGCCGGCGCCGCGCATCGGCACCTCGTTCAGCATCGTCGTTTCGGCCTTCGTGAGGCCGAACAGCTCGCCGGCATTGGCGGCCTGTGGCTTGGTGAGCTTCATCTGGCCCAGGATCGCGCCCACGATCAGCATCTCGGACGTGCCGCCGATCTGGTCGCAGATGTATTTCCAGCTCCAGCCCTTCTCGCGCTTGAGATCGAGCAGCTTCTCGGTGAGGTCCGCACGCTTCATTGTCGTCTCCTCCATGAGCCGCATGTGGCGCGGCGAGGAGCCGATGTGCACGGACCGTGCCAGCCCGTCGTGTCGGCCTGGATCTCAGTCCAGATCGATCAGGGCGAGGCCGAGCTCGGGCCGGCGGCGGCGGCGCAGATGCGCGGGCGATTCGACGATGGTGACCTCGAGCGTCGGCCGCACGATTGCTCTCAGGAGGTGGCCGCCGCGTGTCGTGCCGTTGCTCAACCCAAGCACGGCGTGGATGTGCAGGCTCGCTTTGCCGTCGTCTCCCTGGACGATGTCGCCCACCAGGCTCAACGCCTCGCACTGCTCGCCGATCTCGATCGGCTTGTAGTCCTTGCGGCGCAGATCGAACCAGCCGACCGTCGCGTGCTCGAAGGCGCCGATCGCGACGAGCGACGCCCCCGAGAGCCGGTTGCGGGTGGCAAAATCGCTGATCGCGGCGAAGGCTTCCTCGCCGGGCTCGAGCACCAGGACATAGGTCCGTTCTTCCTTGTCCTGCCATACCAACTTGGACTTCATCGCCGGCTCCTTTTGGGCTCTGGCCGGAACTTGGCCGTTGCGCACAGCGTTAATGCGGAAATCCAAGGAAGGCTCCCAAACCATGGTCGATACCGTCATCGTCGAAAATGAACAGGCGCCGCGCCCGGCCATTGCATGGTCGGCGGTCATCGCCGGTGCCGCGGTTTCGGCGGCCTTGACCTTGGTCCTGCTCGCCCTGGGCGCAGGTCTCGGCTTCAGCGTGACCAATCCGTGGGGCGGGGCCTCGGCGCCGGCCACAACCAAGGCAGCGACCGTCGCCGGCATCTACCTCGCCGCGACCGCCGTTCTGGCCTCGGCGGTCGGCGGCTACATCGCGGGCCGGCTGCGTCCTCTCTGGCCGGGTGTGCATCACCACGAGGCCTTCTTCCGTGACACCGCGCATGGGGTGGCCGCCTGGGCGGTGGCGACGCTGGCCGGCGCCTGGCTGTTGGGGTCGCTCGCATCGGGCGTCGCGGGAGGCGTGCTCGCGCATCACGCGCCAATGATGGGGCGCGACGCTTCCGCCGAGTTCACCGACCGTCTCTTCGCCTATGACGCCAACGCGACGCAGGCCGGTTCGGCGCGCGACTACAATGCCGATCGGGCCGCGGCAGGGCGCACGCTGGCGCGCGCGGCCGTTGCCGGCGGCACGTTGACCGATGAGCAGCGCGCCAATCTCGCCGCCATGGTCGCGGCGCGCACCGGCCTGCCGATCGCCGACGCGCGAGCCCGCGTCTCCGTGGTCGAGAGCAACATTCGCGCCGCCGCCGAAACGGCCCGCAGGGTCGGCATGCAGATCTCGTTCTGGCTCGTCATCGCGCTCTTGTCCGGCGCCCTTGCGGCCGGACTGGCCGCC
This sequence comes from Reyranella sp., assembly GCA_035501235.1. Taxonomy (GTDB): domain Bacteria; phylum Pseudomonadota; class Alphaproteobacteria; order Reyranellales; family Reyranellaceae; genus Reyranella. The sequence goes on from DATJWN010000118.1 coordinate 12,865, forward strand.
TGGGAAGGCGGCGCCGTGCGCGATGGCCGGCTTCGTTACTGATCCATCCCACCCAAGACACAGGAGACTCCCATGGGCTTTGGTCGCGGAATTCTGCTCTGGCTGCTTGGCATCCCGCTGCCCATCATCATCCTGCTCGCGATCTTCTGGCGGTAGGTCGCGATCGCTTTGCTGTTTGGGGCGGGCTTTGTCAAAATGAGGTCGACGGGAGGACCTCCAAGACATGACCGCCATGGCGATGAACGAGAAGGCGACATCCAGGGTCGCGACGGTGCTGCGTGTCACAAGCGGCAACTTCCTGGAGATGTTCGACTTCTTCCTGTTCGGCATCTACGCCTCGCACATCTCCAGGGCCTTCTTCCCCGGCGACAATGACTTCGCCAAGCTGCTCGCGGCCTTCATGGCTTTCGCCGCCGGCTTCTTCATGCGGCCGCTGGGCGGCATCTTCCTCGGGGCCTATGTCGACCGCGTCGGCCGTCGCCAGGGGCTGATCGTCACGCTGTCGATCATGGCGATGGGCACCATCCTGATCGCCTTCGTGCCGGGCTATGCCACCATCGGCATCCTGGCGCCGATCCTGGTCGTGATCGGCCGGCTGCTGCAGGGCTTCTCCGCCGGCGTCGAGCTGGGCGGCGTGTCGGTCTACCTCTCGGAGATGGCGCCGCCGGGCAAGAAGGGCTTCTACGTCGCCTGGCAGTCCGGCAGCCAGCAGGTCGCTGTGATGGTGGCGGCCCTGATCGGCTTCGGCCTCAGCAAGACGCTGATGCCCGCCCAGATGTCGGACTGGGGCTGGCGGGTGCCGTTCTTCGTCGGCTGCCTGATCGTGCCGTTCCTGTTCTATATCCGCCAGTCGCTGGCCGAGACCGAGGAGTTCCAGAAGCGCAAGCACCATCCCGAGCTCGGCGAGGTCGTTCAGACCTTGCTCGCCAACTGGCGGATCGTGCTGCTCGGCATGATGATGGTCGTGATGACCACCGTGCCGTTCTACTTCATCACCGTCTACACGCCGACCTTCGGCAAGGTGCTGAACCTGAGCGAGGTCGACAGCCTGACCATCACCTTCTGCGTGGCGCTGTCGAACCTGTTCTGGCTGCCGGTCATGGGCTCGGTGTCCGACCGGTTGGGCCGCCGGCCGCTGCTGCTGCTCTTCTCGACGTTGATGCTGGTCACCGGCTGGCCCGCGCTGCTCTGGCTCTCGGGCCATGTCACCTTCGCCAACATGCTGATCGTGCTGCTGTGGTTCTCCTTCCTCTACGGCAGCTACAACGGTGCGATGGTCGTGGCCTTGACCGAGGTCGTGCCGCCTGAGGTGCGCACCGCCGGCTTCTCGCTCGCCTATTCGCTGGCGACGGCGCTGTTCGGCGGCCTCACGCCGTGGGTCGCCACCAAGCTGGTCGAGGTCACCGGATCGAAGGCCTCGCCGGGCTACTGGCTGGCATTCGCGGGCCTCAGCGGCGCCTTCGCGGCCTTCACCGTCTATCGGCGATCCGGTCAGCGGCTGTCGTAGACGCGTAGCACCACCGCCTCGAGCGCGAGGAAGAAGCCGAACAGCAGGACGCCGACGACGCAGAGCAGCGCGATCGCGGCAAGCAGCAGCGCCGTCTCGAAGTTGTTGGCCGAGAACAGGATGATGTAGCCGAGGCCGGCCTGCGCGGTGATGAACTCGCCCAGCACGACGCCGATCACCGCGAAAGTGACGCCGATGCGCAAGCCGCTGAAGATGTGCGGAAGGGCGAAGGGCAGCTTCACGCCGAAGAAGATCCGAAGCCGCGGCATCATCAGGGATTCGCCGAGCCTCTCGTAGGTCGGCGGCGTCGCCTGCAGGCCGGCGATGGTCGCCACCAGCACGGGGAAGAAGGCGATGAAGATCGAGAAGATCACGTTCGCCGCCATGCCGTGGCCGAACCAGATCAGGAACACCGGTGCCAGCGCGACCTTGGGAATGAGCTGGAAGAAGACGATGGTGGGATAGATCGCCTGCATCAGGCGGCGCGACGCGGAGACGGCGATGCCCAGAGCGATGCCGAGCAGCGCCGCGGCCGCGATGCCGGCGATGGCGGCGAGGAAGGTCGGCGTCGCCTGCTCGAGCAGGAGCCCGATCGACCGTTCGAGGGTCTGCCAGACCTTGTTGGGCGAGGGCAGCAGGCGCGGCTTCACCAGGCCGCTGGCGGCGAGCGCCGACCACAGGCCGAGCAGCATGGCCACGCCGATCGCGGGCGGCACGAGCTGGCGCGCGGCGGTGCGGACGTCGACCGTCATTCGCCCTGCCATCTGCGCACGGCCGCCTCGCCGGCATGGACCAGCCCGTAGAAGCCGACGCCCAGCAGGCAGAGTACGGCGATGGCCGCCAGGATCAGATCGGTCTGCAGGAGGGCCGCGCTCTTCAGGATCAGGAAGCCCAGCCCCTCCGAGGAGGAGATGAACTCCGCCACGATCACCCCGATCACCGCGAGCGTCGCGCCGATCTTGAGACCGGAGAAGAGGTAGGTCATCGAGGCGGGGAAGCGCACCAGCCGGAAAGTGCGCCAGCCCGTGGCGGTGAGGCTGGCGCTCAAGCGCACCAGCGAGCGGTCGGTCGCCTCGAGGCCCGCCATCATCGAGATGAAGATCGGGAAGAAGGCGATGAAGGTCGCGATGGTGAGGCGCGAAGGCCAGCCGATGCCGGCCCAGACGATGAACAAAGGCGTCCAGGCGATCTTCGGCACGAGTTGCAGCAGCACGATCATGGGATAGACCGCGTCGCGCACGAGGCGGCTGAAGGAGAGCAGGGAGGCGAGGCCGACGCCCAGCACCGTGGCGAGCAGGAAGCCCGCAAGCGTGTCACGCATGGTGGGCACGGCCTGATGGACGAGCGCGCCGGCATTGTCGATCAGGGCGGCAACGATGTCCGTCGGCGCCGGCAGCACGACCTTCGGGTAGTGGAAGGCCATCACCAGCGCCTGCCAGAGCGCGAGCACGCCCAGCGCGAAGGCCGTCGGCAGGATCGCGGCGCGCAGGCGATCGCTCATCAGGTCGGCCGGTGCTGGATCTTGCCGCGCAGGTAGCCGCAGATCTCGTTGAACTCCGCCGTCTCGCCGATCTCGAGATCCCGCGGCCGCGCGAAGGGGATGCGGACGTCGGCGATGACCTTGCCCGGCCGCTGGCTCATCACCAGCACACGGTCGGAGAGGTAGACGGCTTCGCGGATCGAGTGCGTCACGAAGATCGCCGTGCGGTGATGCTCCTGCCACATCTTCATCAGCACGAGGTTCATGTCGTCGCGCGTCAGCGCGTCGAGCGCGCTGAACGGCTCGTCCATCAGCAGCAGGTCGGGCTCGTAGACCAGGGTGCGGCAGATGGCGACCCGTTGGCGCATGCCGCCCGAGAGCTGGCGCGGCTTGTGGTGGTGGAAGCCCGCGAGGCCCACCTCGTCGAGAAGCGCCTTGGCCTTGTCGATGAATGGCTCGACCGGCCTGTTCATCGCCCGGAAGGGAAACAGCACGTTCTCCAGCGCGCTCTTCCATGGCAGGAGCGTCGGGTCCTGGAACATGATGCCGGTCTCGGCGCGCGGCGCCGTCGTGAGCTTGCCTGCGACGGCGATGCCGCCGGCGGTGGGCTTGTCGAGGCCGGCCACCATCATCATGAGCGTGCTCTTGCCGCAGCCCGAGGGTCCCAGCAGCGAGACGAACTCGCCCGACTGGACGGCGAAGGAGGTCGGCGCAACCGCTTCGACCTGCTGCCCTGTGCCCGGATTGAAGACCTTGGCCACCCGATCGACGACGACGTAGCCGTCACCCG
>DATJWN010000119.1:0-4029 GCA_035501235.1 Reyranella sp.
GGGCGCGCGAACTGACGCCTGAAAGACGCGCCCGGCGGAGGGCGGCATCATGCACCGCCGGCCCCCCACCGACAAGCGGACTCCGCGGGCGTTCCGGGCCTGAACGGCACCCGCCGCGCGCGTTGACAGGAGCACCTCCGCCCCCTATGTGTCAGGGGCGCTCACGGGCGCCAACCCCATCCAGATACAAGGTATTATTTCGCATGTTCGCCGCCATTGCCCGGAAGTTGTTCGGCAATGCCAACGACCGGGCCGTACGGGGGTTGCAGCCCATCGTCGCCGCGGTCAATGCCGCCGAGGCGGACGTGGCGAAGCTCTCCGATTCCGAGCTGCAAGCCCGCACCCCGTGGCTGAAAGAGCGGCTCGCGAAGGGCGAGACTCTGGACGACGTGCTGGTCGACGCTTTCGCCACCGTCCGCGAGGCGGCGAAGCGGGTCCTGGGTCAGCGGCATTTCGACGTCCAGCTCATGGGCGGCGTCGTGCTCCATCGCGGCATGATCTCCGAGATGCGGACCGGCGAAGGCAAGACGCTGGTGGCGACCTTGCCGGTCTATCTCAACGCGCTCGAGGGCAAGGGCGTGCACGTGGTGACGGTGAACGACTACCTCGCCCGCCGCGACTCCGAATGGATGGGGCGCGTGTACAAGTTCCTGGGCTTGAGCGTCGGCTGCATCCTGCACGGGCTCACCGACGACGAGCGTCGCGCCGCCTACGGCTGCGACGTGACCTACGGGACCAATAACGAGTTCGGCTTCGACTACCTGCGCGACAACATGAAATTCCGCCTGGACCACATGGTCCAGCGCGCGTTCAATTATGCGATCGTCGACGAGGTGGACAGCATCCTGATCGACGAGGCGCGCACGCCGCTGATCATTTCCGGCCCGAGCGACGACTCCTCCGATCTCTACATCGCCGTCGACAAGGTCATCCCGAAGCTGGGGCCTGAGGATTTCGAAAAGGACGAGAAGCTCCGCACGGTCGCACTGACCGAGATCGGCGCGGAGAAGGTCGAGGAGCTGCTGCGCGAGGCCGGCATCCTGACCCAAGGCTCGCTCTACGACATCACCAACGTCTCGCTGGTCCACCACGTGAACCAGGCGCTGCGCGCCCACAAGCTCTACGCGCGCGATACCGACTACATCGTGAAGGACGGCAAGGTCATCATCATCGATGAGTTCACCGGCCGCATGATGGAGGGCCGGCGGTATTCCGAGGGGCTGCATCAGGCCCTCGAGGCGAAAGAGCACGTCAACGTCGAGAATGAAAACCAGACCCTCGCGACGATCACGTTCCAGAACTACTTCCGCCTCTACCCGAAGCTGGCCGGCATGACCGGCACGGCCATGACCGAGGCCGACGAGTTCGCCGAGATCTACAAGCTCGAGGTCGTCGAGATCCCGACCAACCGGCCGATGGTCCGCCAGGACAAGGACGACGAGGTCTACCGCACGGCCAAGGAAAAATTCGCGGCGATCGTCGAACTGATCGAGGACTGCCGCAAGCGGCACCAGCCGGTGCTCGTCGGCACGGTGAGCATCGAGAAATCCGAGGTGCTGTCGGAGGTCCTGAAGTCGAAGCGCATTCCGCACCAGGTCCTCAACGCCCGCTACCACGAGCAGGAGGCCTATATCATCGCCCAGGCCGGCCGGATCGGGGCGGTGACCATCGCCACCAACATGGCCGGCCGCGGCACCGACATCCAGCTCGGCGGCAACCTCGAGATGCGCCTCAAGCAGGAAGTCGAACCCCTCACCGACGAAGCCGAGCGCGCCAAGCGCACGGCGGCGATCAAGAGTGAGATCGAGACGGCGCGCCAGCAGGTGGTGGACGCGGGCGGACTCTATATCGTCGGCACGGAGCGGCATGAGAGCCGGCGCATCGACAACCAGCTGCGCGGCCGCTCCGGCCGCCAGGGCGACCCGGGTGCGTCCAAGTTCTTCCTGTCGCTGGAAGACGACCTCATGCGCATCTTCGGCTCGGAGCGCATGGACGGCATGCTGCGCAAGCTCGGCCTGAAGGAGGGCGAGGCGATCATCCATCCGTGGATCAACCGCGCGCTCGAGAAGGCCCAGCAGAAGGTGGAGGCGCGGAACTTCGAGATCCGCAAGCAGCTGCTGAAATACGACGACGTGATGAACGACCAGCGCAAGGTGATCTACGAGCAGCGCAAGGAGCTGATGCGCGCCTCCACCGTCTCCGAGCAGATCGTGGACATGCGGCACGAGGTGATCGACGAGCTGGTCGAGCGCTGCATCCCCGAAAACGCCTATGCCGAGAAGTGGGACACCCACGCGATCCACGAGGAGATGCTGCGCATCTTCGGCCTCAACCTGCCGGTCGCCGACTGGGCCAAGGAAGAAGGCATCGCCGAGCAGGAGATCAAGTCGCGGCTGATCGACGCGGCCGACCGCAAATTCGCCGAGAAGGCGGCCAATATCGGCCCCGACATCATGCGCCTCGCCGAGCGCAGCATCCTGCTGCAGACCCTCGACCAGGCGTGGAAGGAGCATCTGCTCCAGCTCGACCATCTGCGGCAGGGCATCAACCTGCGCGCCTACGGCCAGCGCGACCCGCTCAACGAGTACAAGCGAGAGGCGTTCGAGCTGTTCGCGAAGATGCTGCGGCACCTGCGCGAGACCGTGTCGAGCATCCTCGCCCGGGTCGAAATCCGGGTCGGCAATCCCGACGAGCCGCCGCCGATGACGCCGCCCGAGCGCAACCCGGCCCAGATGCGCGAGTCCCATCCCGATCCGGCGATGGCCGACGCCGCCGAGGGCGACCTGGCCCTGGCGCCGCCGCCCGGCAACGGAGCCGCGCGCGCACCCGTACGCCATCCGACGGGTGGGGTGGACCGCAACAACCCCGCGACCTGGGGCAAGGTCTCCCGCAACGCCGCCTGCCCGTGCGGCTCGGGCAAGAAATACAAGCACTGCCACGGGAAATTGGCTTAGCGCCCGCCCGCCTCCCCGGGCCGGAAGAGACGAGCAGGCGCCGTCTCGAGGGCTAGCGTTTTACGATGACCACTTCCAGATATTCGCCGGGAACGACCATCGTCGCGTCGCCGGATGTGTTGAAGCGACCGATCAATTCGACGATATCCCGCGCCAGCGCTTTCCTGCCGGCGGCATCAAGGGCTTCGAACGCCTTGAGCATCGGCCCGTAGTACTGCCGGAAAATTTCGAGGAAATGCTCGGCGGATCGATACCGGAACACGAAGTGGCGAGGCTGAGCAGACAGCGAGGAGGCATCGGCGCCAAAGGTCGCCTGCATCCATTCCGCGGTGCCCCACAGCGCAGGCGACTTCATCCCGGCCGGCGGCGGAAGATGCTTGCCGATGGTCTTGAACATCTGACCGATAAAGCCGTCCGGCGTCCAGTTGGCGAGACCGATGCGGCCACCCGACCGGCACACGCGCAGCATTTCGCTCGCGGTGCGGCTTTGATCAGGGCTGAACATCCCGCCGAACGTCGAGGCCACGGCATCGAAGGAGCTGCTCGCGAAAGGGAGGTCCTCGGCGTCGGCCGTCTGGAACGTCACCGGAAGGCCTTCGGCCTGGGCTCGCTGGCGTCCACGGGTCAAGAGCGCCTCGACATAGTCCGTGGAGGTCACCTCGCACCAGCGGCGGGCGGCAGCGAGCGTGAAATTGCCGTTGCCCGCGGCGATGTCGAGGACCCTCTGGCCGGCACGCAAATCCATCGCTTCCGCCAATTGTTCGCCGACGATCTGAAGCGTGGCGCCGATAACCGCGTAGTCGCCCGACGACCAGGCCGCCTGCTGCTTGGACTTGAGCGCCTTCAGGTCCGGACGGGTTTCGGGCGGGTTGCACGTGAGGATCGTAGTCATGTCATCTCCGATGCTTTGAGTGTGCTGCCTTACGGCGGGCCAAATCACTAGCCCTACCGGCGCGCCTCGCGAATGACTGCGCTGCCGGACTTGTTGCTCGGGCGTCCAAATTTGTTATGGTTCGGCGACGTTGCGGCTTGAGCTGCGTTGCTCATGAGCCCGCCCTGTCACGTCGCCCGTTTT
>DATJWN010000120.1:0-14515 GCA_035501235.1 Reyranella sp.
GTGCCGTCGACGATCGTTCCGCCAGTGATCTTGAGGTCGTAGGCCATAGCTTGCTCCTGAACCTCGGTCGAGTATACGTCGTGGGGCGCAAGGAGAGGAAACACATGGCCAAGCACAAGATCGCCCTCATTCCGGGAGACGGAATCGGCAAGGAAACCGTTCCGGAGGGCGTGCGCGTGCTCGAGGCCGCGGCCCGTCGTTTCAACTTTCAGCTCGAGTTCACCGACTTCGACTGGTCGTGCGACCGCTTCGCCAAGACCGGCAAGATGATGCCGGACGACGGCATGGAAACCTTGAAGGGCTTCGAGAGCATCTTCCTCGGCGCCGTCGGCTGGCCGGGTGTGCCGGATCACGTCTCGCTGTGGGGGCTGCTGATCCCGATCCGCCGCGAGTTCGACGAGTACGTGAACCTCCGCCCCGTGCGCCTGTTCGAGGGCGTGCCGTCGCCGCTCGCCAACCGCAAGCCGGGCGACATCGATTTCTGGGTCGTGCGCGAGAACACCGAGGGCGAGTACAGCTCGATCGGCGGCCGCATGTTCCAGGGCACCGACGACGAGATGGCTATTCAGCAGGCCATCTTCACGCGCAAGGGCGTCGACCGCGTGCTGAAGTTCGCCTTCGACTTCGCGAGTACCACGAAGAAGAAGCACGTAACGTCGGCCACCAAGTCCAACGGCATCATCCATACGATGCCGTTCTGGGACGAGCGCTTCGACGCGATGAAGAAGAAGTACCCGAACATCAAGGCCGACCAGTATCACATCGACATCCTGACCGCGCATTTCGTGCGCAATCCGGATTGGTTCGATGTCGTCGTGGGCTCCAACCTGTTCGGCGACATCCTGTCGGATCTCGGCCCCGCGCTCACCGGCTCGATCGGCGTCGCGCCGTCGGGCAACATCAATCCCGAGCGCAAGTTCCCCTCGATGTTCGAGCCCGTGCACGGCTCGGCGCCGGATATCGCGGGCCAGGGCATCGCCAATCCCATCGGCCAGATCTGGTCGGGCGCGATGATGGTGCGTCACCTCGGCTATCCCGAAGCGGCCGAGTGCATCGAACGGGCGATCGCCGAATCGCTGCTTGCCGGCAATCCGCGCACCAAGGATCTCGGCGGCAATGGCGACACCAAGACCGTCGGCGCCGCCATCGCCGAGTTGGTGAAGACCGTCTAGGACTCAGTGCCAGCCGGTCGTGCTGCCCTGTGTGGTCGGCCCGCCGCTGCCAGGGTTCTGCTGGCGATGATGATGGTGCTTGTGCGCATGCGGTCGTTGGGAGTTGGTCCCGTCGACGGGGGAAGAGGGCGTTGTGGTGGGAGAGTTGTTGCCCGTGCCCTGCGCAAAGACGGGCTGGGCGGCGATGGCGAGAAAGATCAACGACGTGCAGACAAACACCTTCGTCGCGGACATGGACACCTCTGGGCTTTAGGGGAAGTCGGCCGCTTGTGGCGCGGCCTTGTCTCCCTTACGTCCTGCTGACGGTGTCCATCCCCGCTTCGCTCTAGCGATTGTCCGACTTTCTGATACATCCTACATGATGCAGTCGATGAAGCGTCATCTCGAACGCGCCCTCGAACTGGCGATCGTGCCGCTGGCCGCGGCGATCGTCTTCTTCGAGCAGACGCTGATCCGCTATCTCAACGTGCTGACGGAGGCGTTCGGCCGCTGGCCGCCGGTGGCGCGGCTGGAAGCACGCCTCGTCAAGCTGTCGCCCTGGCCCGCGCTGTTCACCTTCGTGGCGCCGTCCATCCTGATCCTGCCGATCAAGGTGATCGCCTTCTGGCTCGCCCTGAAGGGCCATTACCTCACCGCGCTGGTGTCGGTGATCCTGGGCAAGCTGCTGGCGACGGCGATCCTGGCGCGCCTCTATCGCATCCTGCGGCCGACCCTGATGCAGCTCCGCTGGTTCGCTTGGGCCGATACGCAGTTCTTCTACTGGCGCGACCAGGCATATGCTTTCGTGAAGTCGCTGCCGGCCTGGCAGAAGGCTGCGGCGGCGGTACAGTCGATGAAAGTGTGGTTGACGGAGCTGTTGTCCAGCGTGCTGAGGAGGGCGAGATGACGGTCGCAGCACAGGTGGTTCCCCTGAAGGCCGCGCTGGGCGCGCGCATCGAGGGATTGCGCCACGCCGATGCGGCCAGGTCCGATGTCGCGGCCTGGCTCAATCGCACGCTGGGCGAGCATCTCCTGATCGTCGTGCCCGGCGAGCGCATGACGCCCGCGGAGATGCGCGACTTCGCCTCGGCCTTCGGCAGGCCCAAGGCGCAGCTCCTGCGCTACAAGCGCACTGGCGAGGTGCCGGAAGTCTCGACCATGGTCAGCACGCTCAAGGCCGACGGCACCACCGACAAGACGGCGCTGCGCTCGGAGGATTGGCACACCGACGACTCCTACATGCATACGCCGGCCAAGGCGACCTTGCTGCACAGCATGGAGATCCCGAGCCACGGCGGGCGCACCTGGTTCTGCAACATGCACGCCGTCTACGAGGCGCTGCCCGAGGCGACGCGCCGCAGGATCGACGGCAAGCGGGCGATCCATGCCTACGACACGGCGCGGGCCCGCAACCGGCCCTCGCAGCGCACCGCGCAGGAGATCGCCGAGACGCCCGATGTCGAGCATCCGCTGGTGCGGACGCATCCGGATACCGGCCGCAAGGCGCTGTACCTCAACTTCAACCGCCTCGACCGCATCGTCGGTCTCGAGCGCGCCGAGAGCGACGCGCTGCTCGACGAGCTGGCGGCCGAGGCACGCAAGCCCGAGCATCACTTCGGCCACGCATGGTCGGTCGGCGACTGCGTGATCTGGGACAATCGCGCGACCATGCATCGCGTCGATGTCGATTATCCGCTGGGCGAGAGCCGCATCATGCAGCGCGTGCTGATCGAGGGCGACAAGCCGTTCTAGCGCTGGCTGAGGCCGGCTTCCCGCGGGCAGGAGCGCGACGGCGCTGCAACGTTCCGTCTTCGAAGAGCATCGCGGATGAGGTCGCCCGCCTCCGGCGGAGCGCCGCAATCGACGGCGGCCAGAAGGGACTGAAGGCTGTCGATGGCCTTGTCATCGAGCCGGCCGGCGTCCGCCTTCGCCAGGGCCGCCCTGAATTCGTCCAGAACGCCGGTCGACTGGGGGAGCTTCCAGTCCTTCACGCGTTTGAGGGCGTCGATCGCCTCCTGCAGCGGGATCTCAACCGGGTTGGGCGAGGTCATCTGGGCAAAGGCCGGGCTCGCGATAAAGCCGATCGCCATGGCGGCCAGGAAGATGGAGCGTCCAAGCAATGTCATGGACACAACTATAAGGACGAGTATCTTGTCGTAAAGCAACCTAAAGTAGAATTTGACTCAAGATCGAGGCTTGCCCTCGTTCACCGCGCCGTCGGCGAGAAGCCCGTCGATCTCGGCGGCGTTGTAGCCGATCTCGGCCAGGATCTGGCGCGTGTGCTGGCCCATCAGTGGCGCCGACGTCTCGTCCTCGCGTGCGCCCCCGGAGAAGATATTGGCGAGCTTGGTGCGCCGGATCTTGCCTTCGCTCGGATGCTGCTCCTCTTTGAAGAATCCGACGTCCTTCAGGTGCGGGTCGGTCAGCAGCTCGTCGATGGAGTTGTAGCGTGCGGCCGGCACGTCGAGCTTGTCGAACAGCTCGACCCATTCGTCGGTCGTCTTGTGGCCAAGGCAGGTCGCCTGGACCTCGAAATAGGCCTTGGCGTTCTTCGTGCGCGATGCGGCGCTGTCGAAGCGCGGGTCGGTCTTGAGCTCGGGCCGGCCGATGGCATCGAAGAAGGCGAAGGCCTGGGCGTTGGTGTTGGGTCGCACCGTGACGTAGCCGTCCTTGGTCGGCACGGGCCGGTAGTTGGGACTGAGCAGGCGGCCATCGCCGGTCGGCCCGACGGGTGGATCGAAGGTCGCGGCCCCGAGATGCTCGCTCGAGACGAACGACGCCATGTTCTCGAGCATCGGCACGTCGATCGCCTCGCCCTTGCCGGTCTTCTCGCGGCGGAAGAGGGCGAAGCCGATGGCCTGGGCCGAGATCAACCCGCTGATATGGTCGCTCATCACCATAGGCACGAAGCGCGGCTCGCCGGTCGCGCGCTGGATCGTGCCGGCGACGCCCGACAGGCTCTGGATCACGGGATCGTAGGCCGGCCGGTTGTAGTACCGGCCGCCCCGGCCGAAGGCCAGGATCGAGCATTGGATCAGGCGCGGGTTGAGCTTCGAGAGGTTCGCATAGTCGAGCTTCGCCCGTTCCAGCGCCTCGGGCCGGACGTTGCTCACGAAGACATCCGCCTGCTCGATCAGCTTCAGGAGCGCGGCGTGGCCCGCAGGCTTCTTGATGTCGAGGCAGATCGAGCGCTTGTTGCGGTTGAAGTTGATGAACTTGCCCGACATGCCCGGATTGCGGCTGCCCTCGGCCATGGTGCGCAGCAGATCGCCGCCCGGCGCCTCGACCTTGATCACGTCGGCGCCGTAGTCGGCGAGCGTACGGGTGCAGATGGGACCGACGACGATGGTCGTGAGGTCGACGACCTTGACGCCGGCCAGAGGTCCACCGGTCATGGGCGGAACTCCAGGTCCATCTCGCCGCACAGGACGCCGTCCTTGTTGGCGGCCCAGATCTTCAGCTTGCCGTCCTTCTGTTCCTCGCCGCGCACGTCGATATGGTCGCCGACCCACAGCGGATGGACGAGACGGGCGGTGCAGCCCGTCAGCGTGCCCTTGCCGTGCTTCAGCGCCGCATCGACCATCAGGTGCATCGACAGGCCGCCGTTGGAGACGATCGCCGGATAGCCTTCCTCGCCGCGCGTGTAGTCGCCGTCATAGTGGATGCGATGCGCATTCCAGGTCAGCGCGCCGTAGCGGAAGTTGAGCGTGGGAGAGAGATGGGTCGTCTCGTTCCACGCATGGTCGGACCGCGCCTGGTGCGCCACCGTCGCCGTGGTCTTCTGGCCCGGCGGCACGGCCGGGCGATAGATCGCGTCGGCCTCGTCGATCGCGATCGTCTTGCCGCCTTGCTCGTAGGTGTTGCGCATGGTCAGCACGAAGATGTCGCCCGAGCGGCCGCTCTTGGGGGCGATGTCGACGACCTCGGCCTTCTTGAGAGCCGGCTCGCCGGTGCGCAGTCGCCCCATGATCTTGACCCTGCGGCCGGCGCCCATGCGGCGCGGCATCGGGATCGGCGGCAGGACGACGCCGGGCTTGGCGTGGCCGTCGAGGCGGAGCTGATTTTGCTCAATCGTCTCGGTGCCGATGAAGGTGAACCAGAGCGGCGGCAGCTCGCTGCCCTTGGTGAAGGAGGCGGGATCGAGGTTGAAAGTGGAGGCGGCGCGGCGCACCGACATCAATCCGACGTCATCCTCCGTCACCCGCACTTGCCCGATCCAGGGCCGCAGCTCCACCATCGCGTCATCCATCCAGCCCACTGGCGTCACTCCCATTGATTCGTCGGCCGCAAGAATAGATAGACTGGGCGGCATGAAAAAGGTCGCCGTGTTCGGCAATGCCGGTGGGGGCAAGTCGACGCTCGCCAGGCGGCTCGCCGAGATCACCGGCTTGCCGCTCCATCCTCTCGACCTCATCCAGTTCAGGCCGGGCGGCGCGGCGGTTCCTCATGACGAATATCTCAAGGCGCACGCCGATCTCTTGACTCGCGACGCCTGGATCATCGACGGCTACGGCGACAAGGCTTCGGCCTGGGAGCGCTTCGCCGCGGCCGATACGTTGATCCATGTCGACCTGCCGCTCGCCATCCATGCCTGGTGGGTCACCAAGCGGCTCCTGAAGGCGCCGTTCGTGTGGCCGGAAGGCTGGCCCAAGGGAAGCCCGCTGTGGGCCAGCACGCTCAGCAGCTACAAGGTGCTCGGCCTCTGCCATCGCCATCTGACGCCCAAGTACCGCCAGCTCATCGCCGAGCAGGCGGCCTTCAAGCGCGTCCATCGCTTGCGCTCGCGCGCCGAGATCGAGGCGTTCCTGCGCGAGGTCGAAGGAACGGGCCCACGGTGAAGCGGCTTGCCGTTTCCGACCGTTTTCAACCGTTTTGGCCGTTTTTAGCAGCATTTTTACGGCGACGATTGCATGAGTGAACTCCCTGCGTGCAACTCAAACGCCGGGGAGTTTACGTTCACACGTCTTGGGCGCCGATTATGATCAATGGATCGGCGTCGAAATCACGTCGGCGTCATTTGGAAAGAAAGCCCACGATCAGGCCGACCGTGGCATCGGGATTTTCCTCCATCACCCAATGGCCGGCCGCCGGCACGACGGCCTCGGAGACGTTGCTGGCGGCGAAGCGCATCACCGCCGCCATGGTCAGCCCGAACGACTTCTCGCCGCCGACGGCCAGCACGGGCATGGCGAGCTTGCCCTTGGCCAGCAGCGCCTTGTTGTCGGTCGCGTCCTGGTCGAAGGCCTTGAACTGCTCCATGCCGGCGTGGATGGCGCCGGGCATCGCATAGATCCTGGCGTAGTGCTCGCGCGAGGCCTCGTCGAATTTCTTCGGGTCGGCCGAGAACTCGTTCCAGAAGCGATCGAGATAGATGCGCTCGCGGCCCGCCACCAGGCGTTCGGCATCGGGGCCGTAGAACGAGAAATGCCACAAGGCATGGCTGCGCGTGATGTCGTCCCACGGGCCGATGCCGGGGAGTGGTGCGTCGATGATCACGAACTTCGTGACGCGCGCGGGATATTGGGCGGCGAGGGCATAGCCCACCATGTTGCCGATATCGTGCGTGACGAGATCGGCGCGTTCGACCTTCAGGGCATCGAGGACACCTGCGATGTCGACGCCTTGAGTCTTCTTGTCGTAGCCGGAGGCGGGGCGAGCCGAGAAGCCCATGCCGCGCAGATCGGGGACGATGACGGTGCGGCTCGAGACGAGCTTCTCCGCCAGCGGCACCCACATGTCGCCTGTGTCGCCGAAACCGTGCAGGAGCACGACGGCAGGCCCCTGGCCGCCGATGCGCACATGAAGCGTCGTGCCGTTCGTCGCCACATCCTGGGTCCGGAAGGAGGCGGGAAAACTCTTGATCGGCATTCGTCACCTCAAAAACAAAAAAGGGCCCGCACCGGCGGGCCCTTTCCTGATCCGAAAGTTCGACGATCAGATCGAGTAGTACATCTTGTACTCGATCGGAGCCGGCTGGTGTTCCCAGTTGTAGACCTCTTCCCACTTCAGCTCCATGTAGGCGTCGATCTGGTCGTCGGTGAACACGCCGCCCTTGGTGAGGAAGGAATGATCCGCCTCGAGGGCGTTGAGCGCCTCGCGCAGGCTGCCGGCGACCGTCGGAACCTTCGAGAGCTCCTCCGGCGGCAGGTCGTACAGGTTCTTGTCCATCGGGTCGCCCGGATGGATCTTGTTCTGGATGCCGTCGAGGCCGGCCATCAGCATCGCGGCGAAGGCGAGGTACGGGTTGGCCGACGGATCGGGGAAGCGAACCTCCACGCGCTTGCCCTTGGGCGATGACGCGTAGGGGATGCGGCACGAGGCCGAGCGGTTGCGGCTGGAGTAGGCGAGCAACACCGGCGCCTCGAAGCCCGGGATGACGCGCTTGTAGGAGTTGGTGCTGGCGTTGGTGAACGCGTTCAGCGCCTTGGCGTGCTTGATGATGCCGCCGATGTAGTAGAGCGCCGTCTCCGAGAGGTCGGCATAGCCCGAACCCGCGAACAAGGGCTTGCCGTCCTTCCAGATCGACTGGTGGGTGTGCATGCCCGAGCCGTTGTCGCCGTAGAGCGGCTTCGGCATGAAGGTCAGCGACTTGCCGTAGCTGTGGGCGACATTGTGCAGGGTGTACTTGTACTTCTGCACATTGTCGGCGGTCTTCACCAGCGTGTCGAAGCGGAAGCCCAGCTCGTTCTGCGACGGCGCCACCTCGTGATGGTGGATTTCCATCGTGAGGCCCATCTCGGTCGCGACCGTCATCATCTCGGCGCGCAGGTCGTTCATCGAATCGACCGGCTGGACCGGGAAGTAGCCGCCCTTGACGCCCGGACGATGGGCCATGTTGCCGCCCTCGAACTCCGCGCCCGTGTTCCACGGCGACTCGCTCGAGTTCAGCTTGAAGAAGCTGCCCGACATCTGGACGTCGAAGCGGACGTCATCGAACACGAAGAACTCCAGCTCGGGGCCGAACACGGCCGTGTCGCCGATGCCCGAGGACTTCATGTAGGCCTCGGCGCGCTTCGCGGTCGAGCGGGGGCAGCGCGCATAGAGCTGGCCGGTCGAGGGCTCGACCACGTCGCAGCTCACGATCAGCGTCGTCTGGGCGGTGAAGGGATCGAGGACGGCCGTCGAGGGATCCGGCATCAGGATCATGTCGGACTCGTTGATCGCCTTCCAGCCGGCGATCGAGGAGCCGTCGAACATGACGCCATCGGTGAAGGAGTCTTCCTGGGTGGCCGAGGCCATGCGGGCGGTATGCTGCCACTTGCCGCGAGGATCGGTGAAACGGAAGTCCACGAACTTCACGTCCTTTTCCTTGATCAACGCGAGTACTGCTTTGGCGTCCATTGTCCCTCTCTCTGGTTTTGACCCTGCCCCCAAGGGCGCTTTTTCATACGGCGGCGTCGCCGCGCTCGCCAGTGCGAATTCGTATCGCATCGTCGACGCCCGACACGAAGATCTTGCCGTCGCCGATCCGGCCGGTATGGGCGGCCGTGCGAATGGCCTCGACGGCCTTCTCGACCATTTCATCCTCGATGATGAGCTCGAGCTTCACCTTGGGCAGGAAGTCCACGACATATTCAGCGCCGCGATAGAGCTCGGTATGACCCTTCTGCCGTCCGAAGCCCTTGGCTTCCAGGACGGTGATGCCCTTGAGGCCGATCTGATTGAGGGCGTCCTTCACCTCATCCAGCTTGAAGGGCTTGATGATCGCCTCGATCTTCTTCATTGGCTTGGCTTACTCCACGCGGCAGCACCGGCATTGCCGCGATGGCATCCGGTCGGAGGATCGGCAGCAGCTTTTGTGCCAAGTCGAATTGGCGAGCCAGTCGAAGGCGTTGAAGCAGGGTATGGCTTAAGATTAGGCGGATTGATCTGATAATGAGCAAAAAGATGCCGCTGAAACGAGCTGAAATGGAGAGACGATGAAGTCCGCGAATTCGCTCATGTCGGGCCTGGGAACGACGGTGTTCGAGGTGATGTCGGCGCTGGCCCGCGAGCACAAGTCGGTCAATCTCGGCCAGGGCTTCCCGGACGACAAAGGCCCCGAGGCCGTGCGGGCCGCGGCCGCCGACTACCTGATGAACGGACACAACCAGTATCCGCCGATGATGGGCATGCCTGAACTGCGCCAGGCCGTGGCCGAGCACGCCAAGCGCTTCCAGGGGCTGGAGGTCGATTGGCAAAGCGAGGTGCTGGTTACCTCAGGTGCCACCGAAGCGCTGGGCGATTGCCTGTTCGGCCTGATCGAGCCCGGCGACGAAGTCGTGCTGATCGAGCCGCTCTACGACTCTTACCTGCCGATCGTGCGCCGCGCCGGCGGCATCCCCAAGCTCGTCCGCCTCGAGCCGCCAAGCTGGAGCCTGCCGCGGCAGGAGCTCAGCGATGCCTTCAGCGATCGCACCAAGCTCATCCTGTTCAACACACCGATGAACCCCTGCTCGAAGGTGTTCACGGAGGACGAGCTCGAGTTCATTGCCGCGCTCTGTCGCAAGTACAACGCCTACGCCGTTTGCGACGAGGTCTACGAGCACATCATCTTCGACGATCGCCGGCATGTCTCGATCATGACCTTGCCCGACATGCGCGGACGGACCGTGCGCATCGGCTCGGCCGGCAAGAGCTTCAGCGTGACCGGCTGGAAGGTGGGCTATGTCACCGCGGCGCCCGACGTCATGAAGGCGATCGCCAAGACCCATCAGTTCATGACCTTCACCACGCCTCCCAATCTGCAATGGGGCGCGGCGACCGGCCTGCGGCTGGAGGACGGCTATTACCGGACGCTGGCCGCCGACATGCAGCGCAAGCGCGACCATCTTGCCGGCGCGCTCAGCGACATCGGTTTCGAAGTGCTGCCGGCGCACGGAACGTATTTCGTGACAACCGACTTCCGGCCTTTGGGATTTAACGGGACAGACGAGGATTTTTGCCGGCACATCACGGTGGAAGCTGGGGTGACCGCCGTTCCCGTGAGTGCCTTCTACGACGAACCAGGGCGTGCGCCGCGACATTTCGCGCGATTTTGCTTCTGTAAACATGACGAGACGTTGAACAGCGCCATCGAAAGGCTGGCCAAGCATTTCAAGCGCTAATGCAGGGATATGCATGGCGGTGAATTAAGGACTGCAATTTTTCATACGATTTTCCGCGACGGCTGCGTCATCCTGCGGCATAATATTACTGCATTCGCATTGCCAAATTCTCCATTCGGCTGCAATGTGTGCCGCCAGCCGTTCGACCTGTCTTAAGTCCTTGCCTGCGCGAGTCCCGTGGAAGCCGTCTTGCCCGCCCCGTCGTCTCCCAAAACGCCCCGCATCGATGGCCGTCGCCTGCGCAGCGAACGGACCAAGCAACTCATCATTGAAGCCTTCCTGGCACTCGTCCGGGAGGATCCCAAGCTGCCGACAGCCGTGCAAATTGCCGAGCGCGCCGGCTATTCCGTGCGCTCGATCTTCGAGCGCTTTCCCGATCTCAACGCGCTGCGCGTCGCGGCCACCGACTACGGTCTCGCCCAGGCCGCCGCACTGGCGCCCGCGCGCAATGTCGATGGCAGCCGCCAGACACGGATAGAGTCCCAGGTCGAAACCCGCGCCCAGACCTGCGAGCGTGGCATCGCGCTCTGGCGGGTGCTGCTGAACTCGCAGGACGAATCGGACGAGCTGAAACTGCGTGTGCGTCGGGCGCGCGAGACGACGATCACCAGGCTCGAGCTGATGTACAAGCCGGAGCTGTCGACGCTCGCCGAGCCGGAGCGGCGGGACATGCTGATCGCCCTCGAAGCGCTGACCGACATCGAAAGCTGGGCGCGCATGCGCGAGCTTCACGGTTTGCCTTATGA
The DNA here is from genome assembly GCA_035501235.1 of Reyranella sp. Taxonomy (GTDB): domain Bacteria; phylum Pseudomonadota; class Alphaproteobacteria; order Reyranellales; family Reyranellaceae; genus Reyranella. The sequence goes on from DATJWN010000120.1 coordinate 10,984, forward strand.
CGAGGCGCGCGCGGTCTGGACCTATGCCATCGACCGGCTGCTGCCGCCGACGCCCGCCGCCAAACCGTGACAGCATCGACGGTGACAGACCTGCCTCCTGACAGTGCTTCGCCGCCGGCCAAGCCCGAGCGGATCGACGGGCGCCATCTGCGCAGCGAGCGGACCAAGCGACTGATCATCGAGGCCTATATGGCGCTGGTGCGCGAGAGCAGTCCGCGCGTGCCGACCGCGGCCGAGATCGCCGAACGCGCCGGCTATTCCGTGCGCTCGATCTTCGAGCGCTTTCCCGATCTCCAGGCGCTGCGTCTCGCCGCGACGGATCAGGCCATCGCCGACGCCCGTGCGACCAATGCGCCGCGCGATCTTCCCGCTGACCGCGCGACGCGCCTGCGCGCGCAGGTGGAAATCCGCGGGCGGGGCTGCGACCAGTGGCTGCCCATGTGGCGCGTGCTGAACTCGAATTCCGCCGACTCCGCGGAATTGCAGGAGCGCATCAGGATGACGCGCTCGCTCATCCTCAGGCGCATCGAGCTGGTGTTCAAGCCGGAGCTTTCGACGCTGCCCGACGCGGAGCGCAGCCGGACCGTGCTGGCCATCGAGGCGCTGACCGACTTCGAGAGCTGGGCGCGGATGCGTGAATTCTTCGGCTTGTCGTTCGACGAGGCTTGTGCGGCCTGGGTCCGCGCCATCGACAGCCTGTTGCCGCCGACGCCGGCCGGCGCGAGCTAGACACATGTCGATGCCGACCGAGACTCACTCGCTCGACGGCCGCCGCATGCGCAGCGAGCGGACGCGGCAGCGCATCGTCGAGGCCTATCTCTCGCTGCTCGGCGAGACCGGACAGATGCCGACGGCGAACCAGATCGCCGAGCGCGCCGGCTGCTCGGTCCGTTCGATCTTCGAGCGCTTCACCGACCTGCATGCGCTGCGCGTGGTGGTCACCGACAGCGCCTTTGCCGAGGCCAATGCGCAGGCCGTGCTGCGCGATGTCGATGCCGATCGACCGACGCGCCTGCAGTCGCAGGTGCGCACGCGCGCCCAGACCTGCGAGCGCTGGCTGCCCATGTGGCGTGCGCTCAACGCCAATCAGGGCGAGTCCGAGGAGTTGAAGACCCGCATCCGCCAGGCGCGCGACATGATCGTGCGACGCCTGGAACTGATGTACCGGCCGGAGCTCGCGGCGCTGGCCGAAGACGAACGGCGGAAGGTCCTGCTCGCGCTCGAGGCCATCACCGACTTCGAGAGCTGGGCGCGCATGCGCGAGCACTTCGGTCTCTCGGTCGAGGACGCCATCAACCTCTGGATCCGCACCATCGACGGGCTGCTGCCGCAGGCGCCCGTTTCTTGACGGCCCAATTTCTTGACGGTGTGATCGGCTGAGCGTAGGAAGGCCCGCTTCGCCGGGAGCGACCCACGGTGGCGGCCGTAGCTCAGTTGGTTAGAGCGCTAGATTGTGATTCTAGATGTCGCCGGTTCAAATCCGGTCGGCCGCCCCAATCGCCCGCCCGCCATGGCTGATATCGCTCCCGACGACGACCTCACCCTCCTGACCTGCGCCGAAATGGGCGCCGCTGACGCTGCCGCCATTGCCGGAGGCGTGTCTGGGACGGCGTTGATGGAGGCGGCGGGCAGGGCGGTGTCGGCGGCGGTTGTCGCACGCTACCCACGCAAGCCCGTCGCTGTCCTTTGCGGGCCTGGCAACAACGGAGGCGACGGTTTCGTCGCCGCCCGACGGTTGCAGGAGGCGGGCTGGCCGGTGCGTCTCGGCCTCTTGGGCGCGCCATCGGCTCTGAAGGGCGATGCGGCGTGGGCGGCCGGGACCTGGAGAGGGGCGACGGAGAAGCTGACCCCTGCGCTTCTCCACGGCAATCCGATCGTGATCGACGCGATGTTCGGTGCGGGCCTCAGCCGGCCGATCGAAGGCGTCGCTGCCGAACTGATCGCCGTTCTGAACGAGCGCAAACTCCGCGTCGTGGCCGTCGATGTCCCGAGCGGCCTGCATGGCGACACAGGCGAAGTGCTGGGCTGCGCACCGCATGCCGACGTCACGGTGACGTTCTTTCGCGCCAAGCCCGGGCACCTGTCGCTCGAAGGGCTGCGCCGCTGCGGTGAGCTCAAGGTCGTGGACATCGGCATCCCGAAGTCCGTGCTGCAGGCGATCGGTCCACGCCAATGGCGCGATGGGCCGGCCTTGTGGCGACATCTCCTGCGGCGCGATGGTTTCGGCGACAACAAGTACGTGCGCGGCCATCTCACGATCCTGGGCGGCGGTACGGCGACGGGCGCGGCGCGGCTGGCGGCGCTGGCGGCGCGTCGCGTCGGCGCAGGGCTGGTGACCATCGCCTCGCCCGCTTCGGCGATGGCGGTCTATCAATCGGCCGAACCCGGCAACCTCGTCGTCGAGGCGAGTGACGATCGGGCCTTCGGGCAACTGCTCCAGGACCAGCGCCGCAATGCCGTACTGATCGGACCCGGTTCGGGCGTCAACGAGCGCACGCGGCAGGCGGTGCTTGCGGCGCTGGCCGCGCGCCGCTCGGCCGTGCTCGACGCCGATGCCATCACGAGCTTCGCCCGGGAGCCTGCGGACCTCTTCAAGGCGATCGCAGGACCCGTCCTGCTGACGCCGCATGAGGGTGAATTCAAACGCCTTTTCCCTTCTCTCGGTACGGATACCGGCAAGCTCGCGCGGGTGCGGGAGGCGGCGCATCTCAGCGGCGCTACCGTCCTGCTCAAAGGGCCCGACACGGTGATCGCCGGCCCCGACGGCCGCGCGGTCATCAATGTCCATGCGCCGGCCTCGCTGGCGACGGCCGGATCGGGTGACGTGCTGGCCGGTCTCGCGGCTGGACTGATGGCCCAGGGGCTGGCGCCGCTGGCCGCGGCGGCGGCCGCCGCCTGGCTACATGGGGAGTGCGCCTACCGCTTCGGCAGGCCCGGCCTGATCGCCGAGGATATCGTCGATTTTCTGCCCGAAGCCCTTGCTGCAGCGATGAATTGACCGCCCGGCGGGCGCAGACTAAGAAGCGCGCCTTCGGCCTCGCGGCGCGGGCGTGGTGGAATTGGTAGACACGCGAGATTTAGGTTCTCGTGCCGCAAGGCGTGGGGGTTCAAGTCCCTCCGCCCGCACCAGACGGAAAAGATGGAAGTGAAGCAATGCAAGTGACGGAACTCTCGGCCGAAGGGCTGAAGCGGCAATTCAAAATCGTCGTTCCGGCGGGCGATCTGTCGGCCAAGGTTGATGAGCGCCTGGCCGAGCTCGCCCAGACCGCGCAGCTCCCCGGCTTTCGCAAGGGCAAGGTGCCGGTTGGCCTCCTCAAGAAGCAGTACGGTCAGGCGCTCTATGGCGAGGCGCTCGAACAGGCGGTGAACCAGAGCACGGCCAAGGCGATCGAGGATCGTGGCCTGCGGCCGGCGCTGCAGCCCAAGGTGGATCTGAAGGAACTGTCCGAGGGCAAGGATGTCGAGTTCGAGGTCGCCGTTGAGGTGCTGCCCGAAATCGGCAAGCTCGATTTCTCGGGCATCGAGCTCGAGC
>DATJWN010000121.1:0-12052 GCA_035501235.1 Reyranella sp.
TCGCCCTGCAGGCGACGGCGCTCGACGGCGGCGACACCTCGATCGAGGGTTTCCTGCGCATCGGCCTCGCCCAGAACTGGGACGAGTTCCTGGCGGCGACGCGCAAGATCATCACGCCCATGCAGAACATGGTTTACGCCGACACCGCCGGGAATATCGGCCTGGTATCGCCGGCACGCGTGCCGATCCGGCGAAAGGGCGACGGCTCGTTCCCTTCGCCCGGCTGGACCGGCGAGTACGACTGGGCGAGCTTCGTGCCGTTCGACGAGCTGCCGCGCACCTACAACCCGACGGGCGGCATCATCGTCAACGCCAACGCCCGGCTGGTGCCTGACGACTATCGCCACTTCATCAGCCGCGACTGGGCCACGCCCTATCGGCAGCGCCGCGCCAACCAGCTTCTGCGTGAGGTCGATCGCCATCCGGTCTACGGCATGATCGCCATCCAGGCCGACAATCTCTCGCCGGACGCCGCCGAGCTCCTGCCGATCCTGCTGAAGGTCGAGCCGCGCAACCCGCGTGCCGCCAAGGTGCGGGACATGATGGCCAACTGGAACCGCTTCATGCTGGCGAGCCGGCCCGAGCCGCTGATCTATACCGCCTGGATCTACGAGCTGCAGCGCGGGCTGCTCGCCCATGTCGTCGGCAAGGAACTCTACGACAGTCTCAACTATCCCAACGTGCCCTTGATGATGCGCATCCTGCGCGACCGTCCGCAGTGGTGCGGCTCGAGCTGCGACGATACGATCGCCACCGCCCTCGATCGCGCGCTGGACGGCATCTCCCGCCTGCAGGGAAGCAATATCGAGAGCTGGCAATGGGGACGCGAACATCCCGCGGCGTTCAAGCATCCGCTGTTCGACGCCATTCCCCTGCTACGGGACGTCGCCTCCGTGCGTTTCCCCGCCGATGGTGGCGAGGAAACGCTCAATCGCGCCACTCCGGCATTCAATGGGCCGCATCCTTTCGAGGCCGTGCATGGCGCGGGCTATCGCGCCGTCTACGACTTTTCCGATCTCGACAACAGCCGCTTCGCCATCCCGCTCGGCGAATCGGGCGACATGCTTTCGCGCTGGTCACACAACTTCCTGCCGGAATGGCGAAAGTTCGGCTATGTCACCATCGACGGAACGCCCGCCGAACTGGCCCGCAGCGGCGTCGGCACGGTCCAGCTCGCGCCGCCCAGCCGCTAGCGCGGCTTGTCGCCCGCCAGGGTGACCCGATGCATGACACGGCGGAAGCCGTGATAGTCGTTGATCGGATTGTGCATGGCGCAGCGATTGTCCCAGAAGGCGAGCGAGCCGACCTTCCATTGGAAGCGGCAGGTGAACTCGGGCCTTGTCTGGTGCTCCCACAGGAACTCCAGCAACGGCAGGCTTTCCTTCTCCGTCCAGCCCTTGATGTGTGCGGTGTGCGCGACCGAGGTGTAGAGCGCCTTGCGGCCGGTCTCCGGATGCGTGCGCACGATCGGATGCTCGGCCTCCAGCCGCTTGGGCGTGGCGTTCGCCCCCGCCTGCTTCAACGCATCCTCGCGCGTCTTGGTGACGTCGGCCTTCGCCGATGAGCTGACGCCGACCAGCCGGTCGAGCGTCTGCTTCAGGCCGTCCGACAAGGCCTCGTAGGCGAGATACTGGTTCGCGAACATCGTGTCGCCGCCGTAGGGCGGGATCTCGCGCGCCAGCAGCATGCTGCCCATGGGCGGGATCTCGAGATAGGTGGTGTCGGAGTGCCAGATGCCACCAAAGTTATGACGCTCGTTCTCGAGCTTCACGACCGGCGTGATCATCGGCGCCTCGGGCAGGCCCTTGAGCTGCGGGTACTCGATCGGCTGGCCGAACCGCTTGGCGAAGGCGACCTGCTGCTGCGGCGTCACCTTCTGGTCGCGCAGGAAGATCACCAGATGCTCCAGGAAGGCGTGGCGCATCTCGGCCACGACCTCCTCATCGAGCTCCCGTGCCATGTCGACGCCCGCGATCTCCGCGCCCAGCGCACCGGAGATCGGCGTTACCTCGATGTGGCGATAATTGCGCATCGTCCTATCCCTTCGCCCATGGCGCGGCAGTCTTCGCCTTGAAAGCCTTGATACCCTCGCTCGCTTCCGGCCGGCGCAGCAAGTCGACCAAGCTCTCCGCCGCATCGTCCAGCACCGCGCGATCATCCTGCGTGGCGCAGGAAAGCACCAGCCGCTTTGCCGCGGCAATGGCGTGCGGCTCCTGGCGCAGGATGTCGTCGGTCACCGCCTTCATCGTGCGGTTGAGGTCGGCGACGTTGGCGCAGAAATGCGCGCCGATCCCGGCGCGATGCGCCTCCGTGGCATCGATGATCCGGCCGGTGACGGCGAGATCGCGCGCCAGCCCCTCGCCGATGCGACGCACGACGAAGGGCAGGATCTGCGAGGGAATGAAGCCGACCTTCGGCTCGGGCATGCCGAAGCGTGCGCTCTCGTGCAGGATGACCACGTCCGAGCAGCAGGCCATGCCGAAGCCGCCGCCGACCGCCGAGCCTTCGACGACGGCGACCGTCGCCTGCGGCAAGTCGTTCAGCGCCAACAGCGCGTCGCCGAACTGGCGATAGGCCGGCACCAGCGGATCGGCCGCACCGTTGGCGGGCTTGGCCGGCATGTCGGCCATGGCGTCGAGATCGCCGCCGGCGCAGAAGTGTCCGCCCGCGCCGCGCAGGATCAGCAGCCGGCAGCCTTCATCGGCGCGCACGCGATCGAAAGCGTCCTGCAGCTCCAGCATCATTGCATGGGTAAGCGCATTGCGCCGATCAGGCCGGTTCAGCACCAGCCGGGCGATGGCGCCGTCGCGCGTCAGCGTGAGGTTGGCGTAGTCGGCCATGGGCAACCTCTTAGCGGCCGGCTATCTTGCCAACAAGATGAAGCGTATCGCGGTTTCGCTGCTCGCGGCCCTGCTCTGCTGCGGTGCGGATTGGCCGAAGGTCAAGACGCCCTCATCGGGCCCCGCGCAGTCGATCGGCTTCTACACCGCCGGCTGCATCCAGGGCGCTGAGGCCCTGCCTCTCGACGGGCCGGGCTACGAGGCCATCCGCATCAGCCGCAACCGGTATTGGGGTCATCCAGTCACCTTGCAGTTCATCGAGACGCTGGCGGAGAAGGTCCGCGCCCTGGGGCAGCCTTATCTCTACATCGGCGATATCGGGCAGCCGCGCGGCGGGCCTGCGCCGACCGGCCACCAGAGCCATCAGACCGGCCTCGACGCCGACATCTGGTACGAGCGCCAGCCCGGACCGCGTTCCCCGCCGGCCGAGCGCGAGAACCCGCGCCTGCGGCCGCTGGTGATCGAGGACCAGACGCTCGACGACCAGGTCTTCACCCAGCAGCACGTGGCCCTGCTCAAGACGGCGGCCGAGATGCCGAACCTCGACCGGATGTTCGTCAATCGCTGGATCAAGGCGAGGCTTTGCGAGACCGTTGCCGGCGATCGCAGCTGGCTGCGCAAGGTCGTGCCCTGGTACGGCCACGACGACCATTTCCATGTCAGGCTCTACTGTCCGCCGGACGACCCGCTCTGCCAGCCACAGGCCGACTACGCGCATGACGATGGCTGCGGTGCCGCTCTCGACTGGTGGCTAAAGCAGCCTCCCGTCACCTTCCCACCCGACGATCAGATCAAGATCAAGCCCAGGCAGCCCAAGCTGCCGGCGGCCTGCCAGAAGGTGTTGAACGCGCCGTAGCCCTCTGGCCTTGCAATGCGAAGTGTCCCGACAGCCTGCATTGCCTCCGGGCCGACTACTCGCCCTGGCCCAGCAGCGTGCCGTGCCGGCGCGACGAGCGGAAGAACCACAGGAAGATCTGGAAGCCGATCACCAGATAGACCACCGACAGGCCGAACGCCATGGCAAGCGCATCCCAGTGCACGGTGTTGTGATTGAGGATGTCGCGCATGCCCTCGAAGACGTAGGCCGGGGGCAGGCCGTGCGCGATCACCTGCATCCAGTGCGGCAGGACCGTGATGGGATAGTAGACGCCGCTTATCGGCAGCATGATGAAGACGCCGGCCCAGGCGAAGCCCTCCGCGCTCTGGCCTACGCGCATGATCATGCCCGACATGGCGAGACCGACCGACCAGGAGAACATCTGCAGGATGGCGAAGAACAGCACCAGCGGCAGGCCGAGCGAGTAGATCGAGTAGCCGAAATAGGCCCAGGCCATCAGCGACACCGGCACCAGGCCGAGCAAGGTGCGCAGTAGCGCCACGATGACGATGCCCGTCGCCATCTCCCACGAACGGATCGGGCTCACGAAGAGATGGCCGAGGTTGCGCGACCACATCTCCTCCAGGAAGGCGATCGACAGCGAGAGGTTGCCGCGCACGACCACTTCCCACAACAGCAGGCCGGACAGCAGCACGCCCGCGGCCTGCACCACGACCGAATTCTGGAACAGCAGGTACTTCGTCATGAAGCCCCACATGATCATCTGCACCATGGGCCAGTAGATGGAATCGATCAGGCGCATCACCGAGCTACGCCAGAGATTGATGTGGCGCAGTACCAGGGCGTAGATGCGATCGAGCGAATTCATGATGCCGCCTCGTTCTTGCGCAGCGAGTCTAGCCCGCGCTTGCGACCGCGCGCCATGTCGAGGAAGACTTCCTCCATGTCCTCGCGGCCGAAGCGCTCGATCAGCTCGCGCGGACTGCCGCGATCGAAGACGCGGCCGGTCTGCAGCAGGATGACGTCGTCGCACAGTCGCTCGACCTCGCCCATATTGTGCGAGGCGAGCAGGATCGTGGCGTGCGTCTCGGCCTGATAGTCCTTGAGGTAGGTCCGCACCCAGTCGGCCGTGTCGGGATCGAGTGAGGCCGTGGGCTCGTCGAGCAGCAGCACGTCGGGTTTGTTGATCAGCGCCTTGGCCAGCGCCACGCGCGTCTTCTGGCCCGCCGACAGCCTGCCCGTCTGCCGCTCCAGGAAGTCCGCCACTTGCAGATGCTCGGCGATCTCCTCGACCCGAGACGCCAGCGGCCGCACCCCGTAGAGACGACCGTAGAACGCGAGGTTCTGGCGCACGGTCAGGCGATGCGGAAGGTCGACATAGGGCGAAGAGAAGTTCATGCGCGGCAACGCCGCGTAGCGCTGGCGGCGCATGTCGACGCCCAGCACCTCGATGTCGCCGCCCGTCGGCTCGAGCAGGCCGAGCAACATGGCGATGGTCGTCGTTTTCCCCGCGCCATTGCCGCCCAGCAGTCCGAGCACGGCGCCACGCGGCACCGTGAAGCTCAGGTCGTCGACAGCGACGACCTCGCCGTACACCTTGCGCAGGTGCCGGACGGCGATGGAAGGAGGCTGGGCCATGCCGGCATCATAGCGCCTTGATCGCCGCTTCGATGCGGTCGAGGCCCTTGCTCAGCCGCTCTGCACCGGCAGCGAAGCAGAGTCGGATGTTGCCCTGCCCGCCCGCGGCAAAGGCTTCGCCCGGCGCGAGCCCGACCTTGTATTCCATCGCCAGTTTCTTGCAGAAGGCCATGGTGTCGCCGACGCCGTCGATCGAGAAGAAATTGTAGAAGGCCGCTTCCGGCCGCGCGATCTTGACCCGCGGCTGGGCCGACAGGCGCTGGAAGACCAATTCGCGCCCGGCACGGCAGCGATCGACCATCTGCTGCACGAAGGGATCGCCCTTTTCCAGCGCCGCAATGGCGCCGCGCTGCAGGAAGGCCGGCACACCAGAGGTGTTGATCTGCACCAGCTTGGCCATCTGGTCGCCCAACGCCGCCGGATGCGTCAGCCAACCCAGCCGCCAACCGGTCATCGCCCAGGGCTTGGAGAAGCTGTTCAGGATCAGCACCGGATCGTCGGGACCGGCATGATCGAGGAACGACGGCGCCACCGGCCGCGTGTAGATCAGCCGCGCATAGACCTCGTCCGCCATGATCCAGATGCGGCGATTGCGCGCGAAGTCGAGCAGCGCGCGCTGCTGGTCGGACGTCATCGTCCAGCCCGTGGGATTGCCTGGCGAGTTGACGAAGATCGCCCGCGTCTTGTCATCGACTGCGTCGAAGACCTTCTGCAAGTCGAGCGCGAAGGTGCCATCCGGCCTGCGATCGAGCGCCACGTAGCGCGGTTCGGCCCGCACCAGCCGCGCGGCCGACGTGATGTTCGGCCAGATAGGCGACACGATCACGATGTTGTCGCCCGGATCGAGCAGGAGTTGGCAGCACAGCAGGATCGCCTGCATGCCGCCCGTCGTCACGGTGAAGCGGTCCGGCTCGAACTTCTTGCCGTAGAGCCGCCCGGTGTAGGTCGCGAGCGCCGCGCGCAACTCGGGTAATCCGCGCTGCCAGGTGTAGAACGTCTCGCCGCCCTGCAGCGCCTGCTGCGCCGCTTCCTTGATGAAATCGGGCGTATGGAGATCGCCTTCGCCGAACCACAGGGGCACGACGTCGGGATCGCCGAACACCGTCATCGCCACCTCGGAGATCCCGGTTTCGGTGAGATCGTGCGCAATGGGTCCGCTCAACGAGGCGGCAAGGCCGGGCGGCAGGAAACGGGAATCGGACAGCATGAATGGGAGGTAGCCCATTGGCGGTCCTGACGCCAGCCGAACGCGCCCGACTATTCTTGGCGGCGAGACCAACTCTGGCTTATCGTCCACGCAATCAACCGGAGATCGACCGATGCGCTCCGCCCTCTTCCTGCCTCTGGCGCCGCTTCTGCTGGCCTCGGGCTGCATCCACGGCTCGACCGTCGATCAGGTCCATGCCGGCATGACCCCGCAGGAGGTCGTGGCGATCATGGGACCGCCGGAGGGGACCTCGAATACCGCCGGCCGGGCGTGCGCGCGGTACACGGTGGCCAAGGACTTCTGGAGCCGCGTCCCGTGGGACATGTCCGACCCGTACTACGTCTGCTACACCGACGGAAAGGTCGACAGTTTCGGCCGCGCCACCGTCGCCCATCCGAGTTGAGGCCATGACCGACGACTATCAACGCCGCAGCTACGGCGCCATTCCCGTGGGCACCGGCGAGAAGCCCGGTATCGTCGTGGTCGATTTCCAGCTCGGCTTCACCGATCCGCAATATCCACTGGGCGGCGCGCCCCTGGTGACGCGTGCGGTCGAGAACACGGCGACCCTGCTCAAGACAGCACGCAAGCACGGCGTGCCGGTCGCTGTTTGCAACACCGCCTATCTCAACGAACGCGAGATGCCCTACTGGAAGATCACCGCCGTGCGTGAGACCTTCCTGCACAGCCATCCCAGCACGAAACTCGATCCGCGCATCTACGATCCGAAGTACGACCTGCAGGTCACCAAGAAGGGCCCGTCGATCTTCTTCGAGACGGGCGTCGCCAACTATTTCACCAAGGAGCGGGTCGACACGGTGATCGTGACCGGCTGCAATACGTCGGGCTGCATCCGCGGCACGGCGCTCGACAGCTTCAGCCTGCGCTATCGCACCCTGGTGCCGGAGGATTGCGTGGGCGACATCGAGGAGCAGCCGCATCGCGACAACCTGCGCGACATCGGCCGGCGCTACGTCGATGTCGTCAACCTGTCATTCTGCGTCGACTATCTTGAGAGCTGGGCGCGGCGCAACAGCACCTAGAGGGGAGTGAGGCATGGGGATCAAGCAAGTGGAGGCGATCAACGCCGCCATCTCCGAAGTCTTCAGCGAAGAGAATGAAGGCGCCCTGTGCTGCACGATCGAGACCGTGAACGGTGACGGCCAGGACGTCTCCGTCCAGGTGATGCAGGACTCGATCAACATCTCGCCCTACCCGTATGAAGATGATCCGCTGACCCGCTTCGAGCTCACCGGCCTTCTGCAGGACCTCGACGAGCCGGAGCTTGAGACGGTCGATTGGGACGCCAACGTCTTTGCAACCGTCGGCACAGGCGAGCTCGAGGCCGAGGAAGTGGCCGAGCTGGTGGATCTGGTGTTCGTGAAAATACTCGCCTGCGAGGACAAGACCTACGAGATCAAGGCCACGACCGAAGATCTGGGCTAATCGGTCCCCGACTGGCGCGGCCTGTCGGCGGCCGCGGAAAGCTCGCCGCAGGATTTGCGCGACACCCCGATCGCCACGACATGGCCGCCCTTGCGGAAGCAGCCGTTCTGCCAGTCGCCGGCGAAGACCTCACCCTCGATCCTGGCCGTGCCCTGCCCTTGTGGGACATCGTTCACGTAGGTGCCTTCGTAGCTGTCCGTCGCATTCCAGCGGTAGCGCCCGTAGCCTTCGCGGCGATTGTGATGATAAGTGCCTTCGAAGCGGTCGATCGCCTGGCCGTGCTCGTACCATTGCACAGTTCCCCGACCTTCCTTCGAGCCGCCAGGACAAGCGCCGCTCCATACGGCGCGGTCATGAAGATCGGGATGCCAATCCCACATGCGGCAGCCCTTCTGCGTGTCGAGCAGCCAGTCGCCCTCCTCGCACGGCTTGGTCCAGCTGATTTGCAGGGAGTCGGGCTCGTAGGAGGGGCACTCCGCGCCCTGTGCCATCGCCACATCCTGCGCGGTCGCGGCCACGGGGGCAGCAATCGTCGCAAACAGCGCGAGATACGAGACGAAGCGCATTTTCCCTGCCACCCCAGCTGCAAAATAAACGTCACCGGCGAGCGTTTGGTTGCGTCCTGTCAGGTCTTATTATCCCCAGACTCAGCCCGGAATGAGGCACCAGGACAGGTCCTTGTCGCCGCTCCGCCCATCCTCCGTCTGTGAGTCTCGCCACACACGGAACCGGCCTTCGGAACGCCGCCATTGCCGGCCACCGGGGTTGGTGGTCTGCTCCCCGCCAAAGGGGAGAAACGACCAATGACACGTTCCACATTCCGGGCCGGATTTCTGGCCGCGACCGGCCTTTTCTTGGCCGGATGCGCGACCGAACCGACGACGCCGCCGGTTTCAGAGGCGACTGTTCAGGCCCACCTCGCCGCCGCCACGACAGCGGCCGGCAGTGACCTCAAGCAGCTCCTGTCGCTTTGCGAGCCTGCCCCGGCCGAGCGGCCCAAGGGCAACGACACCCAGCTGGCCGCGCTGATCAACAAGGCCGCCCCGCCGCCAGGCCGGGCCTTCGACAATCTCTACTTCCTGGGCGATTCCTGGGTCAGCGCCTGGGCGATCACGACCTCGGACGGCATCATCCTGATCGACGCCCTCAACACGGGCAAGGAAGCGGCCAAGCTGATCGAGGGCGGTCTCAGGCGCTCCGGCCTCAACCCGGCTCGCATCAAGTACATCATCGTCACCCATGGCCACGGCGACCACTATGGCGGCGCGACGTATCTCGCGAACAAGTATCACGCCCATGTCGTCATGAGCGAACCCGACTGGAAGATGATGGAGACCAAGCTTGAGTTCGAGACGCCGCTTTGGGACGCCCCGCCCAAGCGCGACGTCGTCGTGAAGGACGGCGATACGGTCACGCTCGGCGATACCAGCGTCACGATCTACCAGACGCCGGGCCATACGCTCGGCACCATCTCACCCGTCTTCGACGTGCGCTGGCGCGGCGAGACGCATCGCGTGCTCGAATGGGGCGGCACCGGTTTCAACTTCGGCGCGGACTTCGACCGGCTCGACGCCTACATCAAGTCGACCAAGCGCATGCGCGAGGTGGTGGGCCAGCTCAACATCGACGTGCTGACCTCCAATCACTCCGGCGTCGATCTGGCGCCCAAGAAGCTCGACACGATGCGCAAGGCGCCCCGCGGGCCCAATCCTTTCGTCCTCGGCACGCCGACGGTGCAGCGGGCACTCGACGTCATGGGCGAATGCGCCCAGGCCCAGCGCGACCGCTTCATGCTGATGAAGAAGTAGTCAGCGCTCCGGCTTGGCCTTCCAGGCCTTGATCTCGCTTTCGGCGGCAGCGATCTGCTCCGCCGTCATGCGGGCCGCGACGAAGTCACGGTTCTTGGCGACACCCGCCAGCGTGAACCACTTGTAGGCCTGGACGTCGTCGCGGCGCACGCCACGGCCGGTGGCATAAAGCGCACCGAGATTGCCCTGCGCGTAGGTGTAGCCCTGGTTCGCCGCGCGCCTGTACCAGGCCACGGCGGCAGCCATCGCATATTCCGGCGACACACCCTCGCCCTGCTCGTACATATGGGCGAGATTGTACTGCGCCATGGCACTGCCGTGCTCCGCCGCGCGGCGATACCAGACGACGGCGGCGGCAAGGTCCCTCGGCACGCCACGACCGAGATCGTAGAGCGCGCCCATCCAGAACTCGGCGTCGACATCGCCGTGTTCCGCCAACGGCTTCCAGGCGGCGAGCGCGGCGGCATAGTCGCCGCGATCGTAGGCCGCGCGGCCGTCCTCCAGCGCGCCGGCGATCGCCGGTGCGCCGCCCACGAGCGTCAACGCCAGAAGTAGTGTGAGCCCCCTCACAGCGGCGATTACATCAGTTTGCCGGCTTGATGTCAGCGTCCTTGATGACCTTGGCCCATTTCGGGATGTCGCGCGCGATGGTGGCCTGCGCCTCCTCGGCCGTGCTGCCAACCGGTTCCAGACCGAGCGCCGCGAGCTTTTTCACCATTTCGGGATCGGCCAACACCTTGAGCGCGGCGGCACGTGCCTTGTCCAGGATCGGCTGCGGCGTGCCCCTGGGCGCGAGCAGCGCAAACCACGACGTCGCCTCGAAGCCGGAAAAGCCCTGCTCCGCCACCGTCGGCAGATCGGGGGCATTCGGCGAGCGCTTGAGCGACGTTACAGCAAGCCCGCGGACTCGGCCGTCGCGCACCAGCGGCATGGCGGCGCCGGCATTCTGAATCCCGACAGGCACGACCCCGCTCATCGTGTCGGCAAGGTTGGCGCCGCGATAGGGGATGTGCTCCATCCTGATGCCTGCGAGCTTGCACAACAGTTCGCCAGCGATGTGCTGCGGTGTGCCGATCCCCGGCGTGCCATAGGAGAGCTTGCCCGGATGGGCCTTGGCATAGGCGACGAGATCGGAGAGCGACCTTACGGGCAGGTCGTTGTTCACCAGGACGATGCTGGGCACGGCGAGCGCTATCGTGATCGGCGCAAAGTCGTGCAGCGGATCGAAGGGCAAGGGCTGCAGACTCGGCAGGATGGTGATGGCGGCGTTGCCCGACCACATCAGCGTGTAACCATCCGGCGCGGCCTTCGCGACCTTGTCGACGCCGATCGCTCCGGCATTGCCCGCCACATTGTCCACGATCACGGATTGGCCCCAAGCCTCGCCGAACTTCTGGGCGAAGATGCGGGCGCTCACGTCGGTGGCGCTGCCCGCGGTGAAGCCGACGACGATCCGGACAGGCTTTTCCGGCCATGCTGCCTGCGCGAACGACGGTTCCGAGACCGTCAGGAACGCGAGAGCGAGCGCAAGTCGCGCGAAGATTTGCATCGTTCTTCCTCCCCTTTTTGCCGGCGATCTTACATAATGGCCGGCGCTAACGGGAGGAAACGATGATCACCAGGCGTCGCGCGTTCCTGAGTGGCGTTTCGAGTGCAGCGCTGGTCGCCGGACCAACGACCTCGCGCGCGCAGAAAAAATACGACCAAGGTGTGTCGGACACCGAGATCAAGATCGGCAACACCAACCCCTACAGCGGCCCTGCTTCGGCCTATGCGGCGATCGCCAAGACCATCGCCGCCTATTGGAAGAGCGTGAACGATGCGGGCGGCATCAGCGGTCGCAAG
The DNA here is from genome assembly GCA_035501235.1 of Reyranella sp. Taxonomy (GTDB): domain Bacteria; phylum Pseudomonadota; class Alphaproteobacteria; order Reyranellales; family Reyranellaceae; genus Reyranella. The sequence goes on from DATJWN010000121.1 coordinate 11,623, forward strand.
ATCAACTTCATTTCCCTCGACGACGGCTATCTCCCGCCCAAGACGGTCGAGCTCGTGCGCCAGATGGTGGAGCAGGACGGCATCTTCGCCCTGTTCAATCCCCTCGGCACGCCCTGCAACACCGCCATCCAGAAGTACATGAACAACAGGAAGGTGCCGCAACTCTATGTCGCGACAGGCGCCTCCAAATGGGGCGATCCGAAGAACTTCCCGTGGACCATGGGCTTCCAGCCCGACTACCACACCGAGGCGATCATCTACGCCAAGCACGTGTTGGCCAACGTCAAGGACGCCAAGATCGGCGTGCTGAGCCAGAACGACGATTACGGCCGAGACTATCTCGGCGGCCTCAAGGAAGGGCTGGGCAAGGATGTCGGCCGAATCGTCAAGGCGGTGACCTTCGAGGCGACCGATCCCACGGTCGATTCGC
>DATJWN010000122.1:0-8155 GCA_035501235.1 Reyranella sp.
AGCCCGAGCGTGATCGACGGCAGGATGAGCGCCTCAACGCCCTTCCAGTGCGCGAAGTTGGTCGTCCACCAGCCGAAGGTCGCCGTCTCGCCCCGGCCGAACGACGGCAGCCAATGCAGCCACACGGCGAAGACCAGGATCAGCAGGATGCCGATCACGAACGTCGGCAGCGAGATGCCGATCAGGGAGGCCGCCTGCAGGGCGCGGCTGGTCCAGTGCCTGGGGTAGAGGCCGGTATAGACGCCCATCGGCACGCCGATCAGCAGGGCGAACAGGGCCGCGCAGAATGACAGCTCGATCGTCGCCGGCAGGCGCTCGAGGATCATGCGGTTGACCGGCTCGGAGGTGCGGTAGCTGAGGCCGAAGCGGCCCCGGGCGGCATTGCCGATGAAATGCAGGAATTGGACCGGCGCAGAGTCGTTCAGGCCGAGCTTCTCGCGCAGCGCCTCGCGTTCGGTCGCCGGCGTGTCCTGGCCGACCATGCCGTTGATCGGATCGCCGACGTAGCGGAACAGGAAGAAGGCCACCAGGCCCACCGTCAGCAGCACGGCGACGGACTGGACCAGTCGGCGCAGAATGAATGCGAGCATTTCCCCCAGAACCCGTGACGGCCGAGGCGTAGCAGGATCGGAGCCAAAACGGAACCGGCCCCGGTCGCCGAAAGGCGCCGGGGCCGGCCGTCCAAGCGCCGCAGGGGCTACTTGATGGTGACGAAGCGCAGCGGGAACGTGTTGTCCGCGGGCTGGACCAGGTCGACGTTCTTGCGCATCGCCCAGACCAGCGCCTGCTGGTGCAGCGGGATGTAGGCGAAGTCCTTGAGGTAGATCTCGGTCGCCTCGTGGATCATGGCGTCGCGCTTGGCCTTGTCGGCCTCGACCTCGACCTTGTCGGCGAGCGCATCGAACGCCTTGTTCGAATAGCCGCCGGAATTGTAGAGGCCCTTCTTGGTGGCGTTGCTCGGGGTCTCGATCAGCGCCTCGAACACGTTGTGGACGTCATACGTAGCGCCCGGCGACCAGCCCAGCATGTAGAAGCTGGTGTTCGGCGCCTTCTCGACATTGGCGGCCGTACGCAGAATCTTGGCGAAGTACTTGGCGCGGGTCTGCGCCAGCAGGTCCACCTTGATGCCGACCTTGGCCAGCATCGAGACGACGGCCTGGCAGATCGCCTCGTCCTTGACGTAGCGGTCGTTCGGACAGTCGAAGCCGGTCTCGAACCCGTTGGGGTAGCCCGCGTCGGCCAGCAGCTTCTTCGACCGCTCCGGGTCGAATTTCGGCCGTACGTCGAGGTCCTTGGTGTAGCCGTTCATGCCCGGGGCGACCATGAGCGCGGTCGGCTTCGACTGGCCGCGCATGACGCTGCGCTTGATCGCCTCCACGTCGATCGCGCGGTAGAACGCCTCCCGCACCCGGATGTCCCGGAACGGATTCTTGCCCTTGACGTTCGATTCCGGCAGCTCGTCCGACTGCGTGTTGAAGCCCAGGAAGACGATGCGCGTCTCTGGCGTCTCGAGGATGCGGCGGCCCGGTGTCTTGCCGATGCGGTCGGTGTCCTGCGGCGGCACGGTGTAGACCATGTCGACCTCGCCCGAGAGCAGGGCCGCGACGCGCGTGGCGTCGTTGGCGATGCGCTCGAAGGTCACCGTGGTCAGGTTGTGCTCGGGCTTGTCCCACCAGGTCGGGTTGGCGACAAGGACGGTGCGCACGTCGGGCTCGCGCGTCTTGAGCATGAACGGCCCGGTGCCGTCGGCGTTGCGGGTGGCGTAGTTCTCCTCGTTCTTGGTCAGGTCCGCGGCGGCGACGGCGTTGTGCGCCTCGGCCCAAATCTTCGACATGATGCCGATCTGCTGCAGCTTGGAGACCAGGAGCGGGTCGACGACCTTGGTCTCGATCTCGACCACGAAGTCGCTGACCTTGCGGACCTCCTTCACCGACGTGAGGTTGCCCTGCATGTTCGAGCCGTTGCCCATGGCGCGGTTGATCGAGAACACGACGTCGTCGGCGCTGAACGGCTCGCCGCCGTGGAACTTCACACCCTGGCGCAGGGTGAACCGGTAGACGGTCGGGCTCGGCTGCTCGACCTTGGTGGCCAGGGCCGGCTCGAGGTTCAGGTTGCGGTCGTGCCGGAACAGCGGCTCGTAGATGTTCTGCAGGAAGCTCAGCAGGAAGGTCTCGTTGCGGGCGTAAGGGTCCATCGAATTGACGTCGCCGTCATTGGCCCACACGAAATTGGCCGCCCGTACGGGCCCCGCCGCCGCGAGCGCAAGAATCGCCGCCGCGATCAGCAGCGCGGCGTTAAAACGCTGGAATCGTGCCATGACACTCGATCTCCCCTCGTGATGCCCGCTGCCCTGTGTTTCGGCTCGTTGCCCTGCACTTTTGTGCCGGGCGGCCGTCTACAGGCATCTTCCAGCCAAAGGGCTCCGAACTCAAGCCTCGGCGAGGACGGGACGGGATCGAGAGGGGCTCAGACGGCGAGGCGCAACGGCGGCTGGTTCTCCAGGACGAGGAGGCCGGTGGCGGTGTTGGAGATCGGGATATGGTAGTTGCCGTGGACGCGCGACACGCGCCCGCTCAAGGCGCCACGCATCGCGATCCAGTTCAAGAGCTCCACACCCTGCGAACCCGCCTGCTCGACGATGTCGAGCACGGAATACCGGGTAAGCGCCTCGGGATCGTCCACGATCTTTTCGAGGCACATCAGGTCGAACGGCTTGTTGATGAAGCCGGCACGCGTGCCGTCGAGCTGATGCGACAGGCCGCCGGTGCCGAGGATGAGGACCTTCGCGGTCTCGTCGTAGGATTCGATGGCGCGGCTGATCGCGCGGCCGAGCTTGAAGCAGCGCGCGGGCGATGGCAGCGGATGCTGCACGGTGTTGATCTCGATCGGGATCGTCTTCACCGGGCGCGCGTGCGCAGAGCCCGGCCACAGGAGGCTCAGCGGAATGGTGAACGCGTGGTCGACAAGCATCTCCTGGCAGCTCGTGATGTCGAACTCGTCCTCGACCAGCGAGTCGATCAGATGCCACGACAGCCGCGCATCGCCGGGAAACGGATGAGCCACCGGCAGGCCCCAGCCCTCGTCGGCATGCCGGTATTCGGCCGCGGCGCCGACCGCGAAGGTCGGCATCTTGTCGAGGAAGAAGTTCAGCCCGTGGTCGTTGTAGATGACCACCACCACGTCCGGCTTCACGCGGCTGAGCCAGCGCTGGGCGCCGACGAAGCCGTCGAAGAACGGCCGCCAGTAGGGGTCGTTCTGCAGCCCCTTGGCGATGGCGTTGCCGATCGAGGGGATATGCGAGGTGGCGATGCCGCCGACGATCTGGGCCATGGCTAGTTCCCCTTCCCCGCGGCCGCGAGCTTCGCCTTGAAGGCCTCGACCGTCATGCCGGTCTGCTGGGCGCCGATGTCCTGCACGCCGAGGCCGAGAAGGCCGGCGAGCTTGGCGAGGTAGTAGATGTTGCCGCCGGCCTCGATCATCTCGAGCACGTTGCGATTGCGCACCGCACGGCACTGTTGCGGGGTCAGGTGGAACCTGGCGCAATAGGCGTCTTCGTCCGCCAGGAACGCAGCACGGTTCTCGGCGCTGTTGAAGGAGAAGCACATCTTGTTGAGCGCGTAGCCCTTGCGCGCCCGGTCGCCGTCGAAGATCGGCGTGCCCGGTATCTCGTAATGCGGTCCTGGCTTATGAGGGGGGGACTGATGCATGGCGAACTCCCAGGTTAGGGGCAAATTCCACCAGCCCGGTGCCGCCCCGTCTTTGACGTGGATCAAATAGGGGCGCCCGCCCAGAGGAGCGTCCCGCGCCCGGCAGCCGCCTCTCGTGGTCCGGCCATGGCGCGGCCGGTGAATTTCGGACATCATGGCGGCCGGGCAACGAAGGGGGCCGTTCAAGGTCCCCGCCTTTGCGGTGCGGCACCTGGAGGATGCGCCATGAACAAGCCGTTCGCGTTCAATCGCGGTGGACCGCTCGTGACCGAGCGCGCCGGGGTGACAGCGCGCAAGGTCGGCGCCTATCTGGGGGCCGAGATCGGCGGTGTCGATCTGCGCCGGCCGCTCCCGGACGTGCAGTTCCAGGTGATCGAAGCGGCCCTGGTTCAGCACGAGTTGATCATCTTTCGCGACCAGGAAATCACCGGCGAGGACCTGATCGCGTTCGGGCGGCGCTTCGGCGAACTGACCGTGCATCCGTTCGCGCCCAACGAGGGCAAAGCACCCGAGCTCATCAAGTTCCGCAATGACGAGAAGGTGCCGCCCTACGGCACCGATGTCTGGCATTCCGACGAGACGTTCCGAGCCGAGCCGCCGATGGCGACCATCCTGTGCGCCAAGGAGGTCCCGGCGGTCGGCGGCGACACGATGTTCGTCAGCATGAGTGCCGCCTACGAGGGCCTGAGCGACCGCCTGCAGCAATTCATTTCAGGGCTCGAAGCCATTCACGACATCAAGCCGTTCCGGCCGCTGTTCGAGAAAAACCCGAAGAAGCTTCAGGAATACGAGCTCAAATATCCGCCGCGGGTCCACCCGGTGGTGCGCATCCACCCGGTCTCGGGACGCAAAGTGCTATTCGTCAATCCGCAGTTCACCATCGCGATCAAGGGTATGGAGGAGCGCGAGAGCCGCTCATTGCTGGACGTTCTGTTCCACCAGGCGCTGATCCCGGAATACCAGTTCCGCCATCACTGGGCGCCGCACACGATCGCGATGTGGGACAACCGGTCGACGCAGCACTATGCGGTCCACGACTACTATCCGCAGCGGCGCTACATGGACCGCGTGACGATCCGCGGCGGCCCGGTGACGGGGATGCCAGCCGCCGATCCGGCGAGCCTGCGCCGGCTGAAATACGTCGCGGAGGGCGAGGTCGTACCCTACGGGGGGCATCGGCCGATCGGCGACTGAACCAGAGATAACGACGACAAGGGGAGGGAGATATGAAACGGCGTCAGTTCAACGCCTCGCTGCTCGGCGGTGCTGCGGCGGCGATTGCGGCACCCTATCTGGCGCGAGCCCAGGACGTCTACAACCTCAAGCTCGGACACTTCATCACGCCGACGCACATCTTCTCGAAATATCTGGAACAATGGGTGGCGTTTCTCAAAGAGAAGTCGAACGGCCGGCTCAACATCACGATCTTTCCCGGCAGCGAGATGGGGCCGGTCAACAACTACTTCGACTACGCGCGGACCGGCGTCGCCGACATCACCTGGTTCCTGCATGGGGCCACGCCCGGCCGCTTCCCGCTGACCGAGATCGTGCAGCTTCCCTACATGGTCGGCAGTGCCGAGATCGGCATCAAGGTGCTCAACGATCCTGCGGTTCTGCAGTATCTGGCACCCGAGCACGAGGGCACGAAGATCCTGTGGCTCCTGACCCACCAGCCCGGCAACCTGCACACGACCAAGGTTCCCGTGCGCAAGGTCGAGGACATGAAGGGCCTTCGCATCCGTTTCGCCTCGACGACGATCAAGAGCTTCATCGCCGCCCTGGGGGCCACCCCCGTCGGCGTGCCGCCCAGCGGCCAGGCCGACGCGCTGCAGAAGGGCACGATCGACGGCACATTCGTCGATTACGGCGGCGCCGATTCCGCGTTCCATCTCGGCGGCATCGTCAAGTACACGACCGAGATGTATTCCTACGTCAGCAGCTTCGCCGTGGTGATGAATCCGAACAGCTACGCCAAGCTCCCGCCCGACTTGCAGAAGCTCATCGACGGGACGATCCAGCCGCGCATCCCGGAAATCGGCAAGCTCTGGGATTCGGCCGATGCGCCGGGCAAGAAATACCTGGTCTCGGAGGGCGCGACGGCGATCCCGCTGTCGGCAGCCGAGGACGCCAGGTTCAAGCAGATCGGCGCCGAGGATTCCAAGAAAGTCCTGGCCGAGCTCGACGGCAAGGGCAAGCCCGCGACCAAGCTCTACGGGCTGATGCGCGACCTCGCGGCGAAGCACGCCAAGGACTCCTACAGCTTCTGGAAGACCTGACCAATGGGGCCTGGGGGGCGGGCGTTGGCGGCGCTGGCGCGCTGGCTGGGATATGCCAGCGCCGCCTGCCTGATCGCGATGATGATGATCACGGTCGCCGACGTGACCATGCGCGCCGTCTTCAACCGCCCGATCGCCGGCACTTACGACCTCGTCCAGTTCTTCCTCGTCGGCATCGTCTTCCTCAACCTGCCCGCGGTCTTCCTCGCCGAGGAGAACATCGCCGTCGACCTGGTGGACCATTTCGCCAGCGCTGGCACAATCGGCCTGCTCCGGATTACGGCCGCAGCGCTCGGTCTCGCCTTCCTGGGCCTGCTGGCCTGGCAGGTGATCGGGCCAGCCATCGATTCGGTGCGGTTCGGCGAGACGGCCTCGGACCTGCCGATGTCGCTCGGCTACTACTGGGCGCTCATCATCCTGGGTCTGTTCGCGACGCTGCCGGCCGCGGGATACATGCTGCATAAGGGCTTCGGCCGGCCCACCCGGCGCCCCGAAGAGCACCGATGACCCCGCAGATCATCGGTCTTGTCGGCTTCGCGGTCCTGGTGGCGCTCATCTTCCTGCGGGTCCCGGTGGCGGTGGCCCTTGGCGCGGTCGGCACGGTCGGATACGCGGTGCTCGACGGGTGGCCGGCGGCCCTTCTCGTCCTCGGCAAGGCGCCATTCAGCTTCGCCTCCGCCTACGACTTGTCGGTCGTACCGCTGTTCGTCCTCATGGGTGCCGTCGCCGCGCATTCCGGCATGGCGACCGAGCTGTTCCAGTCTATCAACGTCATGTTCAGCGGCCGTCGCGGTACTTTGGCGACTGCGACCGTCGGTGCGTGTGCAGCACTGGGCGCCGTGTCGGGTTCATCGCTCGCGATGGTCGCGACGATGAGCCATGTCGCGGTGCCGGAAATGCGGCGCGCCAATTACGACGACAGGCTGGCCTTGGGTTCGGCGGTGGCGGGCGGGACGCTCGGCATCCTGATCCCCCCGTCGGTGATGCTGATCTTCTACGGGATCATCGCCGTGCAATCGATCCCCAAGCTGTTCGCGGCCGGCATGATCCCGGGCCTCCTGCTCGCAGCGCTGCAGATCGGCGTCGTCAAAGCCATCACCTGGTTCCGGCCCGAATGGGCGCCGGCCACGAAGCCTGCCGCGTTCGCCGAGCGCCTCAAGGCGTCGATCGGCATGTGGAAGCTCCTGTTCATCTTCTTCCTGTCCATCGGCGGCATCTACGCCGGCTGGTTCAGCCCGACCGAGGCCGCGGCCGTGGGTACGTTTGCCACGATCGTGCTGGCCGCGGCATCGCGTGAGCTCACCCTCGAGCAGCTCACCGACGCCATCGTCGAATCGAGCCGGACCACGGCCATGCTGTTCTTCATTCTGCTCGGCGCCATCATGTTCAGCTACTTCATCGTCCAGACCCAGATCGCGCCGAGCCTCGCGCATTGGGTCACGGCGCTGCGGCTGCCGGGCCTCGGCGTGATGCTGTTCATCATCGTCTTCTACATCCTGCTCGGGAGCTTTCTCGAATCCCTCACGATGATCCTGATCACCGTGCCGGTGTTCGCCCCGCTCGCGCAGGAGCTGGGCTTCAGCTTGATCTGGTTCGGCGTGCTGCTCGTCGTGCTCATCGAAGTCGGGCTCATCCATCCGCCGATGGGCATGAACCTGTTCGTGCTGCAATCGCAGGTCGATGACGTCAAGCTCGGCCAGCTTTACATCGGCAGCGCTTATTTCCTGGTCGCCAACGCCATCCTCATCGCACTGCTGCTGGCCTTTCCGGAGCTCGCCCTGTGGCTGCCGCGCGTTCTCTATTGATCCGCCTCAAAGACGGACTGGATTTCGTTTTGAAGAGGCCGTAGCGGCCCGCCCAGGCGCGACGGAGCGCCGGCCTGGAAGGACGCGGTCAGCCGCAGCCAGATGTCGGCGCCGCAGGTTTCGAGGACGAGCGGCTTCAGCGCCGGGGCGCGGTCGAGGGGCAATTTGACGGTCCGTTCGCCGGCGACCGGCCAGCCGACCGGCCAGCGGACGCTGCCGTCGATGTCCGCGAACGGATAGTCGTCGACCGATTTGCCGTCCGGCATCGGCGCCAGGACGAACGTTCCGATGATGCGGCCGCGATACGCCTCGTCCCCGAAGCCGCGCGCCCCCTGGGCGATGTAGACCGCGACAGCGGTGTCCGTCC
>DATJWN010000123.1:0-18564 GCA_035501235.1 Reyranella sp.
GCCTTCGAGAAAGGCCTCGACACCTATCTCGCGACCGTCGCCGATCACGGCTTCAACGCCTCGACCTTCACCGCGAGGGTCGTCGCCTCGACCGATGCCGGCCTGATCTCGTCGGTGCTGGCGGGTCTGTGCGCCCTCAAGGGACCCAAGCATGGCGGCGCGCCGGGGCCGGTGCTCGACATGCTGGACGACATAGGCGAGGCCTCGCGCGCCGAGGCCTGGTTCGACGACGTCTTCGCGCGCAACGAGACGCTGATGGGCTTCGGCCATCGCATCTACAAGGTGCGCGATCCGCGCGCCGACGTGCTGAAGGCGGCGGTGGCCAAGCTGCCGGCGACGGCGGGCCGGCTCGCCTATGCCACGGAGGTCGAGAAGGGCGCCATTGCCGCGCTGCGCAAGCACAAGCCCGGCCGTCGGCTCGACATCAATGTCGAGTACTACACGGCCCTTTTGCTCGAGGCGCTCGATATCCCGCGCGAGGCCTTCACGGCGCTGTTTGCCGTCGGCCGCGTCGCCGGCTGGTGCGCCCACGTCTTCGAACAGGAGAAGGTCGACCGCATCATCCGCCCGCAGTCCAACTATGTCGGGCCGCGGCCGGCTTAGCCGACCGTTTCTTTGCTCCGGTCGGCGAAGGTCTCGAAGAAGCGCCGGCCGGCGCCGCGCTGGTTCTCGTAGATCGAACCCTGATGATCCGCGGGCGGCAACGGCATGCGGATCGGCGCGGAGACGGTGCGCGGTTCGATGGTCGGTTCGCCCAGCACCATGCGGCTGTTGAACTCGTCGAAGTTGGCGACGCCCAGCAGCGGCCAGGCGTCGGCGGCGCAATATTCGTGCAGCAGCAGGCGGCGCTGGCGGTTGGAATGGTTCAGCGCCGAGCCGTGCACCAGCCGCACGTGATGGATGGTCATCGAGCCCGCGGGGCCGGTGAGCGGCACGGCCTTGCTGAGATCGAGATCGCAGTCGGCCGGGTTCATGGCGCCGCAGAAGCGGCCGTCGGCATGATGATCGTACGTTGGGCCATGGTGCGTGCCGGGCATCACCAGCAGTGGACCGTTGTCCATGTCGCAATCGTCGAGATAGATGCCGGTCGCCAGCACATCGTCGTTGGTGTGCGGATAGAAGGCCCAGTCCTGGTGCCATTCGACCGGCGAGCCATAGCCGGCGGACTTCATGTTGAGCTTGCCGCCATGCTGGCGGATCGCGGGGCCGAGCAGCTGCGCGATGATCGACGTGATCTTGGGATCGCGTGCCAGCGCATGGAAAAAGGCGAAGCGCTTGAAGATGGTGGGCTTCAGCCGTCGCACGCGCGGCATCGAGGCGCTATGGCTGGGCTCGAGATCGTAGAGATCGTCGTTGGCCGTGATGCCGCGCGCTTCGTTGACGATACGATCGGTCTCCGCCCGCAATTCCGCCAGTTGATCGCCCTGGATCAGGCGCGGGATCACGAGATAACCGTCGCGGTGATAGGCCTCTATCTGCAGATCGGTCAGCATGACAAATCATAGCACGGGATCGCGGCATCGCCGATACTGCGGCCATGGCGATCCGCGCCCTGTTTCCGACCCTGATCTATCACGCGTCGCTTGGCGGCTCGGCCGGGGGCCGTTTCGCCACCACCTTGGCAGACGAATGCCAGGCACTCGCGGCGTCGGACGCAGCCGGCCGGCGCTGGTCGGAGACACACTATATGGGCGGCTACACCTCCTATGGCTCGCTCGACCGCCTGCATCTCGTGTCGAGCGTCTTCGATGGTTTGCGCAAGCGCATCGACCGGCATGTGAAGGGCTACGCTGCTGCGCTGCAATATCACCTCGCAGGCCGAAAGCTCGGCATGACCGATTGCTGGCTGAACGTCATGCCGGCCGGTGTCGTGCATTCGCTGCATCTGCATCCGACCTCGTTCATCAGCGGCACCTATTACGTGGCGGTGCCTCGCGGCGCCGGCGCGCTGAAGTTCGAGGACCCGAGGTTGTCGCGTCAGATGGCCGCGCCGCCGCGCCGGCCGGACGCGCCCAAGGCCATGCGTGCCTTCGTCGAGATGCCGGCGCGCGCCGGCGATCTGCTGCTGTTCGAAAGCTGGCTGCGGCACGAAGTGCCGGCCGGCCGTTACAGCGGAGATCGCGTCTCGATCAGTTTCAACTACGGTTGGTCGGTGAAATGACTCGCGTTGCGTTGCTTTTATCTCTCCTGCTGCCCGTTCCGGCGTTGGCCGATTGCCCGCTCGATCTCGGCCACGGCACCGGCTGGGTCGTCTTCTCGCAGCACTACATGATCGCCTTCCGGCCCGATCCGCTGCGCATCGAGACCAACGAGCCGCTCGCGCTCGTCCTGAACGTCTGCACCAAGGAGGGCGAAGCGGCCGAGCTCGTGGCCGTCGCCGCCGGCAATCTGGATGTGCAGGGGCCCGAGCAACACCTCAAGATCGTGCCGGGCGCCGAGGGCCGCTATCGCGCCGAAGGACTGCTTCTCTCGACCGTCGGCCACTGGGAGATCGATTTCGACGTACGCTCCGGCGGCGACAGCGAGCGCCTCAGCCACGAGATCGTCGTCAAGTAAGCGCCGCCAGGCGGGCCAGCGTGCTTTCGAGGATCCAGGCCGCGGCGGCGGCATCGACCCGCTCGGCCCGCTTGGCGCGGGTCATGTCGTAATCGTCGATCATGCCGCGTGTGACCGCCGCGGTGCTGAGGCGTTCGTCCTGGAAAATGACGGGCAGGGCGGCGAGCGCCGGCGGCGCGTGATTGGCGATGTTGGTGACGAACTGGCGCACCGACTGGCAGCGCGGGCCTTCAGTGCCGTCCATGTTGAGCGGCAGGCCGACGGCGAGCGCCATCGCTTCGTGCTTTGCCGCGAGATCGGCCAGCATGGCGAGGTCGACGGCGAGCTTGCCGCGCCTCAGCGTGATGAGCGGGCTTGCCAGCGTGCGCAGCACATCGGATGTGGCGACGCCGATCGTCTTGGTGCCGACGTCCAGCGCCATCAGCCTTCCATCGCGCACCAGCAACGCCTTCAGTTCCGGGAAGTCGACGACAGGCATCAGAGTTTGGCGTCGAGCCACGCCAGAACGTCGTTGGCGATGTCTTGCCAGCCTGGCTGGCCCAGCACCCAATGGCCCTGGTTGGGATAGAGCTTGTAGTCGCCGCCCACTTTGCGGGCCGTGCGCTCGACGACTCCGGGAGGCACGAGCTTGTCGCGGTCGGCGCCCACGAGCAGCAACGGCTTCTGCACGGGGCCCGGCGCGATGCGCGCGGCTTTCGTGCCGTCGAGCCAGGGGAAGGCGATCTCGAACAGCGCGCGGCCGGACTCGTGCACGAAGCTCTCGGCCAACGACGTCGCTTCGGTCGCGTTCATGGTGTTGAAGGTGTAGGCCAGCGACTCCTTGGTCGTCGCACGGTGCGGCTTGCGCCACCAGCCCCAGTTCATCTGGATGCGCTGGAAGGCGAGCAGGTTCGATGGCCGGATGGCGAAGACGCTCGAGGGCGGCGCCGGAGTCAGCAGCACACCCGCACGTCCGAGGCCGCGCGCGCAGAGCAGAAGGGCGATCAGCCCGCCCATTGAGTGGCCGATGATCACCGGCGGCTCGGGCAGGCGGGCGATCGTCGCAGTGAGATCGCCCACATAATCGTTGAGGCTGGTCGTGCCCAGCGCCGCCGGCGGCTCGAACGGCGGGGCGTCGTGATGGCGCAGCGACGGCGCCTCGACCTTCCAGCCGCGATCCTCGAGGAACGGCCGCCAGTTCGTCCACACCGCTTCGGTGCCCCACATGCCGTGGATCAGGAGTGCCAGACCGGCCATCGCTTCGGTTATAAGCTGACAGCGGATGCAGGCAAGGTAAGTTGGCGCGTTGTGACCGGCGTTCTGTTCTCCTTGCTCGCCATCGCCCTGCTGTTGACGATCGTGAGCCTGCTCGTGCCGCTTGCCGAGCGCCTGCGCGTGCCGCACACGGTGCTGCTCGCCGTGGCGGGTCTCTGCCTGGGTTTCCTCGCCAACTGGGTGACCACGGAAAGCGGCGCGATGGGCCCCGTGCGCGACATCTTTCGGGGCCTGCAGCGGCTGGAATTGGCGACCGACCTTTTCCTGCCGGTGTTCCTGCCGCCGTTGCTCTTCACGGCCGGCCTGACGATCGACGTGCGGCGCTTGATGGACGAAGTTTCGGCCGTCCTGTTGCTCTCGGTCGTGGCCGTGCTGGTCTGCATCGCGGGCGTGGCGGGGGCGCTCTACCTCGTCACCCGTGCCGATCCGTTCCTCTGCCTGCTGCTGGGCGCCGCGGTCTCGACCACCGATCCCGCGGCGGTGATCGGCATTTTCCGCGAGGTCGGCGCGCCCAAGCGCCTCTCGATCCTCGCCGAGGGCGAATCGCTGTTCAACGATGCCGTCGCCATCGCCGCCTTCGGTTTCGTGATGGAGATCCTGGTGCTGCGCGCGACGCCGGACCTCGCCACGCACGAGATGCCGGGGGCGCTCGGCTTTGCCGTGGAGGTCTTCCGCGAGTTCGCGGGCGGGATCGTGCTCGGCTACGTGCTGGCGCGGCTGGCGATGTTCGTCCTGCCGCGGCTCGGCGAATCGCGCGTGGCCATCGCCTCGGTGACCGTGAGCCTCGCCTACGCAAGCTATATCGTGGGCGAGAACTACCTTCACGTCTCGGGCGTCATCACCGTCGTCATGGCGGCGCTGACAGTGGCCAACTACGGTCCGACCAGCCTGCATCCGCGCTTCTGGACGGCCCTGCGCGAGCTCTGGGAGCAGCTCGAATTCTGGAGCAACTGCCTGATCTTCGTGCTCGCCTCGATGGTCGCGGCGGGCGTGCTGCCGCGCATCAGCTGGCTCTATGTCGGTGGCCTCGTGGCGGTGGGCATCGGTGCGTTCCTCGCGCGAGCGGCGGTCATCTTCGGTCTCCTGCCGATCCTCGAGGCGGGCAAGCTCGTGCAGCCGATCAACCGGCCCTACAAGATCATCCTGGTCTGGGGCGGCTTGCGCGGCGCCGTCACGATCGTGCTGGCGATGGTCGCGGCCGGCGACCAGCACCTCTCCGAGGAGAGCCGGGAGTTCGCCGCCGTGCTGGCGACGCTCTTCGTCTTCTACACGCTCTTCATCAATGCAACGACGCTCGGCCTAGTCATGCACTTCCTCGGTCTCAACAAGCTGAGCCGTGTCGAGCTGGCCCTGCGCGACCGCGTGCTGGCGCTGTCGCGCGCCAACGTCGCCCTGCAGATGCAGGAGGTGATGCGCGTGCACAATGCGCAGGTGGAACGGCTCGACGTCGATCCTGCTTCCGCCGGCGAGCCCGAGATCGAAGCCGCGCCGCCCGAGCTGGCGCTCGGCCTCGACGAGCGGCTGAAGGTCGGCCTGCTGACGCTCTGCACGCAGGAAAAGGAGCTTTATCTCGACCTGTTCGAGCAGCAGACGCTGTCGCGCCGCATGGCGGCGGTGCTGTCGGCGCGCGCCGACCGGCTGACCGACAGCGTCCGCGATCGTGGCGTGGCGGGCTATCAGGAGGTGATGCGCAGCTTCGCCAACCCTGTGCTGATCGTTCGCATCGGCCTCTGGCTGCATCGCCATTTCGGCTACGAGCGGGTGCTCACGGAAGGCCTCGCCGACCGCTTCGAGGTGCTGATGGTCTCGCAGCAGGTGCTGGGCGAGCTTGCGTCCTTCAACACCAATTCCGTCGCCGATCTTTTGGGCGCAGAAGCGGAGCAACGGCTGGGCGAGCTGATCGGCGAGCGCCAGGAGCTGATCGCCAACGCGCTGCAGGCGCTCTCGCTCCAATATCCGGGTTATGCCGAGTCGATTCGCGACCGCCAGTTCGAGCGCGCGGCCATCCGCTTCGAATCGGCGGAATATTCCAGGCGCCTGCGCGAGGGCATCATCGGCCGCGAGGTCTATGCCGACCTGCGCCGACAGCTGAACACCCGCCGCCGCGCCATCGCCCAGCGGCCGTCGCTGCGACTTGGCCTCGAATTGCAGGCCATGATGGCGCGCGTGCCGCTGCTCGCCGCACTGGATGGAGGGGCGCTGGCCGAGCTCGGCAAGCGGTTGCGCCTCATCGTGGCGCTGCCGGGCGAGAAGATCGTTGCCGAGGGCGCGCGTCCCGATGCGATCTACTTCATCGCGGGCGGCGAGGTGAACGTGCTGGGTCGGGGGGCGCCCGTCACCCTGCGCGAAGGCGAGTTCTTCGGCGAGATCGGGTTGCTGGAGTCGCAGCCGCGCACCGCCGACGTCTTGTCGTCGGGCTACTCGCACCTGCTGGTGCTCTATCGGCGCGATTTTCACCGGCTGATGGAGAAGCGGCCGGAAATCCGGGCTGAAATCGAGGCCGTCGCGGCCCGCCGCACGGCCGAAAACAAGGCCTGAAGCTCGGGCGTTGCCCGAAAAGCGCAAACCCGCTACCACGCCCCCGTTCGTTAGGAGTCTCGTATGTCGCTCGACAAGGACACGGTGGCGCGCATTGCGCGGCTCGCCCGTCTGAAGGTGCCGGAGGAGGAGCTCGGCACCCTCGCGGGCGAGCTGTCGGGGATTCTTGCCTGGATCGAGCAACTGAACGAGGTCGACACAAGGAATGTCGAGCCGCTGGCGAGCGTCTCGGACGTGACGCTGCCCATGCGCGAGGACAAGGTGACCGACGGCGGCATCGCCGAGAAGATCCTGTCCAACGCCCCGGGCGGCGCGGTCTACATCGATCCCACGGACAAAAGCGCCGGCGGCTTTTTCACCGTGCCGAAGGTCGTGGAGTAGGTCATGGCCGGTCTCACCGATCTCACCCTGGCCGAGCTGCGATCGACGCTCGTCAAGAAAGAGGCGAGCGCGGTCGAGGTCGCCGACGCGCATCTCAGGAAGCTCGACGAGCATCGCGCGCTCAACGCCTTCATCACCGAGACGCCTGAGAAGGCGCGCGAGATGGCGAAGGCCTCTGACACACGCCGGGCGAAGGGCGAGGCCGGGCTGCTCGAGGGCATTCCGCTTGCCATCAAGGATCTCTTTTGCACCGAGGGCGTGCAGACGACGGCGGCGAGCCACATCCTCGAAGGCTTCGTCCCGCAGTACGAGAGCACGGTCACGACCAACCTGTGGAAGGCCGGAGCGGTCATGGTCGGCAAGACCAACCTCGACGAATTCGCCATGGGCTCGTCGAACATGACGAGCTACTTCGGCGGCGTCGAGAACCCGTGGAAGAAGCGCGGCGACAACCGCAAGCTCGTGCCCGGCGGCTCGTCCGGCGGCTCGGCGGCTGCCGTCGCGGCCTACATGGTGCCGGGCAGCACGGGCACCGACACCGGCGGCTCGATCCGCCAGCCCGCCTCGTTCTGCGGCATCGTCGGGCTCAAGCCGACCTACGGCCGTTGCTCGCGCTGGGGCGTCGTGGCCTTCGCAAGCTCGCTCGACCAGCCCGGCCCATTGGCGCGCACGGTCGAGGACTCGGCGCTGCTGTTGCAGGCCATGTCGGGCCACGATCCGAAGGACTCGACCTCCGCGCCGCTGCCTGTGCCGGACTTCGCCGCGGCCGCACGCAATACGGACATCAGGGGTCTCAAGGTCGGCATCCCCAAGGAGTACCGCGTCGACGGCACGGCGCCGGAGATCGTGGCGCTGTGGGACAAGGGCGTGGAGATGATGAAGGAGGCGGGCGCGACCATCGTCGAGGTCTCGCTGCCGCACACCAAGTACGCGTTGCCGGCCTATTACATCGTGGCGCCGGCCGAGTGCTCCTCGAACCTCGCGCGCTACGACGGCGTGCGCTACGGCCTGCGCGTGCCCGGCAAGGACCTGATCGAGATGTACCAGAACACCAGAGGCGCGGGCTTCGGCAAGGAAGTGCGCCGGCGCATCATGATCGGCACCTATGTGCTCTCGGCCGGCTACTACGACGCCTACTATCGCAAGGCGCAGCAGATCCGCCAGCTCATCGCGCAGGACTTCAAGGAGGCCTTCCAGAAGTCCGACGTGCTGTTGACGCCGACCGCGCCGACGGCGGCCTTCGCGGCAGGCGAGAAGATGGACGATCCGGTGACCATGTACCTCAACGACATGTTCACCATTCCCGCTTCGATGGCGGGCCTGCCCGGCATCTCGGTGCCCGCAGGCTCCGACAAGGACGGCCTGCCGCTCGGACTCCAGATCCTCGGCCGCTCGTTCGACGAGGAGACGATGCTGAGGGCGGCGGCCGCGCTCGAGAAGGCGGCGGGCTACAGCGGCCGCGCGGCGGGCTACTAGGCCGCGGGCTTTCGATGTCCTGCTGCGCCAAAGCTCTCGCGATAGTCGCTCTGACGATGGCGGGGCCGGCGAGCGCGCAGGTTCGTCCGGTTTTTTCCGACAGCGGCTTCAGGGCGGACGCCTACGGCTCCGCGCAGCACTATCCGATGCCGGCGCCCGATCGGCCGTTCGACCAATCGACCGTCATCGGCTGGCACAGCCACTACGATCGCATTGCGGCGAAGCTGAACACCGTCGCCCGGGCGCAAGCCGCCTCGACCTTGTCCTATGGCGCGGCGGAAATCGCTCCCGCCGGGATCGCCGACTATCTCGCGCACTACCCGGTGACGAGCTTTGCCGTGGCGCGCGGCGATACCATCCTCTCCGAGCACTATCTCTATGCCCGCACCGACAAGGATCGCTTCCTGTCCAACTCGATGGCGAAGTCGATCACCGGTCTGCTGGTCGGCATCGCCCTCTCCGAAGGCGCGATCCGCTCGCTCGACGATACCGCCGAAGCCTACGTGCCCGAGCTCGCCGGCACGGCGTATGGCGCGACGCCCATCCGCGCCCTGCTGCACATGGCCTCGGGCGTGCAGTTCAGTGAGACATACCTCCCGGGCAGCGACATCCTGAAGCTGCAGGCTGCCCTGTTGTGGCCCGGTGCGGTCGGCGTGCCGGCCGCGTTGTAGCCGTTCGACACCCGGATCGCGGCGCCCGGCACGCGCTTTTCCTATTCGAGAGCCGACAGCGAGGTGCTGGGCCTCGTGGTGAGCCACGCCACTCATCAGACGCTCGCCGCCTATGCCAGCGCACACCTGTGGCGGAAGCTCGGCGCGGAAGCCGATGCCGCGTGGGCGGTCGACCCGACCGGCCAGGAAGTCGCTTATTGCTGCTATGTCGCCACTCTGCGCGATTGGCTGCGCCTCGGCCTGATGCTGGCGCATGACGGGGCCTGGAACGGGCAGCAGATCGTGCCGCGGCAATATCTGCTCGACGGCACGACGATTGCCGCGGGCGACGACTATCTCCGACGCGGCGAGGCGGGTTACGGCTACCAGATGTGGCTGCTGCCGGGCGGCGGACGGACCTTCGCGCTGGCCGGCCGCTTCGGCCAATGGGTGTTCGTCGATCCGGCGAAACGCCTGGTCATGGCGCAGACGGCGGTCGAGATGCAGACGGGCGAGGACGCGCCGGCATCGGCGACCTTCAAGCTCTGGCGCGCCCTGGTCGGCGAGGTGAACTGAGACGCCCAGCTGCGTCGACGACCGCTTTCGCGGGGGACGAGAAGATGGCCATGTTCACCTCGTTCGACGAGGAGACGGCGCTGGAGAAGGCCGCGGCGTTCACACCGCCTGCAACGGGATATTAGGTCGCACCAGGAGAGGCCTTCAGCGGGGTGAATCGGAAATTCGTTCACAACCCGTAAACATCCCCGCTTCGCGGAACGCTGTAGCGATTCGCCCGACGCTGGGGAGGCTCGGGCCACATGAAGGACAATCGTCGCAAAGCCGTCGCGGCTTGTATCGTCACGGCTTGGCTGTGCTTTACCGGGATCGCATCGGTTCAAGCGCAGGGATTGGCGCAATGCCGGGTCGGAGACCGGGTGGCGGCATCCTTCGGCACGCAATTGCTGCCCTCCGTGGTCGTCGCGGTCGATCCTTCTCAGCCTTTTCCCTGCCGGGTTCATCCGCTGGGCTACGTCAACACCATGGATACGTCGTTCAAGCCGTCGATGCTGGCGCCGATTTCGGCTGCCACCTCGCCGCCGGGTGGTATCGCGAACGATCCGTATCTCACCGGCGGCCAGGCGGCGCCCAAGCCGATCGCGGCGTTTCCGGGATCCTATCAGTGCTTCGCCTTCACGGGCGGTCGGCTGTCGCCGCGGCTCGCGCTCAACTTCACCATCCTCGACGGCAACTACTATCGAGATGTTTCGGGCGGTAGCGGTCGATACCTCTTCAACGCGGATTCGGGCCTCATGAAGTTCGACGGCGGTGCGCTCGACGGCCAGTACGCGACCTACCAGCAGCCGACGACGCCCCCCAGCAAGAACCAGCCGCCGCGCGTCGTCTTCAAGGTCTCGGGCGACACCTGCGACCTCAAGATGTGATCAAGCAAGACCGGAGGAAGCTCGAGATGAAGACCATTGCAACGATTGCCAGCGTCGGCCTGCTGGCCGCCCTGGCGCCCGCCGTTCAGGCGCAGTCGATCTCCAAGCAGGGATTCAATTTCAATCCGCCGCCCTGTCCGGGCCGATCGACCGGCACAACCATCCAGACGAACAAGTTTTCCGATGGCTCGCCGCTGCCGTCCTGCGGCGGCCGCGAGCAGACCGGCAACGTGATCAAGACCTACGAGCTCGTCTGGACGGGCCACGTCTGGGCCGAATACACGCCGTCGGTCAAGACGACGACCCTGGCCCCTCCACCGGCTCCGGCGGCGCCGGTCGCAGCGCCCGCCCATGCCCCGTCGACGACGCCGACCCTGTCGTCGTCGCTCGTCAGCACGCTGCCGGAAGGCAGCTTCAACGGCACGCCGGTCGTTCTCTATCAAGGCAACTGGGTGTCGCTCGTCGCCTCGGGAGGCGGCAACTTCGCGACGCATCTCGTTGCGTCCGGCGGCGGCAATCTGGTCGCTTCGGGTGGCGGCAATCTCGTCGGGCCGAGCGGCGGCACCTACACCGTTCAGTCCGTCGGCAGCGGCGGCCAGGTCCATACCTCAGCCGGCGTGATCATGCTGAACGCGGCCAATGTCACCAAGTACAAGCAGGCCATGGGCATCCGCTGAGGGGACGCACCGCGTCGGACGTAACCCATGAACGGGCACGACGCCGTGCAGGGGGTCCTCATGACCCTTTTCATGGTCTGGTGCTGGTCGATCCTGCTCCGCATCGTGCGCGCCGGCAGGTTCGGCTACCGCTCCCAGCCGCCGCTCACGCGGCAGGACCATCCGGTGTGGTTCTGGTTGGTCGTCACGGTGCTGTTCGTCAGTTTCCTGATGGCCACCCTCGGCGGCATCGCCACGGTGTGGCGCGCCTTCACGATGTGAACCGCAAGCTTCGGTCGATGACCTCGCCAAGCCGTAACGGCAGCAGCAGGGGTCACCCTCGTGCCGCCGGCCATCGCCACGATCGCGAGGTCGGCGCGCAATTGCTCGGCACGCCGGCGCATGCTCTCCAGGCCGCGGCCGCCATGCCGCCGCGCAAGGTGTAGGTGGAGCGCCAATCCTGTAAGCTGAGCCTCCCGCCAATCGGGGAGGCAATATGCGCTGGAGACCGCTCGCTGTTCTTCTGATCCTGTCGATCGCGCTCACCGCCTGCGCCCATCAGCCGCCACCGACCAGCGGGGCGCCGCTGCCCGGTTTCATGATCGGGCTGGCGCATGGCTACATCTCGCTCCTGTCGCTGATCGCGAGCCTGTTCGCCGAGGTGCGCATCTATGAATATCCCAACGCCGGCTTCTTCTACGATTTCGGCTATGTGATCGGTGTGGCTGCGTTCTTCGGCGGCGGTGGCAAGACTTACACCTACGTTCGCCGGCCACGCTGACGTGGTGCCGAAACGTGTCGTCATCTGCGGCGGCGGGGCGATCGGGACGTCGATCGCCTACTTCCTCGCGCGCCGCGGGGCGCGGCCGGTCGTGATCGAGCGGCATGAGGTGGCGGGATCGGCGTCCGGCAAGTCGGGTGGGTTCCTGGCGCTCGACTGGTGTCGCGGCACGGCCCTGGATCGGCTGGCGCGGCGCAGCTTCGAGCTGCATGCGCAGATCGCCGAGGAACTGGGCAATCCCTGGGGATACCGGCGGCTCACCACCTACGCGGGGCATGCGATGGAGGGCGCCGCTCACGAAGGCGGAGCGGCCGCGCTGCCGTGGCTTTCGCCGGGCGTAGAGATCACCGGCCGGATCGGTTCTCGCCAGACGACGGCTATCGTCGAGCCGCGCGCGTTCACCACCGGCATGATGCGGGCGGCAGAGGAGAACGGTGCGACGCTGCGGATGGGAACGGTCAGTGGTCTGCTCCGCGATTCGCGCGAGGCGGTGCGCGGCGTCGAGTTCGAAGATGGCGAGACGGTCGAAGGCGATGCCGTGGTCATTGCCATGGGCCCGTGGTCGTTGCTGGCCTCGCAGTGGCTGCCGTTGCCGGCGGTCTATGGCTTCAAGGGGCACAGTCTCATTTTCCGGACGGGCGACGCCATTCCCGCCGAGGCGCTCTTCCTCGAATATCAGGAGAGGCGCGGCGAGGTTCTGACGCCCGAACTGTTCTCGCGCGCCGACGGCACGACGTGGATCTGTGCCATCTCCAGCACCTCGCCATTGCCGATCGATCCCGCGCAGGTGAGGGCGGACGAAGGCGCGCATCGGCGTCTTGAACTCCTGTGCCGGTCGCTGTCGCCAGCGCTGGCGGACGCGCCGATCGTGGCGCACCAGGCCTGCTTCCGCCCCGTGACCGAGGATGGTCTGCCAATGATCGGTGCGGTGCCGGGCATCGAGGGCGCTTACGTCGCCACCGGCCACAGCGTCTGGGGCATGCTCAATGCGCCGGCGACGGGCGAGGCGATGGCCGATTTGATCCTCGATAACGAGGCGAAAACGGTCGATTTGTCCCCGTTTTCCGTGAGCCGAGGTCTGCGTGCGCGTCGCGTCGAATTGCGCTAGACTCATCCGGGTCCTGGATCGCACGCCGCGCGACAGGCCATTAGCCAGAGTAGGCCAGTTACTTCTGGTAACGGCTAAAAAAGAATTTTTTAACGGGCGCGGCGGCCGCAAGCCCGACTTTTCCTCACGGGAGTGAACCATGGCTGAGTTCGATCTGGTCGTGCGCGGGGGAACCGTCGCCGATGGCACGGGCGCGGGCACGCGCGAGGCCGACGTCGCGGTGAAGGACGATAAAATTTTTGCTGTCGGCAAAATCTCCGGCAGCGGCGCCGAGGAGATCGATGCCAAAGGCCTGCTGGTCACGCCGGGCTTCGTCGACATCCACACGCACTATGACGGCCAGGCGACCTGGGATTCGCGGCTGCAGCCCTCGAGCTGGCACGGCGTCACCACAGCGGTGATGGGCAAT
Source organism: Reyranella sp. (assembly GCA_035501235.1). Lineage (GTDB taxonomy): Bacteria > Pseudomonadota > Alphaproteobacteria > Reyranellales > Reyranellaceae > Reyranella. The sequence continues at coordinate 13,252 of DATJWN010000123.1, forward strand.
TGCGGCGTCGGCTTTGCGCCGGTGAAGGTCGAGGACCGCCAGCGCCTGATCGAGCTGATGGAAGGCGTCGAGGACATTCCGGGGGCCGCGCTCGACGAGGGCCTCAACTGGTCGTGGGAATCGTTCGGCCAGTATCTCGACGCGCTGGAGGCTCGGCCGCGCGACATGGATCTGGGCGCCCAGCTGCCGCATGGCGCGCTGCGCGTGTTCGTGATGGGCGAGCGCGCGGCCAGACTGGAAGAGGCGACACCGGAAGAGGTGGCGCGCATGCGGGCGCTCACGACCGAGGCGATGAAGGCGGGCGCTCTGGGCTTCTCGACCTCGCGCACCCTCAACCACCGCACGGTGAAGGGCGATCCGACGCCGTCACTGCGCGCTTCGGAAGCCGAGCTGCTGGGCATCGCGCTCGGCATGAAGGATGCGGGCTCGGGCGTGATCGAGTTCATCTCCGACTTCAACACGCCGAACCCCGAGAGCGAGTTCGAGATGATCGACCGCCTGCTGCGCGCAAGTGGCCGGCCGTTCTCAGTGTCGCTGGCGCAGCGCCACACGCGGCCCGACGGCTGGCGTCGTTTGCTCGGCCTCGTGGAGGGGCTCGCGGCCAAGGGACATTCGGCCAAGGCGCAGGTGGCGCCGCGGCCGATCGGCGTGCTGCAGGGCCTGCAGGCCTCGCGCATCCCGTTCTCGATGTGCGCCTCGTACAAGGCGATCGCCTCTAAGAGCGTCGCCGAGCGCCTGGCGATCATGCGCGATCCATCGTTCCGCGCGAAGCTGCTCGAGGAGTCGCACATGCCGCTGCGCTCCGACATGGCCGCGCGCCTCACCGACTACGACCGCATGTTCCCGCTGGGCGATCCGCCGAACTACGAGCCCGACGAGCAGAGCTCGCTCGGCGCCCAGGCCCGGCGCGAGGGCCGCGATCCGCGCGAGGTCGTGTACGACTATCTGATCGAGGGCGAGGGCAGGAACTTCATCTTCGCGCCCTTCGCCAACTTCGCGGCCTACAATCTCGACTGCTGCAGCGAGATGATGCAGAGCCCGCACACCTTGATCGGTCTCGGCGATGGCGGCGCCCATGTCGGCATCATCTCCGACGGCTCCTTTCCGACCACGCTGCTCTCGCACTGGGGCCGCGACCGCAAGAGCGGCCGGCTCGACGTGTCGTGGCTGGTCAAGCGCCAGACCCAGGACAATGCGAAGGCCGTCGGCCTCAACGATCGCGGCGTGATCGCGCCGGGCTACAAGGCCGATCTCAACGTCATCGACTTCGACCGCCTCGGCGTCGAGGCACCTGTCATGAAGTGGGACCTGCCGGCGGGCGGCAAGCGGCTGCTGCAGCGCGCCAAGGGCTATCGCGCCACGATCGTCTCGGGCGCGGTGACTTATCGCGACGGCGAGGCGACGGGCACGCTGCCCGGCAAGCTGGTGCGCGGACCGCAGGCGCTCTAGCTGCAGTACATCGACTACAAAGGGCAGCGCGCGGCCTATCGCGAATGGGGCGAGGGGCCGCCGCTCGTGCTGTTGCATGGCGGCGGCGCATCGAGCGCGCTGTGGACCAAGGTCGCGGCCTTCCTGCCGCAACGGCGCCTGATCGCTCCCGATCTGCTGGGCTGCGGCGAGACGGCGATCGTGCCCGACCTCACGCACGATCTGCAGGCCGAGCTGGTGAGCGAGGTCATCACTGCGACAGTCGGTGGCGCGGTCGATGTGGTCGGCCATTCCTATGGCGGCGCGACGGCGGTGCGCCTGGCGATCGATCATGCGCCGAAGGTGCGCTCGCTGGTGCTGATCGAGCCGATCCTGACCTGCCTGCTGCGCGAGGCCGGCGATCCGTTCTACGAGGAAAGCGTCGCGGTGAACCGCTTCTTCGTGGCCAGCGTCGATGCCGGCAAGTCCGAGGAGGCCTGGCGCGCCTTCCTCGATGCGCGCAATGGCGAAGGCACCTGGGCCAGGCTGTCGGACCGGCGCAAGCAAGACTTCCTCGTGCAATCGCCGCGGGCGCGCGAGACGGCGTCCTCCAACCTGACGAACCGCACCACCTTGGCCGAGTGCGCCAACCTCAGGGTGCCGGTGACGATCGCCTGCGGCGGTGAAACGACGCCGGCCGACCGGCGGACCAGCGAAGTCCTGCGCGATGCCCTCAAGGGCGCGCGCTACGAGATCATCCCGGGCGCGGGACACATGTCGCCGCTCAGCCATCCCCAGGAGATCGCGCGCCTCATCCAGGGCTCGGCCGAACGTCCATTGATCATAATGGGTGGCGGAGGCGCGCAGGCGTAGACTCCCCGTCGCTCGAGTTGGGCATTCGGAGTTCGCTCATGGCCAAGCCAGGGACAGCCGGCCTTAAACGGACCGTTTTTGAACCGTTTAGGCACCGTTTTCGACCGTTTATCGGCGGGGCCGACAGCGCGAAAATGCCGTGGGATCAGGCTTTTCACGCATCGGCGCTCGCCAACACCGTTTTAAAACGGTGAAAAACGGTCGAAACGGTCGCGGCCCTTCATTCGCTTTCTCGACGGGCGACTACTCGGCGGGCTTGTGCGCGGACGGTAGCGCACTGTCCGACCGCAGCCGCCGGAAGCGCGCGAGGTCGGCTTCGGGATGGATCAGGATCAGGGAAATCACGCCGCCCGCGACCACGAGCAGGCCGGCGAGCAGGAAGCCGTGACGGAAGCCTTCCGCCGGATCGCTGCCGGCATCGACGATGTGACCCATCAGCCAGGGCGCGATCAGGCCCGCGGTGCTGAAGAGCGCGTTGCTGATGCCGAGCATGGCGCCGCGCTGGCGCACCGGGCTGATCTCGCCGACCAGGGTCGGGCCCATGGCGAAGGCGATGCTGCAGACGGCGAAGGCCGCCATGACCAGCGGGATGTGCACCCACTGCGTCGTGACCTTGGCCAGCAGGAGCATGGCGATGCCCGAGACGATGACGCTGCCGGCGGCGGGAAGCGCGCGCGTGATCCTGCTCGACAGGCCTTGATCGCGCAGCCGCTCGGAGAAGTAGCCGACGGTGGGCGAGAGCACGACCTGCAGGATCGGGGGCAGGGTGAGGACCCAGCTCATCTCGGCAGGCGTGAAACCGCTCGCCTTGACCAGGAACGACGGCACCCAGACGACGGCGAGCGCCAGCAGCCAATAGGCCGCGAAGCCCGCCAGCTCGACGCCGATGAAGGTGCGCGAGGTGAGCAGCGTCCAGTAGGAGACATGCTCCGGACCTTCGGTGGCCGCTTCGGTCCGGTGCGCGTCGAGCGGTCCTTCCTCGCCGACGGCCAGCCACACGGCAAGCCAGACGAAGCCCACGACGCTCAGGAAGCCGAAGGCGACGTGCCAGCTCCACGAGCGGATGATCCAGCCCAGCAATGGCGTGGCGAGCGCGACGCCGATCGCGGCGCCGACCGAGACGAAGCTCGTCGGGAAGGCGCGCTTGTCGTCGGCGAACCATTTGTAGACGGCGTGAAGGGCGACGGGATAGGCGGGCCCTTCGCCGGCGCCGAGCACGATGCGGCTCGCGACGAGCGCCGTGAACGAGGCGAGGAAGATCATCGGCATCAGGCTCGCGGCCCAGATGAAGGCCATGACGGCGAGCACTATCTTCGTCGACACGCGATTGACGATGAAGCCGACCAGCACGGCGGAGATCGAGAACAGCAGGAAGAAGGCGCTGCCGATCTCGCCGAACTGCTCGTGCGTCAACTTGAGGTCCTTCATGATCGGGCCGGCGGCGAGGCCCACCACTCCCTTGTCGGCGAAGTTGATCATCATGAACGTCACCGTCATGACCACGATCAGCCAACCGCGGCGGTTTGCAGCCATTTCTTCCTCCCCTTCGTGCTGTCAGCCTTGTTCGCCGATCAGCGTTCGTATGGCACCGGCCAGTCCCCGGATCCGCGGTCCGATCTCGCTCTCGAGCTGGCCCGGCCGCAGCCTGAAGGCCGGGATGCCGCAATTGAGGGAGAAGACCTGGCGCGAGCTTGCTGCGTGCAGCAGCGGCGCCGCGACCGCATGGATCGAGGCCATGTATTCGCCGAAGCAGGTCGCGAAGCCGCGCTCGGCGCAATCGCGGATGCCCGCGCGATATCTGTCGCGGAAGGCGGCCCAGAGTTCGCCGTCTTCGGCCCTCAGGCGCTTCTCCAGAAGCGCGATGTCGCTCGGCGGCAGCAGTGCGGACGCGGCGCGTCCCATCGCGGTCATGACGACGGAGATCGGCAGGCCGATGTCGGGAACGTGCGGCCCGACATTGCCCGAGCGCGCCGTCTCGACATAGACCATCGAGGTGCCGTCGAGCAGGCCGATCGAGACCGTGCCGCGCACGCTCTCGGCCAGTTCCTGCATCAAAGGCCGCGCGGCCTGGCGGAACGGCATGCCGGCGAGCAGCGGACGGACCAGCCGGAGCGGCCGCGCACCGAGCCGGTACTTGGCGGTCTCGGCGTCGAAGCTGAGATAGCCGAGCTCGGTCAGCGTGTAGGTGAGCCGCGCCACCGTCGGGCGGGGAATGCCGGTGCGCGCCGAAAGCTCGAGGTTGCCGAGTGCGACCGCCTCGAGGCCGAACGCCTCCAGCACCACCAGCCCCTTGGCCAGCGTCGTGGCAAAGCCGGCCTCGCCCGCGCTTTCAGCGAGCACCGTCTCGGCGGACGGGGACGGAACCAGGGTCGGCTTGCGCCGGGCGGCCGATTGCATGGTCCGCCATGTTGTCAAATATCAGCCTATATGTCCACTATGTGGACATACGAAACCGGCCTCTTACGACAGCGCCACCGGCAGCGATTCCAGTCCGCGCAAGGTGAAGGTCGGGCGATGAACCGGCGTGCCGGCGAGGTCGATGTGCCCGAAGCGGCCCAGCAGGGCCTGCAGGGCGATCTGGCCTTCCATGCGCGCCAGCGCCGCGCCGAGGCAGTGATGGATGCCGCCACCGAAGGCCACGTGCTTGCGCGCGTCGCGCGTGACGTCGAGGCGATGCGGATCGGCGAAGGCCGCGGGATCGCGGTTGGCCGCGCCCAGCACCAGCAGGATCTCGTCGCCTTCCTTCACCGGACAGCCCACGACCTCCATGTCGCTCAGCACGACGCGCTGGGTGATCTGGACGGGCGAATCGTAGCGCAGCAGCTCGTCGATCGCGGGTGCCACCAGCTCGGGCGACTGGCGCAGCCGCGCAAGCTCTCCAGGCGCGCGCATCAGGGCGAGCGTGCCGTTGCCGATCAGGTTCACCGTCGTCTCGTGACCGGCCACCAGCAGGAGCTGGGCGAGCGCGATGACTTCGCGGGCGGAGATCTGGTCGCCCTCGACGTCGATGGCGGCCAGCGCCGACAGGAGATC
>DATJWN010000124.1:0-2345 GCA_035501235.1 Reyranella sp.
CCGATCCGGGTGAAGCTCTGGTCGGTGAGCACGCGCAGGATCTTGCCCTGCGTGGTCAGCGGCATGTCGGCGATCTCATCGAGGAAGAGCGTGCCGCCATGGGCCTGTTCAAGCAGGCCGGGACGAACGATACCGTCCTCGCCCTCGATACCGAACAGTTCCTCCTCCGCCCGTTCCGGCTCCATGCGCGCCGCCGTCACGATGACGAACGGACCGGAAGCGCGCCCCGACCAGTTGTGCAGCATGCGCGCTGCGACTTCCTTGCCGACGCCGGCGGGCCCCGTGATCAGGACGCGACTGCCCGTGCCCGCCACTTTCTTGATCGTGGCGCGGACCGCGTTGATCGCGTTGCTGGTCCCGGTCAGCTCTTCTTCCTGGCCGAACCGGGCGCGCAGCACCTGATTTTCGCGCCGCAGCCGTTCGGTCTCGGTCGCCCGGCCGACGACATGGAGCAGATGGTTCGATTCGAACGGCTTTTCGAGGAAGTCGACAGCGCCCTTGCGGATCGCGGCAACGGCCGTGTCGATATTGCCATGGCCGGAAATCATCAGCACCGGGATGGAGGGGTCGCGGCGCTTGATCTCGTCGAGCAGCTCCAGGCCGTCGAGCCGCGAGCCCTGCAGCCAGACGTCGAGCAGCACCAGCGACGGGCGGCGCGACGCCAATGCCTCGATCGCCTCGTCGCTACCGCCGGCAAGGCGCGTCTCGAACCCCTCATCTTCCAGCACACCGGCGACCAGGTCGCGGATATCGGCCTCGTCATCAACAATCAGAACGTCAAGCGCCATGCAAAGTCTCTTTCACCACATCTTCATGGACGCTCTCGCTCTCCCCTTCGAGACGCGCCAACCTCTCCATATCGAAACGCAGGCTGACGACCGTTCCGCCGCCATCGGCGTCGGCGAAACTGATCGTGCCGAAATGTTCCTCGACGATCTTCTTGACGATCGCGAGGCCCAGACCCGTGCCTTTCGCGCGGGTCGTCATATAGGGTTCGATGATCCGCTCGCGATCATCCGGCAGGCCGATGCCATCATCAACGACGTCGACAATCAGCTCGTGGCCCGATCGCTCGAGACGCATCAGGACATGGCCGATCGGCCCTTCCGATTCCTGGCCGGGCTGCGCGATATGGCGCTGCTCGATCGCCTCGACCGCGTTCTTGACGATGTTGGTGAGTGCCTGCGCGATCTGGCGTCGATCGCAGACCATCGTGCACTCTTCCTCCTCGGACTGGAAGCGGAAGAGGATGTCCGGATGCGCGACCTCATGCAGGAACATGGCGTGGCGGGTCAGATCGCCCATCGCTTCGGCCCGGAACACCGGCTTGGGCATGCGGGCGAAGCTGTTGAATTCGTCGACGATGCGCCGTAGGTCGCTCACCTGACGCACGATCGTCTCGGTGAGCCGCCGGAAGGTACCGGGATCGGACTGGATTTCCTTGGCGTAGCGGCGCTGCAACCGCTCGGCGGCAAGCTGGATCGGGGTCAGCGGATTCTTGATCTCATGGGCGATCCGCCGCGCCACGTCCGACCAGGCGGCGCGCCGCTGGTCGAGCAGCTGCTGGGTGATGTCGTCGAAGGTGAGCACGCGGTTGCCGCTGTCGGCCACGACCTTGACCGCCAGCGTGCGAATCTCCGAACCGGCCCGAACCTGGATGATGTCATGGCCCGTCCCCGCCAGCATGAGGTCGGCGAGTTCGGGCGACAGCTCCGAGAGCGGCCGGCCGATGGGCTGGACGCCGGGCTTGGCCAGCAGCGCCATGGCCGAGCTGTTCAGGAGCTGGATCACGCCATTCTGGTCGACCGAGAGAACGCCTGCGCTCACGCCAGACAGCACGGCCTCGATGAAGGCGCGGCGGCTCGCCAGCTGGTTGTTGGCGGAAACCAGCGCGCCGGTCTGCGCCTCCAGGCGCTGGGTCATGCGATTGAAGGCGCTCGCCATGGTGCCGATCTCGTCGCGCGTGTGCGGATCGGCGACGCGGGCCGAAAGGTCGCCGGCGGTCACGCGCCGCGCCGCGTCGACCAGCTCGCCGACCGGCCGCACGAGCCTGTCCGCGACCATGAGTGCGATCCACACTGCGATGCCGACCAGCATCAGCGTGCCGATGAGCAGCGCGGCGTTGAATTGCAGCTGCAGCTTGCGTCCGCCGGTCGTGAAATCGTCATAGGTGGCCAGCACGCGCTGTGCCTTCTTCATCTGCCCGAAAGCATTGGCGTCCGAATTGCGGGCGGCGAAGAGATAGACGCGCGAATTGGGGTAGAGCAGCGTGATCGCTTCGATCTGGTCCGGCTTGATCTTCTCGACGACCAGTTCGCCGGCGTCGAGCCGCTTGATGACATCGG
>DATJWN010000125.1:0-14849 GCA_035501235.1 Reyranella sp.
GGACGGCATGCTGTTCCGCCGTCTCGAGCTGCTGCTCGACGGCAAGAGCCGGGCGGCGGCGCTGTTCAGCGGGCCGTACTATCTCGCCGAGCAGCAGGGCTTTCGAAAGATCATTGATACGACCTTCATGATCGCCTCGATGATCAATGGTTCGCCCGATCCGGAGGACATCCGCCGCTTCTTCCGGGCGCTGAAGCGCGCTCAGCGCGACATCGATCTCCGGCCCGAGCTCTACACGCACTACTACAAGAACGAATTCCCCGAACGCTGGCACGCGATGATGGACACGCGCCGCTGGGGGCCCGGCGAACGCCTCGTGTTCGAGACCTATTCGCGCGAGGTCTACGACCAGTCGTTCGAATGGATCGCCCGCCACGAGATCTTCGCCGAAGGCCGCATGGGCTCGGGCGACTACGACAAGGCGACGGTGTCCTTCGCTTAGAGCCGATCCGGCCAACTGATCCATTGATCAGAATCGTGGCAGTCGGTGTGTGCGGGTTAGACTCTGCGTCGGAGACCCGGATCCATGGAAGTCAGCCGAAGCGCGGGGGCCGCAGGAGACGCTGCACGGTGGGGCAGATCGAGTGCGGTGGCAGGAACCGGCCGGACATAGATTCCCGTCAGATTCGATACGTTTGACGATAACCTTTGGTAACTACTGCTAGGTGTAGTAGCGCCTTCTTCCCCGTTCATACGGGGAAGTGGCCGCCTCTTGGGCGGCCGATGGGGTCATGAGCCGAAAGCGAGATCTCGTTTGCAGCTCATGACCCCTCCGTCGGCGTAAGACGCCGCCACCTCCCCAGATGACTGGGGAGGGACGTGAAGCGTCTCTAGCGCTCGCCGCGGCTCAGGAGCCAGTTCAGCAGGATCGCGCCGAAGGTCGCCGTGCCGATGCCGCCCATGATGAACGGGCCGAAGTTCAGCGTATAGTCGCCGGTGCCCAGCACCAGCGTGATCGCCGCGACCAGCAGGTTGCGCGAGTTGCCGAAGTCGACCTTGTTGTCCACCCAGATGCGGGCGCCGGCGATGGCGATCAGGCCGAACACCACGATCGACACGCCGCCCATCACGGCAAGTGGAATGGAAGAGATCAGCGCGCCGAACTTCGGGCAGAAACCCAGCAGGATGGCGAACAGGCCCGCGACCACGAACATCGCCGTGGAGTAGATGCGGGTCGCGGCCATCACGCCGATATTCTCGGCATAGGTCGTGACGCCCGAGCCGCCGACTGCGCCCGACACCATGGTGGCGATGCCGTCCCCCAGGAAGGCGCGGCCCATATAGGGATCCATGTCGCGGCCGGTCATGGCGCTCACGGCTTTGAGGTGACCGAGGTTTTCCGCCACCAGGATCAGCGCCACCGGCGCGATCAGGAAGATCGCGACACCACTGAAGACCGGCGCGACGAAGTGCGGGGCGCCGAACCAGGCGGCACTGGCGACCAGCGTGCCGTCGACCGGCTTGCCGAGGCGAAGCCCGTTGGTCAGCACGGCGTAGAGGATCGTGGCCACGATCAGGCCGGCCAGGATCAGCAGCCGGCGCACCATGCCTTTGGTGAACACCGCGATCAGGCCGATCGAGACGAAGGTCACGGCCTGCATCCAGGCATCGAAGGCGGTCGGCGCCATGTTCTTCACGGGCACGGAGGCGAGGTTGAGGCCGATCGTCATCACGACGGCGCCGGTGACGACCGGCGGCATCAGCCGCTCGATCCAGCGCGTGCCGGCCGACATCACCGCGAGGCCGATCGCGGCATAGACGGCGCCGCAGGCGATGATGCCGCCCAGCGCCTGGCCGACATTGCCGTTCGGCCCTTTGCCGGCATAGCCGGTGATCACGGTCACGACCGAGATGAAGGCGAAGGAGGAGCCAAGGAAGCTCGGCACCTTGCCGCCGGTGACGACGAAGAAGATCAGCGTGCCGACGCCGCTCATCAGCACGCCGATGTTCGGATCGAAGCCGATCAGGATCGGGGCCAGCACGTTCGCGCCGAACATCGCGACAACATGTTGCAGGCCAAGTGCCGTTGTCTGCGGCCACGGCAAACGCTCGTCCGGCGCGACGACGACGCCTTCCGCCGGCCGTCTTTCCACCCAGCTCAACATGCTGATCCCCCTTTTTTGGCTATTGTTTTACACCTGCCCCCGCGTACACTTGTTGTGAAAAAAACGAGACCAATAAGTAAATAAGTAAAAGCGCGTCGGAGGAAACCAAGATGTCCAATCTCACTGCCGCCCAGCAGGCACCGGCTGCTGGCAGCGCCGCGTTGTCTCGTCCCTGGTTGCAGCTCGTCATGGGCATCGTCTGCATGGCGATGATCGCCAACCTGCAATATGGCTGGACACTGTTCGTCGAGCCGATCGACGCCAAGCATCACTGGGGGCGGACCGCCATCCAGGTTGCCTTCTCGATCTTCGTTCTGGCCGAGACCTGGCTACTGCCCATCAAGTCGTGGTTCGTCGACAAGCACAGCCCGCGGCTCGTCGTGTCGATCGGCGGCGTGCTGGTCGGTATCGCCTGGGTCATCAATTCCTACGCCAACACGCTGCTCCTGCTCTATGCCGGCGCCCTGATCGGCGGCGCGGGCGCAGCCGCCGTCTACGGCTCCTGCGTCGGCAATGCGCTCAAGTGGTTCCCGCGTCGTCGCGGTCTTGCCGCCGGCCTGACGGCTGCGGGTTTCGGCGCGGGTGCCGCCATCACGGTCATCCCGATCTCGAACATGATCAAGAGCAGCGGCTACGAGGCCGCATTCTTGTATTTCGGCATCGGCCAGGGTGTCGTGATCCTTATCGTCTCGATGCTGTTGCGCAAGCCCTCGGAAGCCGAGATGGCCGCTGCCGGCCGCCGCCGTTCGGCGGCGCAGGACGCACATCCGCTCCAGATGGTGCGGACGCCGGTCTTCTGGTCGCTCTACGTCGCCTTCGTGCTGATGGCCTTCGGCGGCCTGATGCTGGCGGCGCAGATCGCGCCCATCGCCAAGGACATGAAGATCGCCAATGTGCCGGTCTCCATCGCGGGCCTCACCATGGCGGCGCTCACCTTCGCCATCTCCATCGACCGCATCCTGGATGGCTTTGGCCGGCCGTTCTTCGGCTGGGTGTCGGACCAGATCGGCCGCGAATACACGATGTGCGGCGCGTTCGTGACGGCCGCGGTCGCGCTGTTCCTTCTCGATCACTACGGCTCGAGCCCGACCATCTTCGTGCTGTCCACGGGCCTGTTCTTCCTGGTGTTCGGAGAGATCTACAGCCTGTTCCCCGCGACCTGCGGCGACACGTTCGGCGCGACCTACGCCACGACCAATGCGGGCCTGCTCTACACCGCCAAGGGCACGGCTTCGCTGCTGGTGCCGCTGGCCGGCGCGCTGGCTGCTGCTTCGGCCTGGCACGAGGTTTATCTGGTGGCGATGTGCACCAGCCTCGGCGCCGCCGCGATGGCGCTGTTCGTCGTCAGGCCGTTGCGGGCGAAGTACCTCGCCCAGCACGTGCCCGACGGCAACTAGTTCAGGAACTTCAGGTACTGGCCCACGAAGTCGCAGCCGACATCCTTTGAATAGGCGTCGATCAGCTTCCTCGTGATCGGCCCCGGCGTCTTGCCATCGCCGACGGCGGCGCCGTTGAAGCTCCTCACCGGCAGGATGCAGAGGCTGGTCGAGGTCAGGAACATCTCCTCGGCATTGGCCGCATCGAACAGGTCGATGTCGCCTGCCGTGCATTCGATGCCCAGGCGCTTGGCCATGTCCATCGTCATCTGCCGCGACACACCCGGCAGCACGTAGCGCTCCGACGGCGTGAAGAGGGCGCCTTCGCGTACGATGAAGATATTGGAGCCCAGTCCCTCGGCCAGGTTGCCGTGCTCGTCGAGCAGGATCGCCCAGGCGTCGGGGTTCATGGCCTTCACCGGCTTCTCGGCCATGATCATGTTGAGATAGTTGTGCGTCTTGGCGCGCGGGCTAAGCATCGACGGTGCCGTGCGTCGCGTCGTCGTGGTGATGACCTCCGCGCCGTCGCGATAGAGCTTCGCCCGCTTGGCAAGCGGTAGCGGCAGGACCTCGATCACCACGTTGGGGCCGGTATGCTCCCAGCCCTCGTCGCCCACCGCATCGACGCCGCGGCTGACCCTCTGGCCGACCCACCAGTCGCCGACGGCGGCGCGGAGATGCTCGTTGCGGGCCACGACCTCCTCGCTGTGCGCCACCATCTCCTTGGGGCCGATGCCGGGATCGATCTGCAGGTAGCGCAGCGAGCGGTAGAAGCGGTCGATATGCTCCTTCAGGCGGAACGGCTGGCCCTCGAAGGTGCGCGTCATGTCGAAGGCGCCGTCGCCATACTTCCAGCTGCGGTCACGGAACGGGATCATGACCTGGTTCTCCGGCATGAACTTGCCGTTGAACCAGGCGATGCGTTGATTGCTGAGCTGCTGGGCCATGGTGATCGTTCCCCTCGCGATGACCCCTCCAGTATGGACGAACTCGGCGGGGCTAGGCATTGTTTTTGCTGGATGGGGGCCATGCGCAGCTACGCGAAGTCGATCGCGCTCTACGAACGGACGAAGAAGCATCTGGCGGGCGGGGTCAGCAGCAATGTGCGCTACGCCAGCGCGCCTGTGCCGCTGTTCTTCGAAAGGGGCGAGGGCGCGCGGCTCTACGACATCGACGGCAACGTCCACATCGACTACGTGCTGGGCAATGGGCCGGCGATCCTGGGACATGCACCGAAGCCGGTAATCGACGCCGTGGCGGCGACATTGGCCGACGGTCAAGTCTATGCCGCCCAGCACCCGCGCGAGACCGAGCTCAGCGAGCGCCTCTGCCGCCTGCTGCCGAGCTCGGAGGTCGTTCGCTTCGCCACCTCGGGCACCGAGGCCGTGCTCATGGCGTTTCGTCTCGCCCGCGCCTTCACCGGCCGGACGAAGATCCTGAAGTTCGAGGGCCACTATCACGGCTGGAGCGACCAGGCCTTCATCAGCACGCGGCCGCCGCTGAACGAGGCGGGGCCGGCCGAGGCGCCGGTGCCGGTCGCGGGCTCGCCCGGCATGCCGGAGAGCGTGCTCGGCGACACGGTGGTCTGCGGCTGGAACGATCTCGACCTGCTCGCCCAGGCCTTCGAGCGCCACAAGGATGAGATCGCGGCCATCATCATGGAGCCCGTGATGGTGAATGGCGGGCCCATGCCGCCGCAGCCCGGCTATCTCGAGGGCGCGCGCGATCTCTGCCGCAAGCACGGCGCGATGTTCATCTGCGACGAGGTGATCACCGGCTTCCGCGTCGGCCTCAAGGGCGCGCAGGGCCGTTACGGCGTCAACGCCGATCTCTCCGTCTACGCCAAGGCCGTGGCCGCCGGTTTCCCGCTGGCGATGGTCGGCGGGCGGCGCGATGTGATGGACACGCTGCTCGATCGCGGGGTGATGCATGGCGGCACCTACAACGGCAATGTCCAGAGCATGGCGGCAGCGCTCGCGGCGCTCGATGTGCTGGAGGCGGACGATGGCGCGGTCTATCGCGGCCTCGAACGCCGTGGCACGCACTTGATGCAGGGGTTGGCATCGATCGCCAAGAAGCACGGACAGGCCGTGCATGTCGGCGGCCTGCCCGCGATCTTCCAGGTATTCTTCACTGACGGCCCGCCGCCGCGCAACTATCGAGAGTCCTCGGCCTGCAATCGCGACAAGGCGCTCGCCTTCCATCTGGCGCTGCAGGAGGAGGGCATCCGCACCAACCAGAACTCGAAGTTCTTCCTCTCGACGGCGCATGATGATGCGATCGTCGACGAGACGCTCGCCGCCGCCGATCGCGCCATGGCGACGTTGCAATGAGCGACATCCGCCTCGAAGGCGTCAGCAAGCGCTACGGCAGCGTGGCCGCGGCCGACAATGTCGATCTCGCGGTCGGGCAGGGCGAGTTCGTCACCATCCTGGGGCCGAGCGGCTCGGGCAAGACGACGCTGCTCTCGCTGATCGCGGGTCTCAACCAGCCGACCGCGGGCCGCATCTTCATCGGCGGTCGCGACGTCACGGCCGAGCCCGCCCAGGCGCGCAACATCGGCCTTGTGTTCCAGTCCTACGCGCTGTTTCCGCACATGACGGCGCTGGAGAACGTGCTGTTCCCCCTGGGTGTCCGCAAGGTCAACGGACATGCGGCGCGCACGCAGGCGCTCGACGCGCTGAAGCTCGTGCGGCTCGACGGTTTGCAGGATCGTCGGCCCTCGCAGCTCTCCGGCGGCCAGCAGCAGCGCGTGGCGCTCGCTCGCGCCATCGTGTTCAAGCCCGACATCCTGCTGCTCGACGAGCCGCTGGGTGCGCTCGACCGCAAGCTGCGCGAGGAGCTGCAGGTCGAGCTGAAGCAGCTCCAGCGCACGCTCGGCGTCACGACGCTGCTGGTCACGCACGATCAGGAAGAGGCGCTCTCGCTGTCCGATCGCATCATGGTGCTCGACAGGGGACGCACCCAGCAGGTCGCCTCGCCGGCCGAGGCCTACCTCAAGCCCGCCAACCGCTTCGTCGCGGAGTTTCTGGGCATCGCCAACTTCGTCGGCCTCGAGGACGGCCGCACCGGCCTGGTGCGGCCCGAGAGGGTCAAGCTCGCTCCCGCCGGCCTGAATGGCGGCAAGCCGGCGAAAATCGTCGAGGCGATCTATCTCGGCCAGATGGTGCGCTATCATCTGGCATTCGAGGGTGGCGAGGGCACGCCTGTCGTCGCCGCCCTGCCGTTCGTCGGCCGCGCCTATGCGGCGGGCGAGTCCGTTCAGGTTTCATGGGACGCGGCCGATATCTGGCCGCTGGAAGAAGGGGGCTGAAATGAAGCGTCGTACATTCGTGAAGGCGGCGGCGAGCCTGCCGGCCGTCGGCATCGTCGGTTCGGCACGCGCGCAGTCGAAGGAAATCCGCATGATCGAATCGGGCGGGCTTTCCGGCGATTCGATCGAGAAGGGCTATATCGAGCCGCTGCGCAAGAAAGCCGGCATCAACGTGATCCGGGAGAGCCCGAGCTCGCTCGGCAAGCTGCGCGCGCTGGTCGAGAGTGGCCAGAAGGACACGGTGCTGTTCGAGCTCGGCCAGAGCGTCATGGTGCAGGCCAAGCAGCTCGGCCTGATCGAGCCGCTCGACTGGGCGGCGATCGATCCCGCGCCGATGTTCCCCGAGGCCAAGAACGAGTACGGCTTCGGCTACCAGTACTTCTCGACCATCATGGCGTGGCGCAAGGGCACCAAGGAGCCGAAGAACTTCACCGAGTTCTTCGACCTCAAGAACTTCCCGGGCAAGCGCTGCCTGCCCGACTATCCGCACTACCTGCTGCCCTTCTGCGTGCAGGCCGCTGGCGTCCCGGTCGACAAGATCTTTCCCCTCGACGTCGATCTCGCCTTCAAGAAGCTCGAGGAGATCAAGAAGGACGTCTCGGTCTGGTGGAAGGCGGGCGCCCAGCCGCCGCAGCTCCTGAAGGACAACGAGGTCCAGTATGCGATCTGCTGGTCGGGCCGCGTCGTCAACGAACCGGCGCTCGCCATGAGCTTCGTCGGCGGCAAGGCCGATCTCTCCTACTTCGGCATCGTCAAGGGCTCCAAGCCCGAGGACAGGGCGGCCGCCTACAAGCTGATGCACGAGATGTCGCTGCCGGAGAACCAGGCCGTCGCCGCGACGGTGATCTCCTATACCGGTTCCAGCCCGCAGCTGAGTGCGCTGCTGCCCAAGGACAAGCTCTGGCAGTTCCCGTCGGCCACGCAGAACAAGGCGGTCCAGTATTTCGAGAACGCCGAATGGTGGGTCAAGAACGGCGAGGCCGTGAACAAGAAGTGGGAAGCCTTCAAGCTCAACCTCTGAGCCTGAAGGGACACGATGCGCGGAAAGGGCTTCGGCTTCATCGCACCGCTCCTGGTGGTGATGGTCGTCGCCTTCGACGCGCCCATCGTCTACATGCTGGGCCTTGCCTTCTGGCACAAGGGGCAGGGCCCGACGCTCGAGCATTACCAGGCGCTGTTCGAGGCGCCGGTCTATCTCCGCGTGCTGGGCAACACCATGCGGATCTCGCTGATTGCCACCATCGCCAACGTGGCGATCGGCTATCCGCTTGCCCATTGGATGCGCGGCCTCAGCGGCCGTGGCCGCACGATCGCCATAGCGCTGGTCGTGCTGCCCTTCTGGGTCTCGATCCTGGTGCGTACCTATGCCTGGATCGTGGTGCTCGGCAATGGTGGGCTGGTGAACCGATTCCTGCAATGGACCGGGCTCACCGACGCGCCCGTGTCATTCCTCTACAACGAGCTCGGCGTCACCATCGGCATGGCCAACGTGCTGCTGCCGTTCCTGGTGTTGCCGCTGTTTGCGGCCATGATCCGGATCGACGATCGGCTGATGCAGGCCGCGGCCTCCCTCGGCGCCTCGCCGCGTACGATCTTCTGGAAGATCTACTTCCCGCTGACCGTCCCCGCGCTTGCCGCCGGCGCGCTGCTGGTCTTCATCCTCTGCCTCGGCTTCTACGTGACGCCCGCCATCCTGGGCGGCGGCAGGGTGCCGATGATCTCGAACCTGCTCGACACGCTGATCAACCAGATCCCGCGCTGGGAGCAGGCCTCGGCGATCTCCACGATCCTGCTGGTCGTGACGCTCCTGATCTTCGGCGCCTATCGCCGGCTCGACCGCAAGGCCACGGCATGATGACCTCCTCGCCCTGGACACGGCGGCTGCTGGCGACCATCGGTGTCTTCGCGCTGGTGTTTCTCACCGTGCCGATCGTGATCGTGGTGCCGATGTCCTTTTCGTCGGCCAAGTCGCTCACCTTCCCGCCGCCGGGCTTCTCGATGCGCTGGTACGAGACGCTGTTCGGCAATCCGCGCTGGATGGAGGCCATGACGACCTCGGCGATCCTGGCCGTGATCTCCTCGATCCTGGCGCTGCTGCTGGGCGGGCTGGCGGCCTACGGCCTGCGCCGCGGCGCCTTCAAGGGGAACGACTGGGCCGAGAGCAATTTCATGGCGCCGTTGATCGTGCCCGCGATCATCGTGGCGATCGCGCTCTATCTCGGGTTGGCCAAGATCGGCCTGCTGGGCACGTTCTTCGGCCTGGTCATGGCGCACACGATCCTGAACGTGCCGCTGGTCATGATGGTGCTGGGCGTGGCGATCCGCTCCTTCGATCTCCGCATCGAGCAGGTGGCCTGGAGCCTTGGCGCCTCGTGGAGCTACACGGTCCGCAAGGTCGTGCTGCCGAACCTCGCTCCCAGCGTCTTCGCCGCCTGGATCTTCGCCTTCATCGGCAGCTTCGACGAGGTGATCGTGACTTCCTTCGTCGCGGGCAAGTACGACACCGTGCCGAAGAAGATGTTCAACGAGCTGATCCTGGAAGTGAATCCGACCATCACCGCGGTCGCGACCCTGCTGATCGGGCTCACGGTTCTTGCGCTGGCGGCGGTGGCCGTGATCCTGCACCGCGCCGGCCGGCTCAAGCCGACGATCGTCTGAGGAAATCGAGCAGCGCGCGGGCGTGCGGCGGCAGCGTCCGCTCCGACTTCACGCACAGCCGGAGATGACGAAGCGCCCAGGGATCGGAGAGCGGTACGATTCTGATCTTCATCGATTTCCGGCAACGGTCGGCCGCCACTTTCGAGACCACGGCAATGCCGATGCCGTTCTCGACGACACGGCAAATGGCGTCGAATCCCGGCAGACGCACCCGGAGGCGCAAAGCGCCCCCCGCGCGGGTGGCATGGCCGTCGAGATGTTCCTGCAACGCCGAACCGGCCGGCAGGCCGACAAAGTCGTGGGGCAGTGTCTCTCGGAAGGCGAGGCGGCGCTTGCTCGCCAGCGGATGACGGAGCGGAGTCACCAGCACCAGCCGATCCTCGGCGAAAGGGAAGGTCTCGAGCTCGGCGGCGGCATCGACGGCATCGGCAACGATGCCCAGCTCAGCCTGGCCGCGCGCTACGCCGCGCACAATTTCAGGGCTCGGCCGCTCCTCGATCTCGACATCGAGCGCCGGGTGCGCCGCGAGGAAAGGGCCGAGCTGGGCCGGCAGGAACTCCAGCGTTGCCGCGGTGTTGGAGAGCACGCGCACGCGGCCCCGCAGGCCCTTGGCGAAGCCCGACAGTTCGCCGCGCATGGCCTCGAGTTGTTGCGTCACCAGTCGTGCATGGTGGACGAGCGCCAGGCCGGCCGCCGTCGGCGTCACGCCGCGGCGCTGGCGCTCGAAGAGGGGCGCCCTCAGCTCGCGCTCCATGTCGCGAATGCGCTCGCTCGCGGAGGCCAGCGCCAATCCGCTGCGGGCCGCGCCCTGAGTGATGTTGCCCGCATCGGCGACGTTCAGCACCAGCCGCAGATCGACGATGTCGAAGCGCATGCGGTCAAAATAGCCTTCGGGAAAGCCGAAGGCTAGCGTACCGTCTTCCGCATTGTGACCGGCTGGGGCGGATCGCATTTTCCGGTCATGACCTCGTGGATCCTGATCGGCGCCACTTTCCTGCTGGCGGGCCTGGTGAAAGGTGTGATCGGCATGGGCCTGCCTACGGTGGCGATGGGCCTGCTGGCCATCGTGCTGCCGCCCGCCGAGGCCGCGGCGCTGCTGGTGATCCCCTCGCTGGTGACGAATGTCTGGCAGCTTCTTGCCGGCCCGAGCTTCGGCGCCCTGGCGAGGCGGCTGTGGCTGATGATGCTGGGGGTGTTCATGGGCACCATCGCCGGCATCGGCATCCTCGCGGGCGACCAGGCCGGCACCGCGAGCATCGCCTTGGGCGTTGCGCTCGCGGCCTATGCCGTGGTCGGGCTGGTGGGCTTCAAGATGTCGGTGCCGGGCCGGCGCGAGACATGGCTGGCGCCGGTGATCGGCGCCGCGACGGGCGTGGTCACGGGCGCGACCGGCGTGTTCACGATTCCGGCGGTGCCTTATCTGCAGGCGATCGGCCTCGAGCGCGACGACCTCATTCAGGCGCTCGGCCTTTCCTTCGCAGTATCGACAGTGGCACTCGCGATCGGCCTCTGGCGGGTCGGTGCCTGGCATTCGGGCTCGGTCTGGTTATCGCTGCTGGCGCTCATACCCGCCTTGCTCGGCATGCAGGCCGGCACGTGGCTGCGCCAGCGCATCGCCGCCGCCACATTCCGCAGGGTGTTCTTCGGGGGCCTGTTGCTGCTCGGCATCTACCTCGTGGTCGAGCGGTTGGCGTAGAATGCGGCATGCAATACCCCAGGAAAGTCCGGCTGGTTGAAGTCGGTCCGCGCGATGGCCTGCAGAACGAGGCCAAGCCTGTTTCTGTTGAAGCCAAGGTCAAGCTGATCGACGCGCTCTCCGCTGCTGGCCACAGCGCCGTCGAGGCCGGCAGCTTCGTGTCGCCCAAATGGGTGCCACAAATGGCCAATACCGACCGCGTAATGGCCGAGATCGCGCGCAAGCCGGGCGTCTCCTATCCCGTACTGGTGCCCAACAAGCAGGGCATGAACGGCGCCGTCGAGGCGCACTGCGGGGAGATCGCGGTCTTCACCGCGGCTTCCGAAGCTTTCTGCCGCAAGAACACCAACTGCTCGATCGACGAGAGCTTCGAGCGCTTCGCGCCGGTGATGGAAGCGGCGCAAAAGCACGGCATGAAGGTGCGCGGCTACGTCTCGACCGTGATCGCCTGTCCCTATGACGGCAAGGTCGCGCCGGCCAAGGTGGCCGAAGTGTCGGAACGGCTCTTCAAGATGGGCTGCTACGAGGTCTCGCTCGGTGACACGATCGGCGTCGGCACGCCCGCGGAATGCGTGGCGATGATCGATGCCGTGGCCGAGAAGATCCCGCGCGAGAAGATGGCGGCGCATTTCCACGACACTTACGGCCAGTCGCTCGCCAACATCATGGCGGTGATGGAGCGTGGCATTGCCGTGTTCGATACGGCCGTCGCAGGGTTGGGCGGCTGCCCCTACGCCAAGGGCGCCTCGGGCAATGTCGGCACCGAGGACGTGATCTACCTGCTGAACGGCCTCGGCATCGAGCACGGCGTGAGTCTCGACGCAATCGCCGCGGCCGGCCGCGAGATCTGCCGCGAGCTCGGTCGCGAGCCTGCCTCGAAGGTGGCTCAGGCGTTGAAGGCCAAGGCGGCTTAAGCCCGCACAAACGTTCAAGACGGCTGGCCGCAGGAGCGCCATATCGCTGCCATGGACGCCTTGCCCGGATTCGTGATGGCCGGGATTGCCCTCGCGGGCAGCCCCGGGCCCAATACGCTCAGCCTCGCGGCGGCAGGCGCGGCGTTCGGCGCGCGCCGCGTCATGGCCTATTTCATCGGCCTGCTGCTGGGCATGGTCGTCGTGATGGCGGTGGTCGCGGCGGGCCTGGTCGGCATGGTGCTGGCGGTGCCGGGCGCGACGCCGGTCGTGACCGTCGCCGCTGCGCTCTACTTCATCTACCTCGCCTGGCGGATTGCCACCGCGCCGCCACTTGGTGAAGGAACGGGGCAGGGCAAGCCGCCGTCTTTCGTGGCCGGCGTGATGCTGTCGCTGGTCAATCCCAAGGGCTACGCGGCCATGGCGGCGCTATTCTCGGGCTTCGTGCTGGTGCACGAGCGCATCGCCGTCGATGCGATGACCAAGATCGTCGTGCTGGTGGTGGTGATCGCGGCAGTCAATATCCTGTGGCTGCAGATGGGCGCACTGCTGACGCGCTACTTCCGTGACCCCCGCACCAGCAGGATCATCAACGTTGCGTTTGCGATCCTGCTGCTGGCCTCGGTTGCGTTGGCGGTCATGGCCGCCTGACGATCTGGACGGTCACGGCGCTAGATCGGCCCTGCGCGTCGACCACAGCGACACGCATCTCGCCCGTCCCGTTGGGCTTCCACTGGCCGTCGACCGGTCGTCCATCGACCAGCCAATGCAGGGCGCCGCTGCCGCCATTGGCGGCGAGCGGCACGGCCTCATGCGGGCCGAGCTCGATGCGCGAATCGGGAGCGGGGTAGGCAATGCGCGGGCCGCCGCTCACCTGCGCCGCCGGCACGAGCTTGCGCATGCGTGGCGGCAGATCCTGCCAGGAGGCCGCGCGGATCACGTCGGGCGGAGGCGGTGTCGTGCGATTGTCCTCGGCCGGCAGCCGGCTGAAGGCCTTGAAGGCGATGGGCAGGGCGGCGGTGCGGCCGATCTGCCCCGGTCGCGACGTGCCGTCGGCATGGCCGACCCAGACCACGACCGTCCAGTTGTTCGTGTAGGCGGCCGCCCAGGCGTCGCGAAAGCCGGCCGAGGTGCCGGTCTTGTAGGCGATGCGCCGCTCGCGCAACGGAGGCGGCAGCGCGGCGAAGCCGTCGGGCAGGGGGCCGTCGGCCAGGATATCCGCCACGTACCAGGCCGCCGTCGGACCGACGAGACGCACGGGCTTAGGCTTGGGCGCATCGCGGCGCACGATCGGCGGTGCGAACAGGCCGCCATTGGCGAGGCCCGAATAGAGGCCGCCGAGTTCGAGCGGGGAGACCGTCGCGCTGCCGAGCGCCATCCCGAGCGTATCGCCGGGATCGCCGACCGGCAGTCCGGGTGCTGCGCCGGCGGTGCGCAGGGTCGACAGGAATCGCTTGGGCCCGACCCGCTCCAGCGCCAGCACGGCGGGTACGTTCAGCGACTGCTGCAGCGCGCGGCGCACGGTGATCGCTCCCTGGTGGCCGTGGTCGAAGTTGCGCGGCAGCCATTCGCGGAAGCGCACCGGCACGTCCTCGACCAGCGATTCGGGATGCAGGATGCGGTCCTCGAAGGCGAGCGCGTAGATCAGGGGCTTGAGCGCCGAGCCCGGCGAGCGGCTGGCGCGCACGAGGTCGACCTGCCCGGCGCGGCCGAAAAAGTCGTCGCCGCCCAGCCAGGCGACGACACTGCCGGAGCGATTGTCGATCACGACCATGGCGATTTGCGGCTTGTCGGCAAGCTGCGAGCGCTCGTCGTTCACCAGCAGCGCCAGCGCCTTTTGCAGCTCCATCTGGATGGTGGTCGGGATCGTCGTGCCGGGCGACTGGGCCGCGAGCCAGGTTGCGAGATGCGGCGCCTGCATGGGCATCGCGAGGCGTCGCGTGGGCACGGCGCGCGTCACGGCAAGATCGAACAGCGGCTTGTCGAGCACGCCGAGGTCCAAGGCCCGTGCGAGAACGTGGTCGCGGCCGATCCTGGCGGACTGAGGCCGCCGCTCGGGCCGCCGCCGTTCGGGCGACTGGGGAAGGGCGACGAGAAGGGCGGCTTCCGCGACGCTCAGCTGCTTGGGCTCCTTGCCGAAATAGGCGAATGAGGCCGAGCGCACGCCCTCGAGATTGCCGCCCATGGGCGCGAGCGTGAGATAGATCGAGAGGATCTCGCGCTTGGAATAGTGCCATTCGAGCTGCAACGCGCGCGCCGCCTCGATCACCTTGTAGGTGAAGGTGCGCGGGTGCGGCTCGAGCAGGCGCACGACCTGCATCGTGAGGGTCGAGGCTCCCGACACGATGCGCCCGTGGACGGCCCACTGGCCGGCGGCGCGCACGACGGCCAGGGGGTCGACGCCCATGTGGCTGTCGAAGCGATTGTCCTCGTAGGCTTTCAGCAGCTTGAGATAGAGCGGATCGACATCGTCAGGCCCCGTCCTGAGCCGCCATTCGCCATCCGCCGTCGTGAAGGCGCGCAGCAGCCGGCCGTTGGCGTCGACGACTTCCGTCGAACGATTCTGATAGCGCGCCAGGTTGGGCGGGAAGAGGCGGTCGAGCGCCAGCGCCGTCGTCGCCAGCAGGGCGACGGCGAGCAGGAGGTAGGAGAGGGTGGCGCGACGGAGCATGTTACTTCGGAGCGACCACGACCTTGCCCATGCCGGTCCGCGCGTAGATGCGCGGGGCGTACATGTCGGAGATGTTGGCCGCGGGCAGGACGAAGGTGCCCGGCGTCACGGCGCGCACG
>DATJWN010000126.1:0-28686 GCA_035501235.1 Reyranella sp.
TCGCGCACGCGCTCCATCCAGCCGCGATCGTCGGCGAACATGCGAAAGGTCTCGAGAATCTCGCGCTGCTCACCCGACTGCATGTCCTCCGCCTCGAGCAGGCGGTCGACGTCGTCGCGGACGGCGCCCAACGCCTCGTCGAAGCGCGCGCGCTCGGCGGAGACATCCTCGGCGACCACGCGCTGAATAACGATGCGCGGCTCGTGCAGCACGGCGCGGCCGATGGCGATGCCGGGGGTCAGCTGCACGCCGTCGATCTTGAGCGGCAAAAGACCCAGCCCGTCGACCTGCTCGACCTCGTTGGGGCTGACGATGTGTCGCGCCGCCACCATCTCGGCCAGCACCATGGCGATGGTCTGCAGCGTCTCGATCTCTTCCTCGTCGTAGACGCGCTGGGTACGGTTCTGCACGACCAGCACGCCCAGCACGCGGCCCGCGCGCACGATCGGCACACCCGCAAGCGAATGATAGATCTCCTCACCCGTCTCGGGCCGGTAGGCGAATTGCGGATGGCTCTGAGCGTCGTCGAGCGCCAGCGGCCGACCGTGGGCGGCGATGTCGCCGACCAGGCCCTCGCCGACCCTGAGGCGGGTGCGATGCACCGCATCGGGATTGAGGCCTTGCGTGGCGAACAGCTCCAGCACCTCGCCCGCGCGCAGGAGATAGATCGAGCACACTTCGGCGATCATCTCGTTGGCGACCAGGCGCACGACCTCGGCCAGCGTCTCCTCAGGGGAGCCGCCACGCGCCATCGTGTCCCGGAGCCGCTTGAGGAGCATTCGCGGTCCGGCCAGGGGAGTCCCTCTCTCCATGGTCAGACCGCTAGATGCTTGAGTCGGATGACGACGAAGCTACGGTCGATGATGCAGGCGCAAACGCGCCACGCCGCGCCCGGAAATCGGGCGTTTTGGCGGGCCATAAGGATGCGCGCGGCGTGCATGAGCCGCTTATAGCAAGTCCCGCGCCGAAAAGCCTACCGGCTTATTCGTGCGCGCATGAGGGAACCTTATACGGCTCGAAGCCTATGCCCTTTCTGAACCACGCGGGCTCTCGCGCCTCAGAAGGCGCTGCCGCCCGCCAGCGCGTATGGATGCGCTTAAGCATCCAGTTCGTAAGCCGTGTGTAAGGCTCGGACCGCGAGCTCGGTGTATTCGGCCGCCACCAGCACGCTGATCTTGATCTCGGAGGTCGAGATCACCTGGATGTTTATGCCCTTGCCCGCGAGGGTCTCGAACATCTTCAACGCCACTCCCGCGTGGCTGCGCATGCCGACGCCGATCACCGAGATCTTGGCGACGTTCGTGTCGGACTTCACCTCGGAGAACTTGAGGTCGGCCTTGGCCTGCTCCAGCCGCTGCACGGCGCGCGCGAGGTCGGCGCGGGGCACGGTGAAGGTGATGTCCGTCGAGCTGCCGTCGAGCGAGACGTTCTGCACGATCATGTCGACGTTGATGTTGGCTTCCGCCAGCGGCCCGAAGATCGCCGCTGCCACGCCCGGCCGATCGGCCACGCGGGTCACGGTGATCTTGGCCTCGTCCCGGGCCGCAGCGATGCCGCTCACGACCGATTTCTCAAGTCCCTGCGCCATGATCTCGTCCTCATCCACAACAAGCGTGCCCGGCAGGTCGCTGCCCAAGGCTGCGTCGAACGACGACAGCACCTGCACGCGCACATGATGGTTCATCGCGAGCTCGACGGACCGCGTCTGCAGCACCTTCGAGCCCTGCGAGGCCATCTCGAGCATTTCCTCGTAGGTCACGCGATCGATCTTGCGCGCCTTCTCGTCGATTCTCGGATCGGTCGTGTAGACGCCGTCGACGTCCGTGTAGATGTCGCAGCGGTCGGCCTTGAGCGCGGCCGCCAGCGCCACCGCCGAGGTGTCGGAGCCGCCGCGGCCGAGCGTCGTGATGCGGCCCTCGGGCGACACGCCCTGGAAGCCCGGCACGATCGGCACCTCGCCGGCAGCCATCGACTTCGACATGTCGGTCGTGTCGATCTCGAGAATGCGAGCCTTGGCATGGGCGGAGTCGGTCTTGATCGGCATCTGCCACGATACCCAGGAACGCGACTTCACGCCCTCCTGCTGGAGCGCCATGGCCAGCAGGCCGATGGTCACCTGCTCGCCCGTCGCCACCACCACGTCGTACTCGCGGGGATCATGCAGCGGCGAGATCTCGTTCACCCACTTCACGAGCTGGTTGGTGGCGCCGGACATGGCGGAGACGACGACCGCGACCTCGTTGCCGCGCTCGGTCTCGGCCTTCACCTTGCGGGCGACATTCTTGATGCGATCGGTGTCGCCAACCGAAGTGCCGCCGAATTTCAGAACGATGCGCGCCATGGACCTTCTCGAAAGCGGGGTATAGACACCGGGGGCACCATGAGGGTCAAGGGTCAGGTATGGCCGAAACTGCGCATAGCACCGTCGATCCGGCCGAGGTCGAGCGCTTCTCGCGGATCGCGGAGGAATGGTGGGACCCCGCCGGCAAGTTCGCGCCCCTTCACCGACTGAACCCCGTTCGCGTGGGCTATATCCGCGACCGGGCCGCCGACCATTGGCGGCGCGACGCCCTGGGCGGGACGCCGCTCCAGGACCTGTCGCTGCTCGATATCGGCTGCGGCGGCGGCCTTCTCTGCGAGCCCATGGCACGGCTCGGCGCCCGGGTGACCGGGATCGACGCCTCCGACCGCAACATCGCCGTCGCCGGCCACCATGCGGCCGGTCAGGAACTCGAGATCGAGTATCGAGCCGCCGCGGCCGAAGCGCTGGTCGAAGCCGGGCAGCGGTTCGACATCGTGCTGGCGCTTGAGGTCGTCGAGCATGTCGCCGACGTCGACCTCTTCCTGCGCTCCTGCGGACGGCTCGTGAATCCGGGCGGCCTGATCTTCGTCTCGACGCTGAACCGCACGCTCAAGGCGTGGGCGCTCGCGATCGCCGGCGCCGAGTATGTGCTGCGCTGGCTGCCGCGCGGCACGCACGATTGGCGGAAATTCCTGAAGCCCTCGGAAGTCGTGCGCGGCCTCGGCGGCGGAGGGATCACGGCCCAGGAGATCGTGGGCGTGGTGTACAGTCCCCTCAGCCGCGACTGGTCGCTCAGCAAGGGCGACCTCGACGTGAACTACATGCTGTACGGAACAAAAGCCCCTTAAGAAGCTCCGCCGTGCTCTCACCGTTCGTCAAAGCGGCCTTCTGGATGGCTGGCTGGCTCGGCTGCCTGCTCGTCATGGCCGTCGCCGGCCGCGAGGCGACGCGCGAGCTGAATGTCTTCCAGGTCATGATGCTGCGCTCGGTGATCGGACTGGTCATGCTCTCGCCGCTGATCCATCGCGCCGGCGGGCTTCGTGCCATGCGCACGCCGCATCCCTGGCGGCACCTCCTGCGCAACGTCGCGCACTATGGCGCTCAGTTCAGCTGGCTGATGGCGCTCACCCTCATCCCGATCGCCCAGGTGATCTCGCTCGAATTCACCATGCCGATCTGGACGGCGCTGATGGCCGCGACCTTCCTCGGCGAAAGGGTGGGCCTCTGGAAGAGCCTGGCCGTGGCGCTCGGCCTCATAGGCGTGCTGATCATCGTGCGGCCTTTCGCCGGGACGGTGAGCGCAGGCCAGCTCATCGCGGTGGGCGCGGCGCTGGGCTTTGCGATCTCGGTGATCATGGTGAAGATGATGACGCGCGACGACAGCCCCACCGTCATCATCTTCTGGATGATGGCCATCCAGTCCGTGATAGGCTTCGTCCCTGCGCTCTATGTCTGGCAGTGGCCGACGCCGCACGCCTGGATGTGGGTGATGGTGATCGCCTTCGTCGGCACCTACTCGCACTACTGCATGACACGCGCGCTCATGCACGCCGATGCCACGACCGTAGTGCCGATGGATTTCCTCCGCGTGCCGCTTGCCGCCGTGCTCGGCTGGCTGGTCTATGCCGAACGCGTCGATCTCTTCACGGCGCTCGGCGCCGCGCTGATCCTGTTCGGCAATCTCCTGAACCTGAAAGAGGCGAAGCAGCGCGCATGAACGCGCTTAGTTCCCGCGCGGGATCCAGGGCAAGCGACCGAACTCGATGCCTTCCTCGGCGAGCGCCTCGGCTTCCTCGTCGGTCGTTTCGCCGTAGATGCCGCGCTTGTCGCTCTCGCCGTAGTGGATCTTGCGCGCTTCCTCGGCGAACTTTTCGCCGACATGCTCGCAGTTCTTCTCGACTTCGGCCCGTACCTTGAGCAGCGCTTCGCGGAGTTCCGTAGGCATGTGCCTGGCAAGCGCCGCCATCTTCTGCTCGGCTTGCTGTTGCTCGGGCGTCGGAGTCGCCGGCACGGGCGCCGGGACTTGCGTTGCGACCTCGGCCTTCTTGTTGCCCTTGGTGCCCAGCCGTGGCGCCATCAGCGCGCGCGTCACCTTGGCGTCGCCGCACAGGGCGCAGCCGATCAGGGACTTCTTCTCCTGGCGTTCGTAGGTCTTGCTGTCCTTGAACCAGCTCTCGAACTCGTGGCCCTTGGAGCAGCGCAGTCGGTATAGGATCATGAAATACTGAGAAAATCCGGCTGTTTGGCACTCCCGGAAAGGGAGTGCCAGAATGATGGGGTGTGATCGTGACCGATGCAAGAGGGGCCGCACCTTCTCCTTGGATCGTGCAATGGGCCGGCTTGGTGCCTTCGGGTGCGACTGTTCTCGACCTCGCGACGGGCGCCGGCCGCAACGCCCTTTTCTTCGCGGGCCGCGGTCACAAGGTGACGGCCGTCGACATTGATCTCAGCCGCTTGCCCGACACGGCCAATATCGAGCGGGTTCAGGCCGACCTCGAGAATGGCAGCCCCTGGCCGCTTACCGGCCGACGGTTCGGTGCGGCCGTCGTCACCAAGTACCTGCATCGTCCGCTGATGCCCGACCTGCTCGCGTCCATCGAGCCGGGCGGCGTGCTGCTCTACGAGACGTTCATGGAAGGCAATGAGCGCTTCGGCCGGCCAAGCCGGCCAGAGTATCTCTTGAAGGACGGCGAGCTGTTGGAACTCGTGCGCGGCGCGTTCTCGGTGACGGCCTACGAAGCACGCCTCGTCAGCGATCCGACGATGGCCATGGTCCAGCGGATCGCGGCGAGAAAACTCTAGCGCGCTATTCGGCCGCTTTCGCGACAGCGGCCTTGTGCAGGACAGGCGCTGCGTACTGCCGGTCGTGCTGCAGCGAGGGCACCATCTTGCGGGCCTCGGCGACCTTGGCGAGGTCGATGTCGGCGAGCACCACGCCCGCCTTCTCAGCCCCGGCATCGGCCAGCACCTCGCCCCACGGCGCTATGGCAACCGAATGGCCATAGGTCTTGCGGTTGGAGCCCTTGTGCGTGCCGACCTGGGCCGGCGCGAAGACGAAACAGCCGGTCTCGATCGCGCGGGCGCGCATCAGAGTGTGCCAGTGCGCCTTGCCCGTCGGCACGGTGAACGACGAAGGAATCGACAGCATCGTGGCGCCGGCATGCGCCAGCTCGCGGTAGAGATAGGGAAAGCGCAGATCGTAGCAGATGGTCATGCCCAGCACGCCCCATGGCGTTTCGGCCAGAACCGCCTTCTCGCCTGGCTTGAAGGTCGAGGACTCGCGATAGCTTTCGCCGCCTTCGAGCTGGACATCGAACATGTGGATCTTGTCGTAGCTCGCGACGATGCCGCCGCCGGCGTCGATCAGATACGAGCGATTGCGGATCTGCTCCTCGCCCGGCACCCGCACATGGATCGAGCCGAGCAGGAACCAGGCGCCGGTCTCGCGCGCGGCGGCGCGGCAGGCGGCCAGCATGCCGTGCGTTTCCTCCGTCTGCGCCTTCGCCAAGGTCTCGGTGCGGTTGGCGCCGATCAGCCCGGTGTTCTCGGGCGTCATGATGAAGTCGGCGCCCTGATCGCGGGCGAGACGCGTCTGCTCGCGCACGAAAGCCACGTTCTCGGCCATGTCGTTGCTGACGTTGGTCTGGATGAGGCCGGCCTTGAAGCTGGTCATCGGATCAGCCCGGCTGAGCGAGCAGCGGATCGAGCTTGCCCGCGCTGTCCAGCGCATGCAGCTCGTCGGAACCGCCGATATGCTGGCCGTTAATGAATATCTGCGGCACCGTCGTGCGGTTGGAGCGCGTGCGCATCTCGCTGCGCTTGGCGACATCCTCCATAACGTCCATCTCCTCGTAGGCGGCACCCTTCTTTTCAAGCAGGGCCTTGGCGCGGGCGCAGTAGCCGCACCACGGCGAGGTGTAGATCTCGATCTTGGCCATGGGAAACTCCTTGTCCCGACTATAGCGCCGGCCGAATGACCCGCGCCAGCGTCAGGACATCGACATGGGCGGCGCCAGCCCGAAGTAAAGCCCCGGTGCAGGCCTCGACGGTGGCGCCAGTGGTAAGCACGTCGTCGACCAGAAGCACGGCCTTATCGCGCACCTCGACCGCCCAGCGCGGATGGATCTCGAAAGCGTGGCGGACATTGCCGCGACGCTCCCTCGCCTTCAGTCCGGCCTGCGAGCCGGTCCAGCGGCGACGCAGCAGCAGGTCGGGCGCCAGCCGTCCCGGGGTGGCCTTGGCCGCCGCACGAGCGAGCAGCAGGGCCTGATTGTATCGACGGGTCAGCAGACGCCGCCAATGCAGCGGCACCGGCGCGATCAGGTCGGCCTCGGCCAGCAGCTCGGCGCCGGCCCGCGCCATCCACACTCCGCAGGTGCGGCCAAGATCGGTGCGGTCGCCATGCTTGAACGGCAGCACCAGGCGGCGGCTCCGCGCATCGTAGGCCAGAGCCGCCCGCGCCCGGCGAAAGCGAGGCCGGCGCGACAGGCAGGCGACGCAGAACGCCTCCGGCCCGAGGTCGGCAGTGAAGGGCGTGCCGCAGCAGGCGCAGTGCGGCTCGGCGATGAAGGTGTAGTCGGGCCAACAGGCGGCGCAGAGCGTGCCCGGCGTGCCGACAATCTCGCCGCAGCCGACGCAGAGCGGCGGCAGCACGGCGTCGAGCAGCCACTTTCCTGACGCACTGCAAATAGCCCCCAGCCGCATTCCGCGCATTTGGCGCGCGAATTGCGCCGGCAAGAGGGCGAGAGTCGCCTTCATGGACAGGTCTGGAGGCCTCGCTTAGCCTTTGCGTCAAACAAGACTTGGGGGGAACGGGGTCGTGAATCTGCTGAACATCTTCTCGTCGGAAGACTTCATGCCTCACGGCCACTGCTTCCTGTGGCGCCCCGACCTGATGTCGCTGCACATCATCTCGGACGCCATCATCGCCATCTCGTACTACACGATCCCATTCGCGCTGATCTACTTCGTGATCAAGCGGCCCGACGTGATGTTCCGGCCGATCGCCCTCCTCTTCGGCATCTTCATCCTGGCGTGCGGCACGACGCATGTGCTGGGCATCGTCGTGCTCTGGCATCCGATCTACTGGGTCGATGGCGGAGTGAAGGCGATCACCGCCATCGCCTCCATCGCAACAGGCGTCATCGTCTGGCGCATCATGCCCCAGGCCCTTGCCGTGCCGAGCACGGCCGAGCTGCAGTCGGTCGTCGTCAATCTCGGCCATGAAGTGACGAGCCGGCGGCGCGCCGAGGAAGAGGTCCGTTCGCTCAACGCCGTGCTCGAGGAGCGGGTGCAGGACAGGACGCGCGAGCTCGAGAAATCCAATGCCGAGCTGAAGACGGCGATCGAGGCGAAGGAAGTCCTGCTGCGCGAGGTCCATCACCGCGTGAAGAACAACCTGCAGGTGGTCACCGCCCTTCTGGCGATGCAGAGCGACACGGCCTCGGCCGAGCTGAAGCCCTATTTCCAGGACAGCGCGTCGCGCATCGAGGCAATGGGCCGGGTGCACAACCAGCTTCACCGCGCCCCCGATGTCGCCGCCCTCGATCTCGGCGACTATCTGAAGGTACTGGCCGAGGACCTGGCCCGCATCTACGGACGCAAGGACATCGTCGCGGCCTTCTCTCTGCCGGCCGACATCGTGTGGATCGACTTCGACGTCGCCAATCCGCTGGTCCTCCTGCTGAGCGAGGCCTTGAGCAACGTCTTCAAGCACGCCTTCCCCAACGGCCGGAGCGGCACCGTTCGGATCTCGCTCGAGGCCACCTCGTCCGGGCCCGAGGTGACGATCGCGGACGACGGCATCGGCGTCGCGGCCGCACCGCCGCCGGAACGGGGCTCGATGGGCATGAACCTGATCCGCATGCTGGCGCAGCAGATCGGCGCCACGATCGATTTCACCTACGAGAACGGCACTACGTTCCGCGTACGCCTGCCGCGGTCCATCGTTCTCGACCGGACATGAGCCGATCCGTCCTCATCGTCGAAGACGAGGCCATCATCGCCTGGCATCTGCAAGCCATGGCGTCACGGCTGGGCTATGTCGTCTGTGCGACCGTCGCGACCGAGGATGCGGCGGTGGCCGCAGCGGCCGAACATCGCCCTGACATCGTGCTGATGGACGTGCGCCTGGCGGCTTCCGGCGACGGCGTGCGCGCCGCCGAACGCATCCGCCGGGAGGGCCGCCCGCCGATCGTATTCTGCACCGCCCACGCAGACGATCAGGCTTTCCGGGCGCGTACCGCATCGATGGAGCACTCGGCCGTGCTGGGGAAGCCGGTGCGCGAAGACCTGCTCAAGGAAGCCATCGACCGCCTGCTCGGCGCGCCGATCGCGGGCTGAACGCCCCCTATCCGTCGTCGGCCTTTCACCCTACATAAGAAGCGTGAGCCCGCCCGATCCATTGCTGGTCTTCGATCGGTCCACGCTGCGCCAGCGACGCGCGCGGGCGGCGCGAACATGGAACGAATTCTCCTTCCTGAAGCGCGAGATCGCGGCCCGGCTCGCTGAACGGCTCGGCGACGTGCGGCGGCGCTTTTCGCTCGGCCTCGATCTCGGCTGCCATGGCGACGAAGTCGCGGCGGCGCTGGCCGGGACCGGCAACGTCGACCGGCTGGTCCGCAGCGACTTGAGCCCGGCTTTCGCGCGCCGCGCGCGGGGGCCCGCGATCGTGGCCGATGAGGAGGCGCTTCCTTTCGCGCCCCGGAGCTTCGACCTCGTGTTGAGCGCCATGAACCTGCATTGGGTCAACGATCTGCCGGGCACGCTGATCCAGATCGCGCGCATCCTCAGGCCCGACGGCCTCTTCCTCGGAGCCCTGCTGGGCGGCGGTACCCTGTGGCAGCTCCGTCAGGCGCTGGCCGCAGCGGAAAGCGAGATCGAAGGCGGGTTGAGCCCGCGAGTCTCGCCTTTCGCCGATTTGCGCGATGCGGCGGGCCTGCTGCAGCGCGCAGGCTTCGCGCTGCCGGTCGCCGACAGCGAGACCATCGACGTCGAGTACGGCGACGCGCTTGCTTTGATGCGCGAACTCGGCGCCATGGGCGAAGGCAATCTGGTCGCCGAACGCCGCCGCGCTTTCAGCCGGCGCGCCACTCTCCTGCGGGCGGCGGAAATCTATTCGGAACGCTTCGCGGGCCCCGCGGGCCGCATCGTCGCAAGCTTCGAGGTGTTGTTCCTGCACGGCTGGTCGCCACACGCTTCGCAGCCCAAGCCGCTGAAGCCCGGGACAGCGAGCCGCCGCCTCGCCGACGCGCTCGGCACGCAGGAGATCAGCGCCGGCGACAAGGCGGGACGGAGCTGACGCGTGCCGGCCGGTAAAGTCTCCTTCGCCGAGCTGATGACCCAGAGCTTCGGCTTCACGTTCAACCATTTCAGGCTTTTCTTTCACGTCGTCACAGTGCCCTGGGTGCTGTCGCTGCTGATCCGCGTCGGCGGCGCGGTGCTGATGGACGAGACGCCGCTGTCGGGCCTGATCGAGAAGGCGCTCGATGTGTTGCCGACGATCATGTTCATGGTCGCCTGGATGCGCATCGTGCTGCTGGGGCCGAACGCTCCGGGCACCGTGCCGACGCTCGGCTGGTCGGCGCGCGAAACGGCCTTCCTCGGCCACTTCCTGCGCATCGGCGGCATCACCTTCCTGCTGGTCGCAGCCTTCGTGCTGGTCGTGGGCGACTTCCATCCCTCGCCGTTCGGCGGTCTGCCGGCCGATCCCGAGACGGCCCGGCGCGAAGCGATGGCGGCGCCACTCGGCACGGGCTTCGCCGTCTCGGCCCTGCTGGCCTTGCGCGTGAGCTTCGGCCTTGCCGGCACCGCGGTCGACGTGTCCTTCTCGCCGCGCCTTTCCTGGGCCTACAGCCGCGGCAGCACCTGGACGATCATCGGCGTCCTGTTCTTGATCTTCCTCGGTTCGGGAATCGCCACGCTGCTGGCCATGACGTTCGCGCAGGGCCTGGTGCTCGGACTGTTCGGCGCTGCCACCGCCGCCGACATCGTGAGCTGGACCGTCGGGATCTTCCTGTCCTATCTCGGCGCGGCGCTGGCGGCGACCGCGCAGGCCTCCATCTTCCGCCGTCTCACCGGCTGGCGCGACGGCACGCCGCTGCCGCCTCCCTAAAGAAGGTCGCGCAGCAGCCCGACCAGCGGCACATCGGCCGGCGGCATCGGGTAGCGCGCGAGTTCCCTGGGCGCGACCCACTTCAGGACCTGGCCTTCGCGCGGCTGCGGCGTGCCCGCCCATTTGCGGCAGGCGAAGACCGGCATCAGCAGATGGAACTTCTCGTAGCCGTGGCTGGCGAAGGCGATGGGCGCGAGGCAACTCGTCGCCGTCTCGATGCCGAGCTCCTCGGCCAGCTCGCGCACCAGCGCCTGCTCGGGCGTCTCGCCCGCATCGACCTTGCCGCCGGGAAACTCCCATAACCCCGCCATAGACTTGCCCGGCGGACGTTGCGCGATCAGCACGCGGCCGTCCACGTCGACCAGCGCCACCGCCGCCACCAGCACGAGCGGCCGGTCGCCGAGCGGCGGCGGGCCGCCCGGGCATTCGTCCTCGAAAGCCCTCGCGCTCACGAGCGCTTTCTCAAGAGCGGTAGCTGCCGTTGATGTCGATGTAGCCGTGCGTCAGGTCGCAGGTCCATACGGTCGAGCGGCCACGGCCAATGCCGAGGTCGATGTCGATCACGATGTCGGTGCCCTTGATATGCTTGGCGACCGGCGCCTCGTCGTAGTTCGGCACGACCTGGCCGCCGTCGGTGATCTTCACGCCACCGATCGAGATCTTGAGCTTGTCACGATCGGCGCGCTCGCCCGACTTGCCGACGGCCATGACGATGCGGCCCCAGTTGGCGTCCTCGCCCGCGATCGCCGTCTTGACCAGCGGGGAATTGGCGACGGCGAGCCCGATCTTGCGCGCGGCGCCGTTCGACGAGGCGCCCCCCACGTTGATGGTGACGAACTTGGTCGCACCTTCGCCGTCGCGTGCCAGGAGTTGCGCCAGCTCGATCAAGAGCTCGTCGAGCGCGCGCTTGAAATCGACGAGCACGGGATCGTCGGACTCCTCGATCGGCGCATGGCGCGCCGAGCCGGTGGCGGCGAGCAGCAGCGTGTCGCTCGTCGACGTGTCGCCGTCGACGGTGACGCAGTTCAGCGACTTGTCGGCCGCGTCGGCCAGCAGCTTCTGCAGCACTGGCCCCGGAACCTTGGCATCGGTGAAGACGAAGCCCAGCATGGTCGCCATGTCGGGCGCGATCATGCCCGAGCCCTTGAGGAAACCGTTCAAGGTCACCGTGCGCTCGCCGATCTTGGCCTGGCGCGTCGCAAGCTTGGGAAAGGTGTCCGTGGTCATGATCGCGGCGGACGCCGCGGCCCAACTGTCCTCGCGCGCGGCCTTGATCATGGCCGGCACGGCGGCCGCGATCTTCTCCCAGTCGAGCGGCTGGCCGATCACGCCGGTCGAGGCCATGAAGACCTCGTTGCGCGGACAGCCCAGCGCCTGCGCCACCGCGCGCGTGCTTTCCTCGACTGCCTTGTCACCCAGCTTGCCGGTGAAGGCATTGGCGTTGCCGGCATTGACGATGATCGCCCGCGCCTTGCCGCGCGGCAGGTTCTTCTTGCACCAGTCGACCGGCGCCGATGACGTCTTGGACCGTGTCAGTACGCCCGCGATGGTCGCGCCTGACGGCAGGAGGGCCAGCATGACATCGTCGCGTCCCTGATAGCGCACGCCCGACGCCGCGGCGGCGAGCTTGACGCCCGCGATTCGTGGCAAGGTGGGCGTCGATTTGGGCGCGAGCGGCGATACTGGATGTTTATCGGCCATGTAACTCCCCTCCGGCCGGCGGCGGTCACCGCACGGCCGATTGCCTCACCCTACACCAGAAATACCGCAAAACGTGAGTTCTACTTGGGGAGCTTGCCGAGATCGGGCTTGTCGGCACCGGGCTTCGCAGGCGCGGCCGCGGGCGCCTCGATCTTGCTGCCGTCCATGTTGAACTTCTCGATCTTGGCGTTGGCGCGCAGCTGGTCGATCATCGAGGTCACGACCTCGCGGGACAGATCCTCTCGGATCTGGGCGGCAAGCTCATCATAGGCCGGCGGTGGGGCCTGCCGGCGATCCTCAAGCAGGATCACGTGATAGCCGAACTGCGTCTTGACCGGCTTGGCACTGAGCTCGCCCTTCTTGAGGGCGAAGGCGGCGTTGGCGAATTCGGGCACCATGTCGGTCTTCTTGAACCAACCGAGATCACCGCCCTCCGCGCCCGACGCCTTGTCGGTCGATTTCTCCTTGGCGACCTTCTCGAAAGAGGCCCCCGGCTTCTTGAGCTCGTCGATCAGCGCCTTGGCCTCATCCTCGGTCGACACGAGGATGTGGCGCGCATGCACTTCCTCTTCCGACGGCATCGACTTCAGCCGTTCCTCGTAGCGCTGCTTCATCTTTTCCGGCGTGACGCGGCGGGCGATCTCCTTCTGGATCCAAAAATCCTGGATTACCTGCTCCTCGACGAAGGCCATGCGCTTCTTGAAGGCGGGATCGTCCGTGACATGGTTCTTGCGCCCTTCCTGGACCAGCAGCTTGCTGTCGACGATACGGTCGAGCAGGGCTGGAAAGACCGCCTTGAGCGGCATGCTGCGGTATTGTGGCGGCAGCGCCTGCTGGGCGATCTCGATCTCCGAAAGCCGCAGCTGCTGGCCGTTGATCGTAGCCACCACCGGGTCCTTGAGGGCGGGTGCCGGAGCTTGTTGCGATGCCGGCGCCTTGGACGGCGTGCCGGGCTTCGGTCCGGGGACCTGCCCCTGACCCAGGCCGGGCGGCAGGGCGGGCGGCGGACCGGACTGCTGGGCGGCGGCGATACCGGAGAAGGCCACGACCGCACCTCCCATCAGGGCGAGGCGCGAGAGGCGCGAGCGAAGGCTCATGAATGACTCCGGAAAGAACGATAAATGACAGCCGCGACCCTCGTTTACACAGGGCCGCTTGTGCCAAGCAAGCGCGACGGAGTGTCTATTCATCGGCGATTGCGGCACTTTTTCGGGCGTGCGGCGTTGAAGGCCCGCCCGCACGCGGGCAGTTGCGTTGACACTCTTGGGACCGCTCTCTATCTGTGAAGGGCACGGCGGGCCGCGGGCCCGCCTAAGTCTTTAGAATATCGAGGTTTTCATGCTGGGAGCGCTTGCCCGAAACCTGTTCGGGACGGCCAACGACCGCATCGTAAAAGGCTTCGACAAGCCGGTGGCCCGCATCAATGCGCTCGAGCCGGAATTCGCCAAGCTCTCCGACGCCGAACTGACCGCCAAGACCGCCGAGTTCCGCGACCGCCTCGCCCAGGGCGAGACCCTGGACGACCTGCTGGTCGAGGCCTTCGCCACGGTGCGCGAGGCGGCCAAGCGCACGCTCGGCCAGCGGCCGTTCGACGTGCAGCTGAAGGGCGGCATGGTGCTGCACTCCGGCAAGATCTCCGAGATGAAGACCGGCGAAGGCAAGACGCTGGTCGCGACGCTGCCGGTCTATCTCAACGCCCTCGAAGGCAAGGGCGTGCATGTCGTGACGGTGAACGACTACCTCGCCCGCCGCGACTCGGAGTGGATGGGCCGCATCTACAATTTCCTCGGCCTTACGGTCGGCGTGATCGTGCACGACCTCACCGACGAGCAGCGCGCCGCTGCCTATCGCTGCGACGTCACCTATGGCACGAACAACGAGATCGGCTTCGACTATCTGCGCGACAACATGAAGTACCGCGTCGATGCCATGGTGCAGCGGCCGTTCAACTTCGCGATCGTCGACGAGGTCGACTCGATCCTGATCGACGAGGCGCGCACGCCGCTGATCATCTCGGGCCCGGCCGAGGATTCCTCGGAGCTCTACCGCAAGGTCGACCTCGTGATCCCGCGGCTTGCAGCGTCCGACTACGAGAAAGACGAGAAGACCCGCCAGGTCGTGTTCACCGAGGCAGGTGTCGAGTCGGTCGAGGAGATCCTGCGCGCCGACGGTCTGCTGCCCGAGGGCCAGAGCCTCTATGCGCCGACGCAGGTGACGCTGCTGCATCACGTGACGCAGGCGCTGCGCGCCCACAAGCTCTTCGCCAAAGACGTCGACTACATGGTGCGCGACAACCAGGTGGTCATCATCGACGAGTTCACCGGCCGCGCCATGACCGGGCGCCGCTATTCGGAAGGCCTGCACCAGGCGCTCGAGGCCAAGGAGAAGGTCGAGATCCAGCGCGAGAACCAGACGCTGGCCTCGATCACTTTCCAGAACTTGTTCCGCATGTATCCCAAGCTCGCGGGCATGACCGGCACGGCCATGACCGAGGCCTCCGAGTTCGGCGAGATCTACCGGCTCGAGGTCGTCGAGATCCCGACCAACGTCCCCGTGGCCCGCAAGGACCATGACGACGAGATCTACCGCACGATGGCCGACAAGACGCGCGCCATCGTCAAGCTCATCCAGGAATGCCGGGAGCGCCAGCAGCCGATGCTGGTCGGCACGGTCTCGATCGAGAAGTCCGAGGCACTGTCGGAGGAGCTGAAGAAGGCCAAGATCCCGCATAACGTGCTGAACGCGCGCTACCACGAGCAGGAGGCCTACATCATCGCCCAGGCCGGCCGGCCGGGCGCGGTAACCATCGCCAC
Source organism: Reyranella sp. (assembly GCA_035501235.1). Lineage (GTDB taxonomy): Bacteria > Pseudomonadota > Alphaproteobacteria > Reyranellales > Reyranellaceae > Reyranella. Next base: position 14,930 of record DATJWN010000126.1, read on the forward strand.
CAACATGGCCGGCCGCGGCACCGACATCCAGCTCGGCGGCAACGTCGAGATGCTGCTGCGCCAGAGCCACGCGGAGATCACGGCCAAGATCGCCGACGAAGCGGCGCGCGCAGCCGAGATCGAGAACGTCGCAACGACCATCAAGGCCGATGTCGAGCGCGACCGTGAGGTCGTGCGCAATGCCGGTGGCCTCTACGTAGTCGGCACCGAGCGGCACGAGAGCCGGCGCATCGACAACCAGCTGCGCGGCCGCTCGGGCCGCCAGGGCGATCCGGGTGCGTCGAAGTTCTTCCTGTCGCTGGAAGACGACCTGATGCGCATCTTCGGCAACAACAAGGTGCTCGACTGGGTGCAGAAGAAGGGCATGGCCGACGACGAGGCGCTGACCCACCGCTGGCTCAACAAGGCGCTGGAAACGGCGCAAGGCAAGGTCGAGGCGCGCAACTTCGAGATCCGCAAGAACCTGCTGCGCTTCGACGACGTCATGAACAGCCAGCGCAAGGAGATCTACAAGGAGCGTATCGAGCTGATGGGCACCGAGGATGTCGCCGACATCATCGCCGGCATGCGCCAGGAAGTGATCGAAGGCATGGTCTCGCGTGCCATCCCGAAGGACGTCTATGCCGAGCAGTGGAAGGTCGGCGACCTCAAGGACGACGTCCTGCGCGTCTTCGGCCTCGACCTGCCCGTCGACGAATGGGCCAAGGAAGAAGGCATCGCCGACGAGCAGATCGGCCAGCGCTTGAGCGATTCGACCGACCGGCTGTTCGCCCAGAAGGCCGCGCAATACGGCCCCGACGTCTGGCGCCAGGTCGAGAAGAGCGTGCTGATGCAGATCTTCGACCAGAGCTGGAAGGAGCATCTGCTGCATCTCGACCATCTCAGGCAGGGAATCGGGCTCCGCGCCTACGGCCAGAAGGACCCGCTGAACGAATACAAGCGCGAGGCGTTCAACCTGTTCAGCGATCTGCTGACGGGCATGCGCGAATCGACGGTCAACGTGCTCGCTACGCTCACCTTGCGCATGGAAGCGCCGCCGATGCCGATGGCGCCGCCCGCCACGATGCACGAGGTGCACGAGGATCCGGCGTTGGCGACGGCCCTTGCCGGCGATCCCGCCTTCGATCCGGCCGATCCCGATGGCGGTGCGGCGGTCATCGACCGGCCGCGCGCAACGGCCAAGGCCACGCCTGATCCCAACGATCCCAAGAGCTGGGGCAAGGTCTCGCGCAACGCGCCCTGCCCCTGCGGCTCAGGCAAAAAGTTCAAGCACTGTCACGGACGGGTCTGAGCCTCGAACGCGGCCAGCGCTTCGGCGACCTGGCGCTTGTCCCACAGGCACATCTCGCGCACCCTGAGCCGCTTCGGATCCTCGCCGATGCGGAACAGCGCGTCCTTCGGGAATGAGTAGGGCGCCTGGAAGAGATCGATCTCGCGATAGTCGCCGGTCCTGATGTCGCTGTTGCGCAACAACCCGTCATTCATGTGCGTCGTCGTCAGCAGGTAAGGGATGTTGGCGCGCACGATGTTGCGCAGGGCCGCGATCGTGTCGGCGTAGGACAGGTGAAAAAGACAATCGCGGCAGATCATGAGATCGACCGCCGGAAAATCGTCCCGCGTGATGTCGACCTGAATGAAGCGTACGCGGCGGTTGGCGAAGCGCGCATTGTTGCGATCGATCAGAGGCTTCACGATGTCGCCGCCGACATAATCGAGGTCGCGGCCCTCCAGCACGTGGCGCATCCAGTTGAAGTCGCCGCACGGCGCATCGAAGATCGACTTGACTGAGAAGGCCTCGAACAGCCGCGGCAGGCCTTCGCGCAGGTTCGCGGTCGATTCCAGGGTCGAGCTGCCGCCCGACACGCTTTCGGCATTGCCCCAGTAGTTGATGCGGTAGATCGCCGTGAACCTGTCCTCGGCGGAGTCCAAGCCGCGCACCCTCTTCTCGAAATAGAGGACCTTCAGGCGATCGAGCAGGTAGATGAAGGTCTTGCGAAGCGTCGCCGCCAGGCCCTTCTCCTTCAACAGGACGAAGGCCTTGTTGACCAGTCCGGACATCAGAAGGCACCGGCGAGATCGAGGAAGAGCTTGAGCCAGCTCGACGAGCCCCAATACTTGGTCATAACGCCAACCAACCCTTTCCAGTCGTAGATCTCGACCCCGCTCCAGCTCAGCAACGGAACGGCAGCGCTCAGGATCAGGACGGGCACGAGCAAACCCACCCGCCGGAGCTCGGCGAGCGGCACGGGCTTATAGACGAGAAGTCCGTAGAGCACCGCCGGAAAGGACAGGGCGAAGTACACGCGCGAGACGTCGGACGTCACGGTGCTTGCCACGAAGGCCGCAACGAAGCAGCCATAGGCCGACCAGTGGATGCCGCGGAAACCTTTGGCGAGCCACAGCGCCAGCATGCCAGGCAGGCCGATGGCGAGAGCCGCCGGCCAGTAGAACAAGATGCGCAGGGCGAAGCGGTCGATGTATTGCAGCAGGAAGCCGGTGCGACCCTGATAGGAAGGCAGCAACCACAGCTTCGCCGCGCCGTAGAGCAGCATGCCCGTCGCCAGGCCTGCCGCGAGCGGAACGAGCTTCGCGCGCTGGCCGCCGTCGCCACTGACCAGGATCGTGCCTCCCATCAGGGCCACCAGGATGACGCCTTGCTGGAAATGCCAGGACACGAGCACGACCGCGGCACCGGCGATCACCGCCGGTCGCTGGGACACGATGATCGCGACCGTACCAGCGAACAGCACCGAGTCGCCCGTGCCGAGCCAGCCCAGCGAGATGCGCGCGAGCGGCAAGGCTGCCAGCAGGAGGAACGCCGTTCTCCGGGTTTCACGGTCGTCGGCCAGCAAGGCGGCCAGGAACGGCAAGACGCTCAGGAATACAAAGAGCAGCGTCAGCCCGACCGGCGAGGAAATGCCGATGCCGCGCAGGAAGATGATCTTGAGCGGCGAATCGAAGAGATACTGCGAAAACGGTGAGAGCTGGGCGTGAAAGCCATCGCGCGCCAGCGCCGCCAACACCCCACCGTCGACCGGCCGCACGCCGCCCAGCAGCACCTGAAGGATCACTGCGACGGCGGAAAAGGCGAGGATCGCCCTCCAGCTGTCGAGTGTCTTCGCCCCCTCCGCATTCATCGGCACATCCTACCTCAGCGCCGACATCCGTGTGCGCTCGACAGATATGACGATATAATATAACAGTTTGGCATGCCTGGAACGGCCAGCACGACCCTCGGGCGCAGAGCCCTTCTGGGGACGGCAGCGTTTGCGCTGCTGCCCGCCCTGCTCCATCGGCCTGCGCGCGCCGAGGCACAGCCGCAGATCGTCGCGACCTTCTCCATCCTGGCCGACCTCGTGGGCAAGATCACGGGATCGCACGCCCGGGTCGCGACCCTCGTCGGGCCGAACGCCGACACGCACAGCTACCAGGGACGACCGCGCGACGCCGAGGTGATGGCGCGGGCGCCGCTGCTGGTTTCCAACGGGCTGGGCTTCGAGGCCTGGCTGCCGCGCCTCGCGGCGGCGGGAAAGTTCGCCGGCCGACAGGTCGTGGCGAGCGACGGAATCGCGCCTCTTTTCTGGCCAGCGGATTCAGCCCATGGCGTGCCCGATCCGCATTGCTGGCACGATGTCGGCTGCGCCCGCCGCTACGTCGCCAACATCCTGACCGGGTTGGTCGAGGTCGATGCGGACAATGCCGGCTTCTATCGCGATCGCGCGGCCGATTTCGACGCCCGCCTGGCCTCGCTCGACACCTGGGTGCGTGCCGAGATCGCCCGCGTGCCGGCCAACAAGCGCCGTGTCATCACCGATCACGCCGCCTTCGGGTATTTCGCGCGCGCCTATGGCGTGGAGTTCCTGAACGCACGTGGCATCGGCGTCGAGAACGCCCCCGCCGCGCGCGAGATGGCGACGCTGATCGCGCTGGTGCGCACGCACAAGACGCGCGCGTTGTTCGTCGAGAACCTCACCGATCCCCGGCTGATCGAGCAGGTCGCGCGCGATTCAGGCGGCTTCGTCGGCGACACGCTCTACGGCGATGCGCTCTCGCCCGCCAATGGGCCGGCCGCGAACTACGAGGCGCTGATGCGGCACAATGTCCGCGCGCTGGTCGCCGGCATGGAAAGGAACTGAGGCGGTTGACTCTATAATGTTATAATGTAACATTAACTCCGGTTCGAGTTGGGGAGAGTGCAATGCGGCGACGTCTGGCGGGATCGACTTTCATGCTCGGCGCCGCCCTCGCCTCTCCCGCTCTGGCGCAGACGCCACCCGACACCACTCCTGTCGTTCCCGCCGACAACCCGCTCAGCGTCACGGTCACCGCCAAACGCCTCGACGAGCAGCGAGGCTCGATCCAGCCGAGCCTCGGCGCCTCGCGCTACGACTTCACCGCCGGCAACGTCGGCACCGTCCCGCAAGGCGAGCAGGCGCCGATCAACGAAGTGCTGCTGCGCGCGCCGGGCGTGGCGCAGGACAGCTTCGGCCAGATCCATGTCCGCGGCGACCATGGCAACCTGCAGTACCGGCTGGATGGCGTGCAGCTGCCCGAGGGCATGTCGTTGTTCAGCAACGCGCTGGCCACGCAATACGCCAGCAAGATGTCGCTGATCACCGGCGCACTGCCGGCGCAATACGGATTCCGCCAGGCCGGCGTGGTCGACATCACCGTGAAGTCCGGACACAGCGATCCCGGCGCGGAAGCGTCGATGACCGGCGGCTCGTACAACTGGGCCCAGCCGTCCTTCTCCTACGGCGGCAGCAGCGGCAAGTACGACTGGTTCCTGACCGGCCAGTTCCTGCACAACGACATCGGCATCGAGAATCCTGCGCCGACCGCCTATCCGATCCACGACAGCACCGACCAGTGGCACGGGCTGGCCAAGATCACGGCGATCGTCGATGACAATACCCGGCTTTCCTTCATCGCCGGCGGCTCCAACGCGCGCTATCAGATCCCGCAGGTCTCGGGCAACACGCCGGCCTTCACCGTGATGGGCAACTCGGTCGCCAACAGTGCCGCCCTCGACCAGCGCCAGTGGGAGGACAACTACTTCGGCATGCTGGCGCTGCAGAAGCACTATGGCGATCTCGACTTCCAGCTCTCGGGCTTCTCGCGCTACTCGAACCTCGCCTACCAGCCCGATCCGCTGGGCGACCTGATGTTCAACGGCATCTCGCCATGGGCCAATCGCAACAGCGTCGCGACGGGCGTCCAGGGCGATGGCAGCTGGAAGCTCACGGCCCAGCACACGCTGCGCGCGGGCTTCTTGGTGCAGCGCGAGCATGCGACCAGCTTCACGGCGGCTCAGGTCCTGCCTGTGGACGGTTCGGGCACGCCCACCAGCGACCAGCCGCTCGGCGTCGTCTTCGGCGCCGACCAGATCGGCTGGACCTACGGCGTCTACCTGCAGGACGAGTGGAAGGTCACGCCCACCGTCACGATCAACTACGGCCTGCGCTTCGACGCCATCGACGCCAACACCCAGGAGAACCAGCTCAGCCCGCGCGTCAACGTCGTGTGGCAGCCCAACGACGTCCTGACCGCGCATGCAGGCTACGCGCGCTACTTCACGCCGCCGCCGCTCAGCCAGGTGAACAACGGGGCGATCGCCGCGACCTCGGGCACGACCGCCCAACCTGCGGTCACGCAGAACGATCCGGTGAAGGCCGAGCGCGCGCACTATTTCGATGCGGGCCTCGAGCTGCAGCCGACCGACGCGCTCAAGTTCGGCTTCGACGCCTACTACAAGATCGCGCAGAACCTGCTCGACGAGGGCCAGTTCGGCGCGCCGATCTTCCTCTCCTCGTTCAACTATGCCAATGCCGAGGTGAAGGGCATCGAGATCACCGGCAGCTACGACAACGGCCCGTGGTCGCTCTACGGCAACGTCGCCTGGTCGGAGGCCAAGGGCAGCAACATCAATTCCGCGCAATTCAACTTCCAGCCGGCGGAACTCGCCTTCATCGCCCAGAACTACATCTACCTCGACCACAACCAGAGCTGGACCGGCTCGGGCGGCGCCGCCTACACCTTCAATCAGGACTCTCGCTGGGCGACACGCGTCTCGGCAGACCTGATCGTGGGCAGCGGCCTGCGCTCCACGGTCGTCACGCCCAACGACACGGCGCTGCCGACCTATGCCGTGGTCAATGCGTCCCTCGTGCAGAAGATCCCGATCGATGCGCTGCGCGGCACGCAGCTGCGGTTCGACGTGCTGAACCTCTTCGACCATCAGTACGAGCTGCGCGATGGCACCGGCGTCGGTGTCGGCGCCCCGCAGTTCGGGCAGCGGCGGACTTTCCTGCTGACCCTCGCGCAAAAATTCTGACCCAAATCCGTGATAGATATCCCTCATGGATGTCACCGAATTTCCCTTCGTCGTGCCGCTCGAGGGCGGCTCCAATTTCCGCGACCTCGGCGGCCATCGCACCGCCGATGGGCGCACCGTGCGCCGCGGCGCGGTCTTCCGCTCCGCCCATTTGGGCGGCCTGACCGACGCGGATCGCGACCGGCTCGGCAAGCTCGGTGTCCGTACCATCGTCGACCTGCGCGGCATCAATGAGGCGGCCGAGACGCCGCATCGGATCGACGGGCTCGCGGCCAAGGTCGTGGGCGCGCATATCGAGCCGCAGCTCGGCGAGCATCTCCGCTCTCACCTCGACAACGGCACCTTGACGCCGTTCGTCGCGATGGAGCTCCTGGGCAACCACTATCGCGACTATCCGCGCCGCTGCACGCCGGGCTTCCGCACCTTGTTCGCGACCTTGAGCGACGGCACCCACCGGCCGCTGGTCTTCCACTGCACGGCCGGCAAGGACCGCACCGGCTTCGCTTCGGCGCTGCTGCTGACCCTGCTCGGCGTGCCCTGGGACGACGTGATGGAGGACTATCTCCGCACGAACGAGCTGTGGACCGGCCATATCGGCCGCTATCCCGAGCTCGACATCGACACGCGCGCGGCCATCATCGAGGCGCGCACGCCCTATCTCGAGGCGGCCTTCGACGTGGTGCGCGCCGACTATGGCAGCCCCGAAGGCTTCGCCGAGAAGGCTCTCGGCCTCGACGCCGCGGCCCGCGAGCGGCTGAAGGCCGACCTGCTGGAAGACTGATATGATCGGGCGATGGCCTACGATACGCCCGAACCCTTCAAGGTCGACATCCCCGAACGCGCGCTGATCGATCTCGACGAGCGTTTGCGCCGCTGGCGGGCGCCGGTCGCGATCGAGGACAAGGGCAGCTGGGCCTCCGGCACCGATCCCGACTTCCTGGCCGAACTGGTCGAGTACTGGCGCCACGGCTACGACTGGCAGCGCTGCCAGGAGGCGATCAACCGCTGGCCCAACTACCTGGCCGACATTGGCCCGCAGCGGCTGCACTTCATCCGGGAGCCCGGCACCGAGGTCGAGGACGCGCCGCGCCCGCTGCCGCTGGTGATCACGCATGGCTGGCCGGGCTCGATCGTCGAGTTCCTCGACGTGATCGACAAGCTCGCCCATCCCGAGGATCACGGCGGCGATGCGCTCGATGCCTTCGACGTGATCGCGCCCTCGCTGCCGGGCTATGGCTTCTCCGGCCCGCCGATCCGCGCCGATGGCAGCACGGGTCCGATCGGCCCGCGCGCCATCGCCGGGCTGTGGCACAGGCTGGTGCACGAGAAGCTCAACTACCAGCGGCCCTACGGCGTGCAGGGCGGCGACTGGGGCGCCGTCGTCTCGTCGTGGTGCGCCTTCGATCATCCCAAGAAGGACGATCAGGGCGTGCTCGGCCTGCACCTCAACATGATGGGCGTGCGGCCCGGCATCGATCTCAAGGCAACCAGGCTCAGCGCCGCCGAGCAGGCCTGGCTCGAGAAGATGGCATCGATCGACGACATGACGGCCTACCAGCGCATCCATGCGACGCGGCCGCAGACCCTGGGCGTCGCGCTCACCGACTCGCCGGTCGGACTCGCCGCGTGGATCGTCGAGAAGTTCCACGCTTGGAGCGACTGCAAGGGCGATCCGCTCAGCCGCTTCTCGATGGACACGCTGCTCGACAACATCATGGTCTACTGGCTGACCGGCACGGCCGGCACCTCGACCTGGCTCTATCGCGGCATCACCGAGCAGAAGCCGCGCGCCCTGCCGCCCGGCGAGAAAGTCGAGACGCCGACCGCCTTGGCCGCTTTCCAGGACGGCATCGCCCATCCGCCGCCGCGCGAATGGGTCGAGCGCGCCTACGATCTGCGGCAATACAACGTGATGCCGAGCGGCGGCCACTTCGCCGCGCTCGAAGAGCCGGACGCGCTGGTGGCTGACATCCGGGCCTTCTTCCGCCCGCTGCGCTACGGCGCGGCCAACGACTGATCAGATCCTGCGGCTGTCGTAGGCCCATTGCAGCAGGGCCTGACGCTGGCGCGGGCGGCAGAAGGGATCGCCGGGCTCGCAGTTGGCGCGGACCTGCGCCACATGCCGGCGGAAGGCGCGCCAGCGCTTGATCTGGCGGCGATCCTCGTCGGGCATGCGCCGGCCCATGTAGTAGCGGCAATACCACTGGAACCAGCCGCGCGGATCGTCGTCGTGCAGCCAGCCCTTGCGGCGCCATTCGGAGAGCGGCTGGCTCGCATCGACGCCGAAGTAGTTGAGCGCGGGCTCGCGGCCCTTGGGCGAGAGCTTGGCCCGCCTGAACCAGCTCGCCGGGAACTCCCGGCGGCAGTCGGTCATGTACTTGCCGCCGAAGACTCCGAGCGAGAGCATCTCGGCGGGCGTCAGCTCGGGCTGGAAGTCCGGATCGAAGTTGCGGCCCGCGGGCTGCGACAGGACGTAGCGATAGCCGCGCTGCATCCGGTCGTTGACGGTGACGGTCTTGGGCTTCAGGCGAGCGTCGCGGTCGCTTGCGCAGCGATCGTGCCCTTGGGCGTCACGGTCCAGAGCTCGGCGCCCTTGCCGTCGGCGGTCGGCCGGCCGACCACGTCGAACGGCGCGGTGTCGAACAACGGCGCGCGGGCGCGCACGGTCATGGTCTTGATCTTGCGACCGGGCGTCGAGTCCCGCAGCAGGTCGAACAGGCATTGCTGGGCGAAGGGCCCATGCACCACCAGGCCGGGATAGCCCTCCGTCTCCAGGCAATAGGTGCGATCGTAGTGGATGCGGTGCGGGTTGAACGTGATCGCCGAGTAGCGGAACAGCATCACCGGATCAGGCGTGATGGTGCGCTTCCACGGCGTGTCGCTGGGCACCGCCTCGCGCACCGGCGTGCCGCTCTTCTGGCCGGGCTTGGGATCCTCGCGGAACACCGTCGAGTTGGCCTCGGTCATGGCAAGGCCGCGCGGGGTGAAGAGCCGTCGCGTCTGCGTCGTCACGACCAGGGTGCCGGTGCTGCCCTCGCGCAACTGGATGTCGGTGAACTCGATCTCGCGCTTGAGCTTGTCGCCGACGCGGATGTCGCCCTCGAAGGTGAAGGTCGAGCCCGCATACATGCGCCGCGGCATCGGGATCTTGGGCAGCACGCCGCCTTCGAAGGCGGCACCATCGCGGCCGAGCTGGGCGCGGCGCGCGTAGCTGTGCAGGTAAAGCAGGTGCCAGCCCGGCGCGATCGGCTCGCCCTCCTCAGGCACCTTCTCCTGCCGGTCGAAGGTCGCGAGCATCGCCTTGATCGGCGCGCGCGTGACGACATCCTCGTCCTCGATCTTGCGGCCGAGCGTCTTGCGCAGCGGTTCCAGATCGATCGTCATGGCTCAGCTCATTCCCTGGACGGAGAACACGGAAATCTCGAACATCACGCGCACGTCGCCCGCCTTGGCGTAGGGGTTCCTATCGACCCCGAGATACTTGTACGCGAGCTGGTCGATATGCCTCGCGGCTAGATCGTCCTGCCGCACATGGGTCACGGTGCCCCGGAGCTGCACGTAGCGGTCGGGATTGTCCGGATCGAGGATCGAGAGCGCCACCTTGGCGCCGAGCTTCATGTTGCGCACCTTGACCCGCCCGACAGCCGAGTTCACGCGGACCTTGCCGTCGACGAAGTCGAACCACACCGGCGTGTTCTGCGGCGAGCCGTCGGGCATCACGGTCGCGAGGTGCGCGAACGCCTTCTTCTCCAGCAACAGGTCCTTGTAGACATCGGGAATCTCGACCACGCGTTACTCCGCCGCTACCGCCAGGCCCATCTGCTCGCAGGTCGGCGCCACGTCCGAGACGGTGGCGCGCCGCATGTCGCGCTTGTAGCGCTGGTCGTCGAAATCCATGCCGCGATGCATGGTGCAGCGATCGTCCCACATGACGAGGTCGTTCTTGCGCCAGCGATGGGTGTAGACGAACTGCCGCTGCGTCGCGTGATCGATCAGCTCCTTCAGCAACCGCTCGGCCTCGGGCCTCGGCATGCCGCGGATCGCGCCGGCGTGGCTCGCGAGATAGAGGCTCATGCGGCCCGAGTCCTGCAGCCGGCGCGCGATCACCTGCGGCACCGGCTCGAAGGCCTTGCGCTCGGTCTCGTCCCAGTCCGTGAAGCCCAATTTGGCGCGCGAGGTCATCAGCGAATGCTCGGCCACCAGCCCGTCGAGCCGACGCTTCGTCGGATCGGGCAGCGCATCGTAGGCCGCGCGCAGGTCGGCGAACTCGGTGTGGCCGCCGATCGGCGGGATCGAACGGCCATGCAGGATCGAGCAATAGGCCGGCAGCCGCTTGAACGAGGAATCCGTGTGCCACAGGCGATTGCCGAGCTGATACAGCCGCACGCGATCGTTGGTCTCGAGGATGCGGTCCTCGGCGTCGAGATTGCCGACATCGGCGAGGTTGGCCGGCAGGCGCATCTTGTGGTCCGAGCGCAGCGCGAACACGCTTGTTTCGAGCGGCCCGAAATGGCGGGCGAAGTCGAGATGGGCCTCGTTGTCGAAGGTCTGGTCCGGAAAGACCAGCACGGCATACTTCGTGAAAGCGGCCTTGATGGCAGCGATGTCCTCAGCGGCGAGCGGCCGGCCAAGATCGACATCGCCCACTTCAGCGGCGAAACTGGGGGTGATCGGCTGGAGCGTGACGGTCATGTTGTTCCTCCCGATCCTGTGTTTGGCTGTGATTGGACCACCGAACGGTCCGGGCTGCAAATGCCGACCGGCACCCGCTTTCCGGAGATTTTCATGATGCGGCTCCTCTCCTTTCTCGCAGCTCTGTTGATCGGCCTCTCGGCTGCCCAAGCGACGCCAACCCACGATCGCAAGGATCTCGGCGGCGACGGCTTCTGGAGCGACTGGTCGGACGCCACCTTCGCGCGCGCGGCGAAGGAGAAGAAGTTCGTCATCGTCTCCCTGCAAAGCTGGTGGTGCCCGTGGTGCCACGCCATGAACCGCGACACCTGGTCAGACGCCGATGTGCGCGCCGTGCTCAAGGATCATTTCATCCCGGTGTACGTCGACCAGGACAGCCGGCCCGACGTCTCGCAGCGCTACGACCGCTGGGGCTGGCCCGCGACCATCATCTTCGGACCGGACGGCCAGGAGATCGTGAAGTTGCGCGGCTTCTATTCGCCGAAGTTCCTGATCCCCGTCCTGCAGGAGACGATCAAGGATCCCTCGCCCGTCGACTACGGCAAGTTCGGCGGCCCCGAGCGCGAGCGCACCTTGGCCAACGGCATCACCGACGCGCAGCGCACGGAACTTCTCGCCTTCCTCGACAAGGCCTATGACCGCGCCAATGGCGGCTGGAGCAAGAGCAAGCTGGTCGACGGTCCGACGCTCGACTGGTTCCTCGATCGCGCCAAGGCGGGTGACGCGGAAGCAACGGAGCGCTTGAAGCGCACGCTGACGGCCATGATCGCCATCATCGATCCCAAGACCGGCGGCATCAGCCAGGTGAGCCTCAGGCCCGACTGGTCCAGGCCCTCGCTCGAATTCCCGATGTTCGCCCAGGAAGCGGCGCTCGAGGCCTATGCGCGGGCCGGCGTGCAGTTCAACGATGCGAGCTATCGCAAAGCCGCGGACGACATCTACGGCTTCCTGAAGAACACGATGCGCGCGCCCAACGGCGGCTTCTATGTCTCGATGGGCATGGCCGACAGCGAGCCCGGCGTCGACAAGCGCCAGTACGCCCGCGAGAACGGTCAGGCCATCCAGGGCCTCACCGCCTACTACAATGCGACCGGCAACAAGGAAGCGCTCACGCTCGCCATCGCCGCCGCGGAGTGGGCACAGAAGGAGCGCGGCCTGCCGGGCGGCGGCTTCCGTCACACCGAAAAGGACGCGGCCGGTCCCTATCTCGCCGACAACATAGAGATGGCGGCGGGACTGCTGGCACTGCATCGCTCGACCGGCGATCGCAAGTGGCTGGTGGCCGCGACCGCCACGGCCGACTTCGTGGCCAAGACCTTTATCGATCCCAAGACCGGCGGCTTCCTCGCCTCGGCCTCGCCGGACGCGAAGAACCTGCCCAAGCCGATCAAGCAGCGTGAAGACAATGTGACGGCGACGCGCTTCTTCACGCTCCTCTCCTTCTATACGGGCGAGAAGCGCTACCGCGAGATCGCCGAGGCCGGCATGGGCTACCTCGCCTCGCCGCCCGTGATGGACGCCTACGCCTTCCTGCCCGACGTGCTCTTGGCCGAGCAGGAGCTGCGCAACGAGCCGGTGCATGTCACCGTCGTCGGCGCCAAGGACGATCCGCGAAGCGCCAAGCTCTATGCCGCGGCACTCGCTTATCCGCTCGCCTTCAAGCGCGCCGAATGGTGGGACAAGCGCGAGGGCAAGCTCACCAACGCCGATGTCGACTATCCCGACTATCCGGACGGTCCCGCGGCCTTCGCCTGCACGCGCAATTTCTGCTCGCTCCCCGTGACCGATGCTGCGGCAATTCCCGCCCAGATCGACCGCCTGCAGCGCGAGATGGACAAGTGATTTCCGCTATACTGGTGGGATGATCGAAAAGCAGGAAGTCCAGGAACTCTTCCCCACGCCGCTCTGGATCGTCGACCTCAGGGCGGCCGAGGCGACGGCGCTGAACGCCAAGCTCAAGGCCGCGATCGAGAAGATCATCTCGCCGCGCCCCAAGGTGCCGGCGGGCAGCAACTGGCAGACGCCGCAGGACCTGCACACGCGGCCCGAGTTCAAGGAATTCACCGGCCTGGTCGAGATGGCCGCCCGTGGCGTCGCGCGCTTCCTGCAGACCGACCAGCATCCGATGGTGATCACCGGCTGCTGGGGCAACATCAACCCGCCTGGCGCCTATCACCCGACGCATCATCATCCCAACAACTACCTGAGCGGCGTCTACTACGTCGCCGTGCCGCCGGTGGGCTCGCGCCTTCTCCTCCAGGACCCGCGCCCCTCGATGATCATGCCGCGCCCGCGCCAGTTCACGCGCATCACCGCCAATGCCGCCGACGCCGAGAGCAAGCCCGGCCGGCTCCTGATCTTCCCCGCCTGGCTGAAGCACAGCGTCCCCGCCAACGACGGCCAGACCGAGCGCATCAGCATCTCCTTCAACCTGATGTTCAAGAACTTCACCGAGGCCATGGCCGCCCCGATGTGGGACCCGACCGCGGGGAAGGAGAAATAGGCGTCCGCCGTCCCGTTAAAAAAACGGAAAAATATTCGAACGACCCCAGCGCACTAGCGCTAACTGCGCCAACTCTCCCGCGAGTGCAAAAACCCGCGCTCGATCCGCCCCACCGTGCGGCGTCTCCCGCGGTCCCCGCGCTTTTCAAAAGAAGGGTCCGGGTCCCCGGTGGGAGTGTGCATGGATGGCACGGAAAGTCAATTAGACATGCACTCGCTCTAACCTCCC
>DATJWN010000127.1:0-3602 GCA_035501235.1 Reyranella sp.
CCGCCGGAACCGGTCGTCGCTTCGGCGCCGCAGCCTGTCCCCACCCCGGCGCCGACGCCCGCTCCCGAGCCCGCGCCGGTTCCCGTGTCGATCATCCCGACGATCTCGGCCGACGCGCCGCCGGAGAAGCCCAAGCGCGGCTGGTGGCGGCGCTAAGGCGCCGCCAGCCAACATTCCCTTGGCGCGCCGCGCGTCGGCGCGCGCCATGACGGCTTCCTGCAAATCGGGCTTCAACCGCAATGCCTGGTCGAAGTCGGCGATCGCTGCGTCGTACTCGTGCGCGGCGGCATGGGCGAGGCCTCGGCTGTAATAGCCCGGCACATAGTCGGGCTTGAGCCTGACCGTGGCATCGAAGTCGGAGATGGCGTCCTTGTAGTCGCCCTTGGCGCTCAAGCTCAGGCCCCTGTAGTAGTGGGCGAGCACGTAGTCCGGCCACAGCCGGAGTGCCTGGTCGAAATCCTCGATCGCCCGATCGTACTCACCCTTGCTGTAGAAGGCGAAGCCGCGATTGCTGAGCGATGGCGGCAAGCGCGGCTTGAGCCTGATGGCTTCGTTGAACGTCGCGATCGCGCGGTCGTACTGGCCCTTGTTGGTGAAGGCGAGACCGAGATTGTTGTGCGCCTCGGCCGATGTCGGGTCGAGCTTGATCGCCCGTTCGAGGTCCGACTCGGCACGATCGAAGTCGCCCTTGGCGTTGTAGGAGAAGCCGCGATTGTTGTACGCCAGCGCCAGATCGGGCTTGAGCTTCAGCGCCTCGTCGAAATCGGCGATCGCTTTGTCGAACTGCCCCTTGTTGTTGTAGGCGAAGCCGCGATTGTAATAGGCCTCGACCGACGCCGAGCCGTTGTCGATCAGGCCGGTGCATCCCTGGATGCGCTGCTCGTCATTCGTGGGGTTGTTGCACCACTGCTCGAACTGCTTCAAGTCGGCGCCGGCTTGCGCGGCTGCGGCAGCGGGCTGGCCCGCCACTTTGGCCGGCGGTACGGCAGCCGCCTTGTTGCGATAGTGCCGGTCGCCGAAATAGCCTCCCGCCGCAATGACGAGGGCGATCAGCACCAGCACCACCCTCCGTCGACGACGCAGCCAGCGAACGGAGACCACTTTCTCCCTTGACCTGCGCACCACCCGGGTGATCTCGGTCTCGATCGACGCTCCATCGAGCAGCATCGACCGCCAGGCCGCAACGCTCTGCGGCCGGTCGGCCGTGCGCAGAGCAAGCCCTGCATCGATCGCCGCGAGCATCGTCGGCGCAAAGCCGGCCGGCTTTCGCCGGACCAGCGGCTCATAGCCATCGTCGAGCATGCGGTCCATGGCGCTGGGTGGCGGTCGCCCGACAATGGCGTGGCAGAGGGTCGCCGCGAGCGCATAGATGTCGGTCGCCGGTCCCTGGCTCGCCGAGGTGAACTGTTCGATGGGGGCGTACCCCGGCGTGAAGACGGCGGTGAGCGTCTTCGTGTGGCCGGCCATGGCCGCGCGCGCGGCACCGAAGTCGATCAGCGTCGGCGTTCCGCCTTTGCCCAGGATGATGTTGGCGGGCTTGATGTCGCGATGCAGGAAGCCCGCCTCGTGAAGGCTCGCCAGTCCGTCGAGTAGCGGCGACAGGAAATGGCTGATCTCGGCCGCCGTCACCGGTCCGGCGCGCAGCCGCCGCTCGAGCGTCTCGCCCTCGACGAGTGCCATGACCATATAGGCCGTGCCGTTCGCCTCGAGGAAGTCGTGGACATGGACGACGGACGGCACATCGCTGAAGCGGGCAAGCGTGCGCGCTTCGTCGAGGAAGCGCTCGCGGCCCCAGACATAGTCCGCGGCATGATCGGTCGATCGCGGCGAGACATGCGTGGGGCCGTCACGCAACGCAAGCGCCGACGGCAGGTATTCCTTGATCGCCACCTCGCGATCGAGCGTCGTGTCGCGCGCACGATAAGTGATGCCGAAGCCGCCTTGCCCCAGGGTCGACAGCACTTCGTAGCTGCGCAGCCGCGTCCCCACGGGCAGCGCACCCTTCAGCTCATTGTTCAGTGTTGCCCCAGCAATGTCGTCGGTTGCCGGCACCCAGTCTCCCCGCGGGCCAAGAGCCGCAAGGGTAAGGCAGTTGTCGCGCCCGCGCTAGAAGTGCGCCGCGCCCTCGTCCAGGCGCCCCCGTTCCGCTTCCAGATCACGCTGCCGGTGGCCGAGCCACAGCGCCGTCACCAGCCAAACCGCCGCCACGCCGATCGCGGCCAGCGGCGCCAGCATCACGCCTGCTTCGGCGAACATCGAGCCGGACCAGATGCCGACCTGGTCGCCGAGGCGATACACGAAGGTGTCGATGAACCCCTTGGTCTTGTAGCGATCCTCCCGCGAGACGACGGTGTAGAGCACCTCGCGTGCGGGCCGTGTCACGGCATATTCGGTGCCGCGCCGCACGACCTGGAAGATGCCGATGACGGCGAGGGTCGGCGATGCGGCGAGCGCTGCGAAGCCCGCCATGGTGACCACCGGGACGATGGCGAGCGCGACCGCCACGCCCAGGGTCAGCACGATGCGACCGGCCAGGAACAGCTGCAGGATCAACGCCAGCGTGTTCACGCCGAAATTGATGTTGCCGAGAAACGCCGTCTGCGCGCCCTTGTCGGTGAGCGCGTGGCTGACGATGAACTGCTGCTGCGAATAGGCGAAGGTCGACGTCACCGAGTAGAGCAGCAGGAAGACGCTGACGCCCAGCAGATACGGCGAACGGAAAGTGTGGAGGATGCCGGCGAGCACGCCGCCGCCGATCGCCCGCTCCTCTGCTGCCTGCGGACGGTGGTGAAGCGCGGGCGAAAGCTTGCCCAGCCGACCGGCGCAGAACACCGCGACCTCGAAGAGCACGGCCGCCGCGATCAGCAGGACCGGCGTCGACAGCGTCCTGGCAAAGCCGCTGATGAAGGCCGAGCCGACGATGGCGCCGATGGTGGCGCCGGCGGCGATGAAGCTGAACAGGCGCTTGCCCTGCTCAGGCTTGAACAGGTCGACGTTGAGCTGCCAGAACACGGAGATGGCGAGCAAGTTCGTGATCGACACCCAGATGAAGAAGACGCGGCCGATCCAGATCGTCTGTTCCTTGCCGGCGATGTGCAGCGCCGCGCCGAACAGCAGCAGCAGCACGGCCAGGAATCGATAGGTGAGCGGAATGAACCGGCTGCGCGGCAGGCGCTTCACCAGCCAGGCGAAGGGAATGTTGAACAGGATCGTGCCGATCAGCGTCGCCGTGAACAGCCACTTCAGGTTCCGCACGTCGCCCGCGATGGCCATCTGGTCGCGGATCGGCGTCAGGATGTAGTTGGCGGCGAGCAGCGCGAAAGCGTAGAGCCAGCACCAGCCGACCGCGGGCGCCTCCTCCGGACGCACGGCGACGACGCGTTGCAGGAGCCGGAGGAACGGTCCCGGCTCCGCCGAGGCGGCGGTACTCATGACGCGAGACTCAGGCGAGCGAAGCGGCGATCTTGCGGATCTCTGCCGGCGTATGCTCGCCGCCGAGCGGTGTGCCCGGCACGAGGTACTTGCCCTTGGCGAGGCCGCCGACCAGCACGGCTTCGTAGCCGACGTCCTTGATCAGCGACGTCGCGAGCGCGATCGCCTTG
>DATJWN010000128.1:0-6514 GCA_035501235.1 Reyranella sp.
CAAGGGCGACGTCCACGACATCGGCAAGAACATCGTTGGCGTAGTCCTCCAGTGCAACAATTTCGAGGTCATCGATCTCGGCGTCATGGTTCCCTTCCAGGAGATCCTGAAGAGCGCCAACGACAACAAGGCCGACATGATCGGCCTCTCAGGCCTGATCACGCCCTCGCTCGATGAGATGGTGACCGTCGCCGAGGAGATGACGCGGCAGAACTTCAAGGTGCCGCTGCTGATCGGCGGAGCGACCACGTCGAAGGTCCACACCGCGCTCAGGATCGCGCCGCGCTACCAGGGCACGACCGTGCATGTGCTCGACGCCTCGCGCGCGGTCGGCGTGTGCACCGCGCTCACCTCCGACTCGGGCACACAGGCGCGCGACTTCGCGCAGCGGGTCGCAGAGGAGCACGAGAAGATTCGGATCGAACGTGCAGGCGGGGCCGCGGAGAAACTGGTCACCTTGCGCGAGGCACGCGCCAATGCCTTCAAGATCGACTGGGCGAACTACGCGCCGCCCAAGCCGCAGGTGACCGGCACGCGCGTCTTCGCCGAGTATCCGCTGCACGAGCTGGTCGAGCGCATCGACTGGACGCCGTTCTTCCGCGCCTGGGAGCTCGCCGGCACGTTCCCGGAGATCCTCGAGGACAAGGTGGTCGGCGAGAGCGCGAAGAAGCTCTACGCCGATGCCCGCAAGATGCTGGAGCGCATCGTGCGCGAGAAGTGGCTGACGGCGAAGGGCGTGGTTGCCTTCTGGCCGTGCCGCCGCGAGGGCGACGATGTCGTGCTGTTCGAGGATGAGTCCTTCTCCAAGGAGATTTCGCGGCTCTATTTCCTGCGCCAGCAGATCGGGAAGCGCAGCCCCCGCGCCAACATGTGCCTGGCCGATTTCATCTCGCCCAAGGCCGACTGGATCGGCGGCTTCGCCGTCACGGCGGGCCACGGCATCGAGGAGCATCTGCGGCGCTTCAAGGCCGAGACCGACGACTATTCGGACATTCTCCTGAAGGCGCTGGCCGATCGCCTGGCTGAGGCCTTCGCCGAGCGACTGCATGAAAGGGTTCGCAAGACCCTGTGGGGCTACGCGCCCGACGAGGCGCTCACCAACGAGGAGCTGGTGCGCGAGAAGTATCGCGGCATCCGCCCGGCGCCGGGATACCCCGCCTGCCCCGATCACAGCCAGAAGCCCGAGCTGTTCCGGCTGCTCAATGCCGGCCAGAACGCCGGCATGACGCTCACCGAGAGCTTCGCCATGCTGCCGACGGCGGCGGTGTCGGGCTACTACTTCGCCCATCCCGAGGCCGAGTATTTCGGCGTCGCCCGCATCGGCCGCGACCAGGTCGAGGACTATGCCCGGCGGCGCGGCCTTCCGCTGGAGCTCGCCGAGAAGTACCTGCGGGCGAACATCGGCTACTAATTCTGATAATGTCCCGCCCGGGGGACACATGGCGTTTCGGATTGCCTTGTGGGTGGCATTTTGCGGGCTGGTCGCCGCAGCGGGCTGGATGCTGCTGCGCGCCTGCGCCCTCTCCTTCGTCATCGCCAGGGTCTGGAGCTTCTGTCCTGCAGAGCCGCCGCCCTTGTCGGCGGAAGCAGATCACGGGCGCGAGCTTCGGCGTCAGGTCGCAGCGCTGGAGGTCAAGCTCGCGGAGAAGGCACGTCAGTGCGCCGGTATCCCCAAGCCGCCTCCGCCGCCACTCGAACTGCCGAAAGCGGCGGGGAAGCCGCGGGTGCAGCAAACGGCGGCGTTGAAGCCGCCCCCTCCGCCGCCGCCGCCCAAGCCGAAAGGCGACCTCGATGCGGACCGTTGGAACAAGAAGGACATCAGGCTGCTCGAGGGCTGCTGGCGGCTGGGGCACAACGCCATGGCCGGACGCTACGACGCGGCGACCGGGCAGACCCTGGAGGATGGCTGCACGGTGTTCGCGGGCCAGCTCTGCTTCGACGGCTCGGGAAATGGATCGCGCGGCATGTCGATGACCTGCCCGAGCGGCAACAATTTCGAATGCCATGCCACCTTGGCCGCGCGATTCACCGACGACGGCAGGATCACCATGGAGCAACCGCGCGCTCCCCTCGGCTGCAACGGCAACACGCACTGGGACGGCTATTCGCTCAATTGCCGACGGGTCGACGAGAACACGGCGTCCTGCGACCTTCTGCAGCACAAGCCGCAGGGCCCGGCGCCGTGGGACGAGCCAATGGAGTTCCGGCGCTAGAAATGCGCGACAAAGAATGATGACCTATGCCCTCGTTCTTGCCGTCGGGCTGATCGCCGGCCTCGTGAGCGGCATCGTCGGCACGGGCGCCACGATCATCCTGCTGCCCGTGCTGGCGCTCGCCTTCGGGCCGAAAGCGGCGATCCCGATCATGGCGGTCGTCGCGCTGATGTCGAACTTCGCCAAGATCACCTCGTGGTGGCGCGAGATCGACTGGCGCGCCTGCGGCGTCTACGCGCTGGGCGGCGTTCCGGGCGCGGCGCTCGGCGCGCGCACCATGCTCAGCCTGCCTTCGCACTGGGTCGACCTGGCGCTGGGCTGCTTCTTCCTGGTCATGATCCCGGGCCGCCGCTGGCTCGGCCAGCGCCATTACGCGGTGCCGCTCTGGGTGCTCGCCCCGGCAGGCCTGGCCATCGGCTTCCTGACCGGCATCGTCGTCTCGACCGGCCCGATCACCGTGCCGCTCTTCACCGCCTACGGACTGATGAAGGGCGCGTTCATCGCCACGGAAGCGGCGGCTTCCCTCGCGGTCTATGTCAGCAAGGCCACGACCTTCCGCACCTTCGGCGCGCTGCCGAGCGAGATCGTGCTGCAGGGCCTGATCACCGGATCGTCCGTGATGGCGGGCACCTACCTCTCCAGGCTGCTGATGGAACGCCTCAGCCTCCACGTCTTCCAGCGCCTGCTCGACGGCGTGATGCTGCTCTCGGGCGGCGCGCTGATCTGGGCCGCTCTGCGGTAAGGCAGCGCCGACACGGCCGCCGGATCGCGGTACAGTCACCGGGGATCTCAGGGAGGATCGCATGCTGGCCAACACCACCCGTACGCTCACCGAGGCGCAGCGCGAGCAATGGGCGGTCGACGGCTACCTGCAACTCGAGGGCGCGTTGTCGCCGGCCGAGGTCGAGTTCTTCTCCGACCTGCTGGACAACACGGTGCGCACCCAGCCGGGCTACGAACCGGCACCCGCCATCCAGCGCGGCCACTATGAGTGGAAGCTGCCGGACCAGAACAAGGACGCGTTCATGGACCGGCGCGACCTGCTGCCCTACCACCAGGCCTTCATCGACCTGATCGACAAGCCCGCGATCTTCGACCTGATCCTCGACCTGATGGGCCCCTACATCCAGTTCTCGATGAGCCAGGCGATCATCCGCGCCTCCACGGACATGTTTCCCGGCTACATCCACACCGACGGCGGCGAGGCGCAGAAGACGATCCGCGTCACCGAGACCAGCCGGCCGCTCGCGGTGAAGGTCATGTACCTGCTGACCGACGTGACGGCGGACGATTCGGGCAACTTCACCGTCTTCCCCGGCAGCCACATGCGCCCCTTCGCAGAGCGCGCCGAGCGCATTCCGGGCCCCAAGACGCCGGGCACCGTGCCCCTGCTCGGCAAAGCCGGCGACGCCTATGTCTTCCCGCATGCGATCTGGCACGGCCCCTCGCCCAACCATTCCGGCAAGGCACGCAAGACCATCCTCTACAACTATTGCCAGATGTTCATGCGGGCCTACGACTATAGCGGCCCCTATACCGAGCTGTTCGAGCGCTGCACGCCTCGCCAGCGCCGCCTGCTGGGCGACCTCGGCCATGGCCCCGACTTCCGGCCCGGCGACTTCTTTTACGCGCCGCTCGACCAGGAAGCGGTCATGAAGGCCTGATCCCTGTTGCCACCGTCGTTCGGTTGGCGGACAATCATCCTTTCCCTAGCTCAGTAAAGTGCAGCGTGCGTTGCATTGCGTAAAGCCCATGAAAATCAGGGAGGCTTATGCATGTCCGCGTCAGTTGCTCAATCAGATGTGCCTTGGTGGAAAGAACCGACCAAGGATCAATGGTACGCCTATATCGCGGCGTGGCTCGGGTGGACGCTCGACGCGTTCGACTTCACCGTCTTCCTTCTCATCATGGCGCCGATTGCCCAGGAATTCGGGGTGCCGCTGATCGACGTGACCGCGATCTTCTCGGTCACACTGATCATGAGGTTGGGCGGCGCAACGGCGTCCGGCTGGCTGGCCGACCGTCTGGGGCGCCGGGCGCCGCTGATGATCTCCATCCTCTGGTATTCCATCTGCAATTTCGCAGCGGGCTTCTCGCCCAGCTTCATGTTCCTGTTCGTGGTCCGGGCGCTGCTCGGCATCGGCATGGGAGCGGAATGGCCGGCCGGTGCGGCGCTCGCCATGGAATCCTGGCCGGCACGCTCTCGTGGGTTGATGTCCGGCGTCCTGCAGGGGTCCTGGGGACTGGGCTTCGCCCTGTCCGCCCTGGCCTACGGATTTTTGTACGCGCCGCTGGAAGCCTGGCACAAGGGCTACGGATGGCGTGGCATGCTGGTCCTGGGCGTCTTGCCGGCGCTGGCCTGCGTCTGGATCCGCCTCTACGTGAAGGAGCCCAAGGTCTGGACGGAGAACAAGAAGATCCAGAACACGGAGCAGAAGCAGGTCACCCTGCCGCTGTTCGTGATCTTCAAGCCCAAATATCTGTTCAACACCTTCACCGCCATCATGTGGATGGCGGCGAACTTCTGTTCCTACTACGCCGTCTGGGCGATGCTCGGGACCTATCTGACGAAGGAACTGGGCTGGACGCCGGCGCAGGCGGCCGTCCCGGTGTTCTGGGGCAACATCCTCACCTTCGTCGCTTGCGCCATGTGTGGCGGACTGTCCGAAAAGGTGGGACGGCGGTGGGCGCTGATCATCCCGCTGGCGATCGCCATCTTCCTGGTGCCGCTCTACATCACGCAGACCGACCGGTCCATGTTCCTGGTATATTTCATGGTCTTCATCCTTTTCTTCGGCGGAAAGGACTCACTGAACCCCGGCTGGCTGGCGGAGCGTTTCCCGACCGAGGTGCGCGCCACCGCGGCGGGATTCATCTATCACCAGGGCGCGGTGTGGGGCGCGGCCGTGGCGCCGACGCTCACCTACTTCGCGGTCAACCAGGGCATGGGCTTCGCCACGCCGATGATGTACGGCACGATCGGTTCGCTGGTCGTCTTTATCGTCGCCGTCTTCTTCGGACCGGAGACCAAGGGCAAGGTGCTGGTGCCCGAGCTCGAGGTCTTCGCAAAGGAAGAATATCCGTAGCGCCCTGTAAGGCGGCGCAGCCGGCTAGTTCGGCTGCGCCGCCTCCAGCGCACAACCGGCCACGGTGATGCGGTGCATCAGGCGCCGCTCGCCGTGATAGTCGTTGGCGGCGTAGTGCCAGGTGGCGCGATTGTCCCAGAAGGCGATCGAACCCTCGCGCCAGCGGAAGCGGCAGGTGTTCTCCGGCCGTGAGGCGTGCTGATAGAGATGCTGCAGCAGCGGCTTGCTCTCGTCCGCCGACCAGTCCTCGAAGCGCAGCGTGAAAGCCGGGTTGACGTAGAGCGCCTTGCGGCCGCTCAGCGGGTGTTTGATCACCACCGGATGGATCACGTCGGCGCCGACCTTCTCCTGGTTGCCGTAGCGGCTCTTGCCCTCGGGATTGAGGTCGTTGACGCCGCCCTTGCCGAAGATGTGCGCCGATCCGTGCACGGCGTTCATGCCTTCCAAGGTGCGCTGCAGGCCGGGCGAAAGCGTCTCGAAGGCGCGGTACATGTTGGCGAACAGCGTGTCGCCGCCCTCGTCGGGCAGCTCGCGCGCCAGCAGGATCGAGCCCATGGCGGGCTCGGGATCGTAGCTGTGGTCGGTGTGCCAGCCGCCGCCGATATTGGTCTTCTGCTCGGGCTCCTTGCGCACCTCGGCGATCTCGGGATAGCCCGCGGCGGCCTTGAAGAAGCGGTTGACGTCGATCGGCGCCCAGCGCCGCGCGAAGGCGAGATGCTGCTCGGGCGTCAGGTTCTGCTCGCGGAAGAAGATCACGCCGTGCTCAGCGAAGGCTGCCTGCACCTCGTCCCACTGGTGGTTGCTCATGGTGTTGACGTCGACGCCCAGCACCTCGGCGCCGCAGCCGCCGGTCATCTTCTTCACCTGCACGGTTTCATAGGCCATGTGACTTCCTCCGAAAAAGGATGCTAGCGCGTCTGGACGCCGAGCAACAGCAGCACCGTGGACAGGGTGACGATGCTGGCGCCGGTCGAGATCACCACGGCATTGGTCGCGATGCCGACGCCGCGGCGATAGAGCTGGGCCACCAGATAGACGTTGGCGCCGGCCGGCATCGCGGCATTGAGCGTGGCCACGGTGAGCCAGAGCGGCTCGAGCTCGAAAAGGTAGCGGCCGGCCAGCCAGACCAGGGCCGGCAGCACGGCGAGCTTGAAGACCGCGGAGATGGCGGCCGGCTGCCAATGGCCCTTCAGCCCGACATGGGCGAGCGAGGCG
>DATJWN010000129.1:0-3448 GCA_035501235.1 Reyranella sp.
GATGCCCGCCATGAAGAGCTTGCCGATGTCCTGCTGGGTGATCAGCCCATAGACGGCGAGCACGGTCGAGGGCGGCAGCATGGCGCCGAGGGTTCCGCCGGCCGCAATCACGCCGGTCGCGAAGCTCTGCGGGTAGCCGTAGCGGCGCATCTCGGGATAGGCGACCGTCGAGAAGGTCGCGGCCGTCGCCACCGAGGAGCCCGAGATCGCCGCGAACCCGCCGCACGAGACGATGGTCGCGAGGCCCAGCCCGCCGCGCAGGTGGCCGACGAAAGTGTTGGCGGCACGGAACAGCTCGCGGCTCACGCCCGAGGTCGACACGAAAGCGCCCATCAGCAGGAACATCGGGATGACGCCGAACTGGTAGTCGGTGACCGTGCGCATCGAGGTCTGCCCGATCAGCTTCAGCGCCGGCCCGCTGCCGGTGAGATAGGCGTAGCCGCTCACCCCCACCAGCCCCATCGCCATGCCGACAGGCACGCGCAGCAGCATCAGCGCGAACAGGACCACGAAGCCCAGGATGGCGACGGTATCGGGGCTCATTCCGAGGTCCTCATTCGGAAACGGGCCGCGCGTCGTGGATGTCCTCGGGATGGAAGACCAGGCGATACGTGCGGATCGCGATCAGGACAACCGCCGAGACGTCGCCCACCCAGGCCACGGCGAAGAACGGCCAGGTCGGCAGGCCGAGATCGTAGGTCAGCACATGGTCGTGGTAGGTCGCCGTCACCTTGTCGAGCAGCGTATAGGTCTGCACCGTGACCACGAACAGCAGGACGAGCGTCGCAAAGACGTCGATCGCCCGCTTCCAGCGCGGCGTGACCTGCGCCCAGACGAGATCGACCGTGATGTGGCCGCCGCGATAGGAGGTCGCGGCGATGCCCCAGAAGATCAGGATGCCGAGCAGCATGCGGCCGAAGTCGTAGCTGTCGGGGATCTGCACGCTGAAGAAACGGCGCAGCAGCACGGAGAGGAAGATGTCGGCCGCCACCAGCCCGACGAACAAGGCGGCGATCGCCTCGATCGTGTCGATGATGCGGTCCATGACGCTACGCTTCACGCCGTCTCTCCCTGCCGAGGCAGGACGTCAGAAGCCGGCACCCGCCTTCGCGAGGTCGGCCTGGAACTCCTTGTAGAGCGCCTCGGGGTCGCCGCCAGCCTTCGTCACCGCGTCCGCCCACTGCTTGTGCAGCGGCCCGGCCGCGGTCTTCCACGCCTTCACCTGGTCGGGCGTGAGCGTGTAGACCTCGTGACCCGAGACCGCCCGCATCTTGTCGCGGCCGGCCGCCTCGAAGGCCGTCCAGGGCGTCGAGATCTTCACCGCCCATTCGCCGGTGCAGTGATCGTCGATCACCTTCTTCTGCGCCGGCGACATGGCATCGTACTTGGCCTTGTTCATCGAGTAGGTGAACACGGTCGAGTAGAGCGGCACGTCCATCGAGTACTTCGTCACCTTGTCGAGGCCGAACAGGAACATCGAGCCCCACGGAAAGAAGATGCCGTCGGCCACGCCGCGCTCCAGCACGTCGCGCGCCTCGGGCGCCGAGGCCTGCACGTTGGTGCCGCCCAGCATGGTCACCATCTGGGCGATCGTGCTCTGGGCGGGGCGGATCTTCATGCCCTTGAGGTCTTCCGGCGCGACGACCTTCTTGCGGCCGTGATAGGCGCCGGGATCGTGGATGAAGGCGAAGCAGAAATGCGTGTCCTTCATCTCCTGCGCCGCGTGCTTGCGATACCAGGCATCGAGCGCCGCCGTGCCCTTGTTGCCGTCGGCGAAGGTGAAGGGGATCTGGCCCAGCGCAATCACCGGGAAGCGGCCGGGCTGATAGCCGGGATTGACGTAGGTCATGTCGGCGATGCCGTCGCGCGCCATGTCGTAGTGATCGAAGGCCTTGCCGAGCTGCTCGGACGGGAAGATCGCGGTCTTGATGGTGCCGCCGGACTCCTTGGTGATGTCGTCGGCCCAGGCCTTGGTCGCCGGAACCAGTGGATGGGCGGGCGGCAGCCAGATCGAGATCTTGAGATCGACCGTCTTTTCCTGCGCCCCCGCGGCCGAACTCAGCAGGCTCAGTACCAGGGCCAATGCGAGCTTCTTCATGGCCGTT
Organism: Reyranella sp.; assembly: GCA_035501235.1. Taxonomy (GTDB): domain Bacteria; phylum Pseudomonadota; class Alphaproteobacteria; order Reyranellales; family Reyranellaceae; genus Reyranella. The sequence goes on from DATJWN010000129.1 coordinate 2,106, forward strand.
TCCTCCCGATTGTTTGCGGCCAAAACATACCGGGTTTATAGCCTGTCGCGAAATGGAAGATTCGCCTGCCTCGCGAAGGGTCGCCTTCGACGTCCTGCTGGCCTGCCTCGACAAGGGCCAGCCGCTCGACGACGCGCTGGCGCAGCATCGCGGCTTCCCCGCGCTCGATCCGCGCGATCGCGCCTTCGTGCGCCTGCTGCTCGCGACGACCTTGCGGCGCCTGGGCGAGATCGACGCCGTGCTCGGCCGGATGATCGAGCGGCCGCTTGAAGGAGCCAATCTCGCGGGCCTTCAGATCCTGCGCCTGGGCGCCGCGCAGCTGCTCTTCCTCGGGACGCCGGCGCACGCCGCCGTCGATACTTCCGTGCGGCTCGTCGAAGACTCGCGGCTGCCGCATCTCAAGGGCCTGGCCAACGCAGTCTTGCGTCGCGTGGCGCGCGAAGGCGTGACGCTGCTGGGCGACCGCGATCCCGCCCGGCTCAACACGCCGCAATGGCTGTGGGACAGCTGGACGGCGTCCTACGGCGAGGCGACGACGCGCGCCATCGCGGCGGCGCATCTCATAGAGGCGCCGCTCGATCTCACGCCCCGGTCGAACGCCGAATTCTGGGCCGGCCGCCTCGAGGGCGAGCTCCTGCCGACCGGCACCATCCGCCGCGCCGCCGGGGGCGCCATCACCGAGCTGCCGGGCTTCGCCGAGGGCGCGTGGTGGGTGCAGGACGCGGCGGCCGCGCTGCCCGTCCGCCTGCTGGGCGACATCGCGGGCAAGCGCGTCGCCGATCTCTGCGCCGCGCCGGGCGGCAAGACCCTGCAGCTCGCGGCCGCCGGCGCCCACGTCGCCGCCGTCGACATCTCGGCCCGCCGCATGACGCGGCTCGGCGAGAACCTCGCGCGCGCTGGCCTCACGGCCGAGCTGGTCACAGCGGACGCCGGCAAGTGGATGCCGACGGAGACGTTCGACGCGATCCTGCTCGACGCGCCCTGCTCCGGCACCGGCACCTTGCGCCGCCATCCCGACATCGCCTGGCTGAAGGACGAGGACGATGTCGCCCGCCTCAACCTCACTCAGGATCGCCTGCTCGTGCAGGCGAGCCGGCTGCTGAAGCCGGGCGGCACGCTGCTCTATGCCGTCTGCTCGCTGCAGGAAGACGAAGGCCCGGCGCGCGTCGAACTGGCGCTGGCGCATATTCCCGGCCTGAAGCGCCTGCCCGTACAGCCGTCCGAATTGCCGGGCCTTGCCGAGGCGATCACGTCCCAAGGCGATGTCCGCACCCTCCCCTCGATGTGGCCCGAGCGGGGCGGGCTCGATGGATTCTACATCGCCCGATTGAAGATCGACCGCG
>DATJWN010000130.1:0-7584 GCA_035501235.1 Reyranella sp.
GGAGCGCCGAAGGCGCGAAGTGGAGGGACCTTCTCTCAACAATCAGCTGCAAATTGTGGAGAGGAGGTCCCTCCACTGCGCTTCGCTCCGGTCGGGACGACGGGAACTAGAACATCGTATTGTCGTTGGCCGGCTTCTCGGGCACGTCCTGGATGACGTCCCAGTGCTCGACGATCTTGCCGTTCTCGAGCTTGAAGATGTCGACGATGGCGCGGCCGCGCGTGCCGGGCTCGCGCACCGAGTGGACATGCAGGACGACGAGGTCACCCTCGGCGATCACGCGCTTGATCTCGTTGTGCGACTTCGGGAACTTTTCCTTGAGGAAGCCGACCAGCCGCTTCAGGCCCTCGGGCCCGTCGGGCGCGCCCGGATTGTGCTGGGTGTAGCGCGGCCCGATGTATTTCGCGGCCGCGTCGAAGTCCTTCTGGTTCAGCGCCTTCTCGTAGAAGTCGATCACGATCTTCTTGTTGTTCTCGATGTCGGCGGCGAAGGCCGGCCCCGAGATCACGCCCATCGCGACCAGCAGGGCGAGGCCCGCGAGAAGGGCGCGCATCCTCAGTGCGCCATCAGGAGCGGCACGCGGCAGGACGAGATCACCTTGCCGGTGGCGCCGCCGAGGCCGAGGAAGCTCAGCACCTGGCCGCGGCCATAGGCGCCCATCACCAGCATGTCGGCGTTCTTGTCGTGCGTGTAGCCGAGCAGCGCGCGGCCGCGGGCGCGGCCCGACACGGCGCCGGGATCGATGGCGTCGATCGCGGTGTTGATGCCGTGGCGGCCGAGATTGCGCGCAAGGTAGGAGGCGCCGACATCGTCGGGCTTGCTGCCGACCACCAGCAGCGTGACCTTGGTGGCCTCGAGCAGGAACGGCAACGCGTATTCGAGCGCGCGGGCGGCCTGGAAGCTGCCGTTCCACGCCACCACGACCGAGTTGAAGCCGCCCGAGCCGGCGTTGGGCGGGGCGATCATCACGGCGCGCGCCGATTCGTAGAGCGCCGCCTCGACGGTCGCGGGCGCCACGTTCTCCGGATCGGCGCCGGGGCGGCCGAGCACCAGCATGTCCGAGCAGCGGCCCATCGCCACCATCGAATCGAGGGTCGCCGTCTTGGCCGCGGTGTAGGTGGCGCCCTTCACCAGCGCCACGAGCTCCTTGTAGGCGCGCTCGCTCTCCTTGCTGCGCTCCTCGAGCCGCTCGTCGTCGAGGTTCATGACCAGCGGCATGGCCTCGCCGCTCATCGCCAACCCGCCCATCATGCCGCCGGCCGGGCTGACCGGCAGGTGCAGCGCGTCGATCGCGCCATCGAAGACTCCCGCGACGCGCGCGGCGAGACGGAACGACATGGCGGCGTCGGGACCGCCCTCGGAGACGGCCAGGATCGACTTGATCATTGTGAACACTCCCCCCGCAGGCTCGAACTGCAAAAAACGACTGCGGCCGGTGTATCTGGGCCGGCCGTTGGGTTCAAGCGTACCCTAGCGGTGGTCCGTCCGTCAGCCGGAACCGCCCCATCGCATGGGCGTTAGAGCGGCACCCTTCGATGGAGTGACCCATGCTCATCGCCCGCCGTTCCTTCGTCCTCGGCGCCCTCTTCGGGGCCGCAGCCGGCCTGCCGCTCGTCCGCGCCCTGCCGGCACTCGCCGCCGAGACGCTTCCCGACAGCCGCTTCGTGGGCTACGCCCAGCAGATCAACGATTTCGAGATCGGCTCTGGCCAGCTCGCGCTTCGGAAGTCGGCCAACCCGCAGGTCCGCGGGTTCGCCACGCGCATGATCGCCGAGCACACCGAGGCCGCTTCCGAGCTTGCCAAGGCACGCCAGGAATCGGGCATCACCTTCGCGCCCGATCCCGCCCAGCCGCCGCATGTCGGTCCGATCCTGCAGCGCTTGAGCGTCCTCGACGGTCCCGACTTCGACATCGCCTATGCCAAGGCCCAGCTCGCCGTGCTCTCCGAGGCCGAACAGCAGTACGGCGCCAACTCGGCCAACCAGGGCACCAGCTCGAGCGCCAACTCGACCGGCGTGGTCATGCGCTTCGCAAAGCGCGAATATCCGCGCATGATGCGCCATCGCGAATACGCCCAGCAGCTCGCGGCGGGTTTCTAGACGCCGCTCCCCTGGCGCCAGACCTCGAAGCCCCGCTTGCGAAGCGCGCAGGCGGGGCAGGCGCCGCAACCGTAGCCCCAGGCGTTCCGCTGCACGCGTTCATTCTGGTAGCAGGTGTGCGTGTGCTCGAGGATGGTCTCGATCAGCGCCGCGCCCCCCAGTGACTGCGCGAGCGCCCAGGTCTCCGCCTTGTCGAGCCACATCAGCGGCGTGTGCAGCACGAAGCTGCGATCCATCCCGAGGTTGAGCGCGACCTGCAGTGCCTTGATCGTGTTGTCGCGACAGTCGGGGTAGCCCGAATAATCGGTCTCGCACATGCCGCCCACCAGGTCGCGCAGGCCGCGCCGCCAGGCAATGGCGGCGGCGAAGGTGAAGAACAGGAGATTGCGGCCGGGCACGAAGGTGTTGGGCAGCCCATCCTTCTCCATGGCGAATGCCATGTCGCGGGTGAGCGAGGTGTCGCTGATCTGGCCCAGCACGCCCATGTCGATGAAATGGTCCTCGCCGAGCTTGCCCGCCCAGGCCGGGAAGCGGCGGCGGATCTCGTCCAGCACGACCAGCCGCTGGTCGAGCTCGATCCGGTGCCGCTGTCGGTAGTCGAAGGCCACGGTCTCCACGCGGTCGAAGCGCGCCAGCGCCCAGGCGAGGCACGTCGTCGAATCCTGTCCCCCGGAGAACAGAACGAGGGCGGAACGGGTGTCCTTCATGCCCGCTTTATCGCGCGCAACCCAGGACCACGCCACAGCGTTTCATTCGTTGCCCGTACTGCACGAAGAGGGAGAAACGGCATGTTCGTCTCCGACATTCTTTCGGCCAAGGGCGGTCTCGTCTTCACGATCACGCCCGCCACCACCATCGCCCAGGCGGCCCAGCAGCTCGCCACGCGCCGCATTGGCTCGCTCCTGGTCCTGAACGACACCGGATCGGTGGCCGGCATCGTCTCCGAGCGCGATCTCGTGCGCGCTCTCGCGCGCCACGGCGCGGCGGCGCTGGAGATGGACGTGGCGGAGGTCATGACGCGCAACGTCACGACCTGCGATCCGGATGAACCGATCGAAAGCGTGATGTCGGCCATGACGCGGGGCCGCTTCCGCCATGTTCCGGTGGTGCATCGCGGCGAGCTGCTGGGACTGGTTTCCATCGGCGACGTCGTGAAGGCGCGCCTCGAGGAGACCCGCCACGAGACCGAGGCGCTCAAGGCCTACATCGTCGCGAGCTGAGGATTGCGCGCGATGTGAAGTCCGCGCACGGGCGGCGACGAAACGCCGCCCTCTCCGGCTTCCCCTCCGTCGGCATACTGGCCGCCCCCGGGGGAGAGAAGCAGATCGTGGCCGAATCGGAAGCCAAGCCATCCAAGGCACCCAAGGCCGCGTGCCCCTATTGCGCGGAGCCGGTCAGCCCGGGCGCCATGGTGTGCAAGACCTGCCGGCGCGATATCGGGCTTGCGATGTCGCTGCAGAGCGCCAATCGCGTCCTCGAGTACCGGGTCCAGCAACTGGAGGCGGAAGTCGCCAGGCTGCAGGCGCTCGTCGAGCCGCAAGCCGAGGCAGAGGCCGCGGTCGAGCCCGAACCGGTCGTCGCCAAGGCGCCGCCGCGGCGTCCGTCGGTCATCGACGTGCTGGGCATCTACGTCGCCTTGCCGATCCTGGCCCTGATCGCGGCGCACTATCTGCTGGTCGTCAGGTTCGACGCCAAGCTGATGTGGCTCAGGGCGGCCTCGATCGCGCTGCCGGCGCTGGTCGGCTGGATCCTCGGTACGCGAACGCACCTTCGCTGGTACTACGTGCTGGCGCTGGGCGTCGTCGTCGCGCTGGCGTCGGTGTTCGGCATGTCGACCGTGATCCACTACACCGACGGCGACGCCATCCTGCCCGACAGTCCCGTCGCCTGGCGCGAGACGTTCGAGTACGCCGCCAGCATCGCCTTGTCCTACCTGCTGGGCTCGCTGATCGCGACGGCCATGCGGCCTCTTGGCCTGACCGGCACCGAAGGCCGGGAGCGGACGATGAAGATCGCGATCTTCATCGTGCGCAACGTGTGGGGCGGCACCGAGGAGAACAAGTCTCTGATGCAGCGCATCGAGGGCATGGAAAAGCTCATAACCAAGGCTGTCGCCGCCTCGACGGCCGCCGGCGCCGTTTATACCGGCTTCAAGGGCATATTCTGACGCGACGCGAACTGCAGTCGCGCTAAACGACAACCGGTCGCACCTTCTGACAACCTGTCGCACCCCTCCGAATCTGGACAGGCGAGGAGGGCCACACCAACTATTCGCGCCGTGAGAGAGAACTTCGTTCTCACGTTAGCGGGGACTCCATGAAGCGTCGTATGCTGTTGTGCGCCAGCGCTCTGTCGTTTGGCGGCTTTGCTCTGCGCGGTGCCAGCGCCCAGGCGGGCGTGTGGCTCGTCACCACCCAGGAGGCGGCGCTGCCGCCGGCGGCTGCCAGCAAGGCGGCGCGCTCGATCACCCGCGGTCCGGCCATCCGGCAGGTCTCGCCGGACGGCACGGTCGCGGCCAACAAGCCGTTCGATCTCCACGTCGACTTCGCCGGCCGCGGCGGCGAGAAGATCAATGCCGCGTCGGCGCAGATCAAGATCCTGCGCGGCAGCAACGTGGACATCACCGGCCGCCTGAAGCCCTTCATCACCGAGAAGGGCATCGAGATGCCGGCCGCCATGGTGCCGCCGGGCACGCATGTGCTCGAGGTGACGGTGGCCGACGCAAGCGGCCGCACGACCACGGCCAACGTCGAGATCAGCGCGAAGTAGGCGAACGAACATGAATCGCAGACACCTTGTCATCGGCCGGCGGGGTGTTCTCGCCGGCACGGGCATGCTCGCCATGCCCGCGATCGTGCGCGCCCAGGCCAGGGCCAGCGGCGTCGCCATGGTCATCGGCAATTCGAAGTACGAGTGGGAAGCCCAGCTTCCCAACGTCAAGCGCGACGCGCCCGACATCGTGAAGCGCTTCCAGGATCTCGGCCTCAAGACCGAGTATGTCGAGAACGCCACCCAGGCCGCGCTGAAGGACGCCGTCGCCCGGTTCGCCGCGGCCGCGAAGGGCGCTCCGCTCGCCGCGTTCTACTTTGCGGGCCATGGCGTCAAGGAGGGCTTCAACTCCTACCTGGTGCCCGTCGACTGCGACCTGAGCGATCCCAGCGTCGTCAAGACGCTGACCAGCGTGCCCTCGATCAACGCGGTGGCGAAGAACGCCGCGCACACGCTCGAGATCTTCGACAACTGCCGCAACAATCCGGCCGACGGCTGGAAGCAGGTCGAGACCGACCGCATGGCCGTCAGCACGGTCGAGTCCCAGGTGGCGCTCGGCGGCAAGCTGCCCAACCTGATCAGCCTCTTCTCGACCTGTCCCGGCCGAACGGCGCTGGACGGTCCGGCCGGCCAGAACAGCCCGTTCTGCGCGGCGCTGCTGCGGCACCTCAGCGGGCCTTCGGTCGACATCGCCCAGCTTCCCGCGAAGCTGCGGCGCGATCTCCTGCTGGCGACGGACGGCCAGCAGGTCGTCTACGACTACAACACCTACACCCAGCCGTTCTCGATCAAGGGCGCGGGGGCTGCTTCCGGCGGAGCGCCGGTCCCGGCGACGCAAGTCATCGAGCTTCCCCAGGCCTATGCCTTCGCCCAACAGAACGATCTGGTGATGCCGCCCGGCCTGGTGGCGATACGCGGCGCGGCCGACGGCCGAAAGACCGGTGCCTTCCGGTACCAGACGAAAAGCCAGGGGCCCGCGATGTTCATCGTCCTGTCGGTGAACGAGAAGGGCGTCGCCAACGTCATCCTGGTCGGCAAGGACGCCAAGTCGCACTACTGGCGGCTGACGTCGGGCAACCTCAAGGGCGACAAGCTCGTCTTCCAGCCTTCCGCCAAGTCCGGCCTCTACACCTACACCTGGCGCGACGCCAATACGGGCACGCTGGAGAACACCTTTGCCAAGACCAGGATCGACATGCCCTTCACGCGACTGGACGGGTGAGGAGAAGAGACCGGCATGCGGCTTTCCTGGAGCCATCTCGGATCGCCGCGCGCGGACGCCGCGCATGGCAAGAAGGTCGAGATCGCCGGCTGGCCGACGGCGGCGCTCGGTACCACGCGCGCCGACTACTTCCAGCTGACGGGCGAGCCGGGCTGTTGTCCCGGCTGCGTGCCCGGCAATCCGCTGGCCGTGGTCGAGGTCTTCGCGACCGAGCCGCTCGAGCTCACGAAGGGCATGCTGCGTCTCAGCGGCACGCTGCATGTCGAGCGGAGCGACAACAGCGTCTGGCGCTACCAGGTGCGCGGTGCCAGGCCGACGGGCGGCGTCACGCGGCGCCGGCTGCTCGCGGCCTCGCCGCTGCTCTGCCTGCCGGTGCCGGCCGTGGCGGAGGTGCCGCCGGGCGCCGTCGACATGCACAGCCATGCCGGCGGGATCTTCAACACGCTGGGCAGCGAGCCCTTCCATCCCGTGGCCGAGCCGATGCGGCAGGGCGGGCTCGCGGTGGTGTGCCTCGCGATCGGGGCCGACGTGCTGGTCACCCAGCTCGACCGCGGCGACGGGCGCATCCGGCCTTTCCGCAATCCCAAGCCGGGTGAGCTCTACGCCTACAGCCAGCGCGCCTTCGCCCGCATCCACCAGCTGGTGCGCGAGCAGAAGCTTACGATCATCCACGATGCCGCGGGTCTCCGGGCGGCGCATTCGGGCAATCCCTCCGTCATCGTCGCCTGCGAGGGCGCGGACTTCACCGAAGGCCAGCCCGATCGCATCGACGAAGCCTACGAGAAGTGGCAGCTGCGCCACGTGCAGCTGACGCACTACCGGCCGAACGAGCTCGGCGACATCCAGACCGAGGCGCCCGAGCATGGTGGCCTCACCGAGGCGGGTGCCGCGATCGTGCGCCGCTGCAACCAGCGCGGCATCGTGGTCGACGTGGCGCACGGCACCTACGAGCTGGTGAAGAAGGCGGCCGCCGTCACGACCAAGCCGCTGCTGCTCTCCCACACCGCCCGCATCGTGGGCCAGGCGAAGCCCTGGACACGTCTCATCACGCCCGATCATGCCAGGGCGATCGCCGACACCGGCGGCGTGGTCGGCATCTGGCCGGTCAATCCCGTGCCGGGTGTCGACGCATACGCGCGCAACATCTTCTACATGGTCGATGCCATCGGCATCGACCACGTGGGCCTCGGCACCGACCAGCTCGGCCTCACCGTGCCGAGCTCGCTGCCGAGCTACACCCAGCTGCCGCAGCTCGCGGCCGAGCTCGCCAAGAAGTTCACGCCCGCGGAGCTCGCCAAGGTGATGGGCGGCAATTACCACCGCGTCTTCGAGGCATGCCTGGGCTGACACGGCATCACACGTGCGTGAGGCCGGTCCCGGCGCTATGCCGCATCGGAATAGCGCGTTAGGCTTTGCGCCGTTCACACCGCAGGGAGTTCGCGCATGCCTGTCATCAACGTCAACGGCAAGCCGGTCGATGCCAGGGCCGATCCG
>DATJWN010000131.1:0-31497 GCA_035501235.1 Reyranella sp.
GCGATGGCTGCGTCGACGGCAGACCGACGCCCAGAAACGAGAGTGTCGCTTCGGAGATGATGGCGAGGCCGAGATTGATGGTCGCGATCACCAGGACCGGGCCGGTGACGTTGGGCAGCACGTGGCGCACCATGATCAGCACCGGCGACAGGCCGATCACGCGGGCGGCCTGCACATATTCCTTGTTCTTCTCGACCATGACCGACCCACGCACGGTTCGGGCATACTGGACCCAGAACGACAGGCCGATCGCGCCGATGATGACGAACAGCGCTATTTCGTCATGGCGCTGCGAGGAGATGATGCCGCGCACGATGCCGTCGATCAGCAGCGCCACCAGGATCGCCGGAAAGGTGAGCTGCACGTCGGCGATGCGCATGATGATGGAATCGGTGACGCCGCCGACATAGCCGCTGACCAGGCCGAGCGCGATGCCGAGCACCAGCGAGACGATCACCGACGCGAACCCCACGACCAGCGACAGCCGCGTGCCGTACATGATCGAGGACAGCACGTCGCGGCCCTGATCGTCGGTGCCGAGCGGGAACGACCAATCGCCGTCGGCCAGCCAGCCGGGCGGCTTCAGGCCGTCGCTGAGGCTGAGCGTCGAGGGATCGAACGGCGTATGCGGCGCCAGGACAGGTGCCAGGAACGAGGCCAGCACGATGAGCGCGGTGACCGCCGCCGCCAGGACGGTGAGGCTGGAGGACTTGAAGCTCCACCAGATGTCGCTGTCGGCCGCGCGGTGCAACCAGGAGGTGCCGCCCGCCATGCTCAGTGCCCGCCCACCCGGACCGTGCCGCGCAGCCGCGGATCAACCACGAAGTACAGGAGATCGACGACCAGGTTGATGATCACGAACAGCAGCCCGATCAGCATCAGATAGGCCGCCATCACCGGGATGTCGGTCGACTGCACCGACTGGATGAAGAGCTGCCCCACCCCCGGCCAGGCGAACACCGTCTCGGTCACCAGAGCGAAAGCGATCAGCGAGCCGAGCTGCAGGCCGGTCACCGTGATCACCGGCACCAGGGTGTTCTTGAGCGCATGGCCGAAGTTGATCGCCCGGTTGGTGAGGCCGCGGGCGCGCGCGAACTTGATGTAGTCGGTCCGCATCACCTCCAGCATCTCCGAGCGCACGAGCCGCATGATCAGCGTGAGCTGGAACAGGCCCAGCGTGATCGACGGCAGGATGAGCGCCTCCAACCCCTTCCAGCTCGTGAAGTTGGTCGTCCACCAGCCGAAGGTCGAGGTCTCGCCGCGCCCGAAGGACGGCAGCCAGTGCAGGATCACGGCGAAGAACAGGATCAGCAGGATGCCGATCAGGAAGGTCGGCAGCGAAATGCCGACCAGCGACACCGCCTGGAACAATCGGCTGGTCCAATGCCGGGGATAGAGCCCCGTGTAGACACCCATCGGGACGCCGATCACCAGGGCGAACACGGCGGCACAGAACGACAGTTCCAGCGTCGCCGGCATGCGCTCCAGGATCATGCGATTGACGGGCTCGGACGTGCGGTAGCTCAAGCCGAAGCGGCCGCGCGCCGTGTTCTCGACGAAGTGGAGGAATTGGATGGGCGGCGGGTCATTGAGCCCGAGCTTCTCCTTCAATGCTTCGCGCTCGGCGGCCGGCGTGTCCTGGCCGACCAGGGTGTTGATGGGATCGCCGACATAGCGGAACAGGAAGAACGACACGAGGCCGACCGTCAGCAGCACGGCGATCGATTGAGCGAGGCGGCGGAGGATGAAGGCGAGCATTTACGGCTGGATCGGGCTGCAGGAGGCCTAGCAGGAAAGACGCCAAAACGGAACCGGCCCCGGCCATTGGGCGGCCGAGGCCGGTCGTCGCGACGTCTGAAGCGTCGGCTACTTCACGTTGACCAGGCGCAGCGGGAAGAAGTTGTCCGCCTGCTGCACCAGGTCGATGTTCTTGCGCATCGCCCAGACCAGCGCCTGCTGGTGAAGCGGGATGTACGCATAGTCCCCGGTATAGACCTTGGTCGCCTCGCGGATCAGCGCCTCGCGTTTGGCGGGGTCGGTCTCGACCTCGATCTTGTCGGCGAGCTCGTCGAGCTTCTTGTTCGAGTAGCCGCCCGAGTTGTAGAGGCCCTTCTTCTTCTTGATGTCGGGCGTCTCGATGATCTGCTCGAGCACGTTGTGCACGTCGTAGGTGCCCGGCGCCCAGCCCAGCATGTAGAAGCTGGTCTGGTTCGGCTTTCCGTCCTGCGTGCTGCGCAGGATCTTGGCGAAGTAGAGATTGCGGGTCTGCGCCTTGAGGTTCACCTTGATGCCGATCTTGGCCAGCATGCCGACCACGGCCTGGCAGATCTTCTCGTCGTTGACGTAGCGATCGTTCGGGCAGTCCATGCCGGTCTCGAAGCCGTTCGGATAGCCTGCATCGGCCAGCAGCTTCTTCGCCTCATCGGGCTTCAGGAGCGAGGGGCGCACGTCCTGGTCCTTGGTGTAGCCACCGAGGCCGGGCGCGATCATCAGCGCGGTCGGGAACGCCTGGCCGCGCATCACGGTGCGCTTGATCGCCTCGACGTCGATCGAGCGGTACATGGCTTCGCGCACCCGCTTGTCCTTGTACGGGTTCTTGCCCTTGACGTTCGACTCGACCAGCTCGTCGCGCTCCTGGTCCCAGCCCAGGAACACCACGCGCGTTTCGGGGCCTTCCATCACCTTGATGTTGGCGTCCTTCTTCAGGTTCTCGGTGTCGGCCGGCGGGACCTCGTAGGTCATGTCGATGTCGCCCGCCTTGAGAGCCGCCACGCGAGTCGCCGGATTCGCCACCGGCTTGAAGATCACCTCGGTGAGGTTATGGACCGGCTTGTCCCACCAGTTGGGATTGGGCACGAGGACCGTGATCTCACCCGCGCGCCGTTCCTTCAGCATGAACGGGCCGGTGCCCATGGCGTTGCGGGTGGCGAAGTTCTCCTCGTTCTTGATCATGTCCGCCGCGTGGACGGCATTGTTCTTCTCGCACCACGCCTTCGACATGATGCCGAACGCCGACCACTTCGCGACGAGCAGCGGATCGGGAACGGTCGTCTCGATCTCGATGCGGTAGTCGTTGATCTTGTTGACCGACTTCACCGTCGAGAAATTGCTGTTGACGTTGGAGCCCGGGCCGTTGGCGCGGCTGATCGAGAAGACGACGTCGTCGGCGGTGAACGGGCTGCCGTCGCTGAACTTCACGTTCTTGCGCAGATCGAAGAACCAATGCGTCGGATCGGTCTGGCCCCACTTCTCGGCCAGCGCCGCCTCCAGCTTGAGGTCCTTGTCGCGCCGGACCAGCGGCTCGTAGATGTTGGACGTGAAGGCCAGCAGGAACGTCTCCTGGCGGGCGTAGGGATCCATCGAGCTCACGTCGCCCGAGTTGGACCACCGGAATGTCTTGGCATCGGCCGCGGGAGCAACCCACATGGCAGCGCTGGCGACGGCGGCCAGCGCCAGGCAACTAAACTTGAAATTCATCCCAAACCCCTCTGATGCACGGCGCACGCAATTTATGCGATGGCGCACGGCTGACAGCACGTTGCACTGTCACTGTTGGGCCGTCAATTCCACAAAAAAATGCGGCACGAAAAGCGATTTGCGGCCGTTGGCAGCCCTCTACGAGACTCCTATGGTGGCGTAACAATCTTTCGAGGTGTGTCCATGAACGACGTTTCACGCAGCTTCCGCGGCAACTCCAACGCGGCCCGGGACATCGCCCACCACCTGCATCCCTACACCAACTTCAAGAAGCACGAGCAGACCGGCCCGCTCACCATCGTGCGCGGCCGCGGCATCTACGTCGTCGACGACGACGGCAAGGAGTACATCGAGGGCATGGCGGGCCTGTGGTCGGCCGCGCTGGGCTTCAGCAACGAGCGGCTGGCGACGGTCGCCTACGAGCAGATGAAGCAGCTGCCTTTCTATCACGCCTTCAACCAGCGCTCCCACGAGCCCGCGATCAACCTCGCGGAGAAGCTGAAGTCGATGGCGCCGTTCGAGGCGTCGAAGGTGTTCTTCGCCAACTCCGGCTCCGAGGCCAACGACACCGTCGTGAAGATGGTGTGGTACATGAACAACGCGCTCGGCCGTCCGACCAAGAAGAAGATCGTCTCGCGCATCAAGGGCTATCACGGCATCACCGTGGCCTCGGGCAGCCTGACGGGCCTGCCGACCAACCACCGCTCCTTCGACCTGCCGATCGCCGGCATCGTCCATACGAGCTGCCCGCATTACTACCGCTTCCATCAGGAAGGCGAGACCGAGGACCAGTTCACGACGCGCTGCGCGCAGGAGCTCGAGGAGCTGATCCTCAAGGAAGGCGGCGCCGACCATGTCGCGGCCTTCATCGCCGAGCCGGTGATGGGCGCGGGCGGCGTGATCGTGCCCCCCAAGGGCTACTACGAGAAGATCCAGGCGGTCTGCCGGAAGTACGACATGCTGTTCTGCGCCGACGAGGTGATCAACGGCTTCGGGCGCACCGGCAACGTCTGGGGCTGCCAGACGATGAACATCAAGCCGGACATCCTCTCCTGCGCCAAGGCGCTGTCGGCGTCGTTCCTGCCGATCTCGGCGGTGATGATCAGCGATCGCGTCTATCAGGCGCTGATGAGCGAGAGCGACAAGCTCGGCACCTGGGGCCACGGCTTCACCTACTCCGGTCACCCCGTCGCCGCCGCCGTCGCGCTCGAGGCGCAGAAGATCTACGACGAGACCGACCTCTTCGGTCACGCCAAGCGCATGAGCCCGATCTTCCAGAAGCACATCCAGTCTTTCGCCGATCATCCGCTGGTCGGCGAGGCGATGGGCGTCGGCATGATGGGGGCGCTCGAGATCGTGGCCGACAAAAAGACGCGCACGCCGTTCGACATCGGCGGCGTCGTGGGCGCGGCCGGCACCAAGGTCTATAACCAGGCGGTCGCGCGCGGCCTCTTCATCCGCAACATGGGCGACCGCGTCGCGATCTGCCCGCCGCTCATCATCAACGAGGAGGAGATGACCGACCTGTTCGGCCGTCTGCACCAGGCGTTCGATGCGGCACTGGACGAGCTGCGCAAGGAAGGCCACTTCAAGGGCTGATGACGCCGCCGGTCGGCACCAACCAGCGTATCCGCAACCGCTCGATCTGGGCGGTTGCGCTGCTGGCGGCCTCGGTGGCGCCGGCCATCGTCGGCATCGGCATCGTGAAGGTCTCGGGCGACACTGAAAACGTCGCCATGCCGCTCGCCTTCCTGTTCTGGACGACGGGCTTTGCAATGGCCCTCTGGGCTGCCTATCCGACACTCCGCTATTGGGAAGGCCTGCCCTCCGAGACACGCTGGATGGGTGCCCTGCCCCTGCTCTCGATCTCCCTGTTCCTGAGCACGGCGATGATCGCCTCGATCCTCGGCTAGCTCGGTCTCAAAGCATCTCGGCCACAGTCTCAGGAGCGTGAGACCCATCCGATGTCGGTGGCACGGGGCCTTTGGGCACGAGTCTCAGAGTCTCACCCCCCCCCCCCCCTTGCCGCCCATCTCCAATTGCGAATCGCTCGCATCTCGCGTCGCCGAGTTGTGTCTAGAATCCACCGCCGCCCGCGACCAAAATGGACCTGACGGGAGAGGGTGCGACCGACTAAATACCGGCCGCAAAAGATAAAGGGCGTTATGGATTACCAGGCATTTTTCGCGGACCACCTCGATCGCCTGCGCAACGAGGGGCGCTACCGCGTCTTCGCCGAGCTGGAGCGGATCGCAGGCGCCTTTCCCCGAGCGCGCTTTCATCACGACGGCACGGTGCGCGACGTCACCGTATGGTGCAGCAACGACTATCTGGCCATGGGCCAGCATCCGATCGTGCTCGAGGCCATGCAGGCCGCGATCGGCGCCCAGGGCTCGGGCGCGGGCGGCACGCGCAACATCTCGGGCACCAACACGCTGCACGTCGCGCTGGAGCGCGAACTCGCTCATTTGCACGCCAAGGAAGCCGCTCTGGTCTTCACCTCGGGTTTCGTCGCCAACGACACGACGCTCACGACGCTCGGCTCCATGCTGCCCGGCTGCGAGCTCTATTCCGACGCGTTCAACCACGCCTCGATGATCGCGGGCATCCGGCACTCGGGCGCCAAGCGGCGGATCTTCCGCCATAACGATGTCGGCCATCTCGAGGAGCTGCTGGCCTCGGGCGAGCCGGGGGCGCCCAAGATCGTGATCTTCGAATCGGTCTATTCGATGGATGGCGACGTCTCGCCGATCAACGAGATCTGCGATGTCGCCCACAAGTACGGCGCCCTCACCTATCTCGACGAGGTTCATGCCGTCGGCATGTACGGCGAGCGCGGCGCCGGCGTGGCCGAGCGCGACGACGCGCTCGACAAGGTCGACATCGTGCAGGGCACGCTCGCCAAGGCCTTCGGCGTCGTCGGCGGCTACATCGCCTCGACGGCGGCGACCGTCGACTTCGTTCGCTCCTGCGGCGCAGGCTTCATCTTCTCGACCTCGATGCCGCCCGCGATCGCGGGCGCGGCGCTCGCCAGCATCCGCCACGTCACCCGGCACAACGAGCTGCGCGTGCGCCACCAGGAGCGCGCGGCGACCCTGAAGCGCCGCCTCTCCGCCGCCGGCCTGCCGGTGATGCCGTCGGTCACGCATATCGTGCCCGTGTTCGTGGGCGACGCGGCGCTCGCCAAGCAGGCGACCGACCTGCTGATGGATCGCCACTCGATCTACGTCCAGCCGATCAACTACCCGACCGTGCCGCGCGGCACGGAGCGGCTCAGGCTCACGCCCACGCCGCTGCACTCCGACGACGACATGACACGCCTCGTCGATGCCCTGCAGGATGTCTGGCAGACGCTGGGCCTCGGCCGCCGCGCCGCCGCCGAATAGCCGCTACTCGCTCTGACGCAGCCGCGTCGGCAGCAGATCGCCCGTGCTCTCGAGCACCGGATAGGCCGCCGCGGCCACGATGTGCTTGTTCACGCTCTTGAGGTCGCGCAGCGAATCGAGATGCAGCGCGCTCGTTTCCGTCGTGTCGATGCGGCCCGAGCGCAGCCGGTCGAAATGGGCGTCGGTCGAGGCCGTCTCCATCGAGCGGAAAGCCTCCTTCTCGCTCATCAGCAGGCGCGCCGCACGCTCGTCGCCTGTCATGAAGAGCGAGCCCGCGTTCCGCACATTGACGATCAGCCGGTCGATCATGGCCAGCAGCTCGGTCTGGCCCGACTTGGAGAAGGTGAGGCCGCGCTTGGCGAGCTTGTTGGCCGTGCTGAGCAGGTTGCGGCAGACGATGTCGCCCGCCTGCTCGATGTTCGTCGCGAAGCCCAAAATCTCCCGGGCGCGCCGTATGTCGGCATCGCTCATGGCGTCGCCTTCGAGCGAGGTGACATAGACCTTGATCGCCGTGTTGAGCTTGTCGAGCACGTCGTCCATGCGCTTGGTCTCGCCGATCTGGCGGCGATCGACGCGCTCGAACGTATCGCGCAAGCCGACCAGGATCGTCTCCAGCACGTCCGCCATGCGCAGCGCCTCGCGTGCCGCGGCGCCCAGCGCCAGGACCGGTGTCTCGCGCGCGCCCGGATCGAGATAGACCGGCCGGCCGGGATCGCTCTGGTCGATGCGGCTCGGCATCATCCGCTGCAGGAGTCGCGCGAACGGCGCCAGCAACGGGAAAAAGGCGAGCGCCATGACGATGTTGAAGGCGGTATGGAAATCCGCGACCGCGCGCGCATTGTCGGGCTCAATCGTCACCATCAGCCGGCTGAGGACGGGCAGCAACGCGAGGCCGACCACGACGCCCACCAGCCGGTTCACCAGATTGCCGACCGGCAGCCGCTTGGCCGCGGGATCCGTGCCCACGCCGCCCTCGAGCAGCGGATTGATCGCCGTTCCGAGATTGGCGCCGAGGACCAGCGCGAAAGCCGCCAGCGGCGGCACGGTGCCCTGGACCGCGAAAGACATGACCACCAGTACGACAGCCACGCTCGAATGGGCCGCCCAGGTCAAGCCCGCCGCCAGCACGACGTCCAGGAACGGCTGCGTGGCGATCGCCCCAAGGATCAGCCGCAGGCTCGGCACGTCCTCGAACGGTGTCAGGATGCGCAGGAACTCGTGCAGCGCCATCAGCATGAGACCGAGGCCGATCAGCACACGGCCGAAGTCGCGCGGCGCCGCCGAGGCGCGGCGGAACATCATCACGCCGATCAGGATGAGCGCGGGCGCGATCTCGGAGACGTCGAACGACAGGACCTGCACGATGAGCGTCGTCCCGACATTGGCGCCCAGCATGACCGCGAGCGCCGGCACGAGGTCGACAAGTCCACCTGCTGCGAATCCCGTGACCATGAGACCAGTCGCGGTGCTGCTCTGCAGGACCGCCGTGATGCCGAGACCCGCCAGGAACGCCTTGAAGCGGTTGCGCAGGGCCACGCCCAGTACGCTGCGCAGCTTGGCGCCGAGCGCGCGCTGTACGCCGGTGCGCACCATGTGCACGCCCCACAGCAGCAGCGCGATCGACCCGGCGAGGTTGAGCAGCGTCAGCGAAAAGCTCATGGCATCATGACTTAGGCCTCATGGCGGCCCGCATCAAGACTTCAACGCGCCTCAGGGCACGGGCTGCTCGACCGTCCGCATCGTCCAGATGCGCGAGCGCAGGAGCACGAAGGCGATCACCAGGGTCATCGCCACCGCCGGCACGAACAGCGCCATCTTGAGCCCCCAGAGCGAGGCGATCGTGCCGGACAGAAACGCGCCGATCGGCCCACCGCCGCCGAGGCCAAGCTGAAAGAGCGACATCAGCCGCGCACGGTGCGTCGGCGGCGCCATGATCTGCACCACGGTGCGGCCCTGCGTCAGGGTGATGCCGGCGCCGATGCCCCAGATCAGGCAAAGGCCGATCAGCACCAGGAAGGGCGGCTGCAAGGCCATGCCGATCAGGATCACCGCACCGACGCTCACCGCCGAGATCACGAGGCGTCCGCGCAAGGTGAGGCGGCGTGCGAGACCGGTGAAGGCCATGGCGGCGACGATCGTGCCCGACCAGAAGGCGAGGTTCACCGAGGCGATCTCGCCCGAGCTGCCATGATAGACGTCGCGCACGACCAGCGGCAGCACCGCCAGGAACGGCCCGACATAGAAGATGCCGATGCCGATATTCAGCAGGAGCACCGGCCAGATCTGATAGGACCGGCCGGCCTCGGCGACGCCATCTGCCATGCTGCGCCAGAAGCCTGCCTTGGCCGAGGGCGGATGCGGCGGCGGATCGGGCAGGCGCCAGACGGCGAGGAAGCCCGCCAGCACCAGGCAGGCCTGGACCATCAGGAGCGGCACGGCGCCGATGCGGTCGGCCGCGGAGGCGAAGGCCATGCCGACGAGCTGGCCGCCCGACTGGAGTGCCGTCACCAGTGCCACGGCGCGCGGCAAGTTGCCGGTCGCGATGAAGGGCAGCATGGCATCGCGCGTCGGCACGGCGAAGGCGCCGATCGAGCCTGCCGCCAGGCCGTAGACGATCAGCAGCGGATAGCCGAGGCCGCCCGCCGACAGGATCGCCGCCAGCACCAGCGGCGGCACGGCATAGAAGACGTGGTAGCGCAGCAGCAACCGGCGTGGGTTGCCTCGGTCGGCCACCAGCCCGCCCAGCGGCAGGAACAGCAGCGACGGCACCATGATCGCCATCTGCGCCACGCCGACGGCAAAGGCATCCATGTGCAGCACCACGGCGACCAGCCACGGAAACAGCACCATCTGGATGCCGAGAGGCACGAACCAGCTGCCGAGCCCCAGGAGGTAGATCGGGAAAAAAGAGGAAGGTCGCGACGTCACTCGCCTAAGTTATGCCCTGAGCCTGCCGGGTGAGCCAGTCGGCAAAGAGCAGCGTTTCACGCCCGGCGTCGCGGGCGACGCCGCGGTAGATGGGCTCCAGCGGCTTGCGCAGGTTTGGCAAGGGGCAGACGAGTCGTCCCGCCTCCACATCCTTGCCGAGCAGGGAGACAGGCGTGAGCGCAACGCCCAGGCCATCCACCGCCGCCTGCAGGACGATGTGCAGATGGTCGAGCTGCAGGCGCCGGGCGGGGCGCAGCCGCGACAGGCCGACATGCATCTTCCATTCGTCCCAATCCTGCTTGCGCGTGCTGCAGACGAGGAGGACGTGCTGAGCCAGCGACTTCGGCTCCTTCACCGGCCGCTTCTTCAGCAGCGAAGGCGCCGCAACGATGACGAGGTCGTCGTCGAGGAACGGCCGCACGTCGAACGCCGACGGCCATCCGTCGAGGCTGCGCCGGATCGCGATGTCGAAGGATTCGGGTGATCGGTCGGGCGGCAGCGTGCTGGTCAGCAGTTGCGGCTCGATGCCGGGATGGCGCGCGACGAAATCCGGCAGCCGCGGGATCAACCAGCGCACGGTGAAGGAGGGCCGAACATTGATCCGCACGGCGCGCGTGGGTGCTTTCACCATCAGCGCCTGCGCCGCCGCGCCGATCTGGTCCATGGC
Organism: Reyranella sp.; assembly: GCA_035501235.1. Taxonomy (GTDB): domain Bacteria; phylum Pseudomonadota; class Alphaproteobacteria; order Reyranellales; family Reyranellaceae; genus Reyranella. The sequence continues at coordinate 10,459 of DATJWN010000131.1, forward strand.
CGGGCCGATCTCAGCGAAGAGCTGCTGGCCCTGGGCGGTCAGCACGACCTTGCGCACCTGGCGTTCGAACAGCGCCACACCGAGATGGTCCTCGAGCCCCCTTACCTGCCGGCTGACGGCGCCGTGGGTGACGCTGAGCTCGACGGCCGCCCGCGTGAAGCTGAGATGCCGCGCCGCGACCAGGAAGACCCGGAGCGCATTGAGCGGCGGAAAGGGCGCGATCTTCATATGTGAGTTTTTATCACACGTGGGCGGATTTCACATCGTTTGTCACAAGACTGTCATGCGCCCAATGGTGCGCGTCATGACCGCGTTCCTGACGACGTCCGACAGCGACGCCAATGCCCGCCGCTCTGCCGCCGCGCTTGCCGTCGCCCTCCCTGCCGACACCGTCCTCTATCTCCTCTTGCCGATGTTCGCGCCGCAGTTCGGCGTCACCGTGGCCGAGGCAGGCATCCTGCTCGCCGCCAACCGGATCGTGCGCATCGCGGGCTATGGCTGGGTCGCGCGCTTCTACGCCCGACGCGGCGATCGGCCGACCGACACGCTTGCCGTCATAGCCGCCGCAATCGCGGCACTCGGCTACGCGACCGCGTCGGGGTTCTGGCTGCTGCTGCCGCTGCGCCTGCTATGGGGCCTGTCGTTCGCCGCTCTCAATCTTTCCACCCAGGCAATGGCGACAGCCGAGGCGGCCGGCGCCTCCCGCCGCTCCGGCCGCTCGCGCGCCATCATCGCGGTCGGGCCGATGATCGCGCTGGTCGTGGGCGCCGTGCTTTCGGAACGGATGGGACCACGCGCGATCTTCTTTGCCCTCGCTGCGGTCTCGCTGACCGGCTTGCTGGCCAGCCGCCGCCTGCCCGCGGCACCCCATGCCATACCGCCGGCACCGCGGCGGCTGCAGTTGCCGACCAGCCTCGACATCTGGTCGTTCCTCGAGGGCTTCGCGCTCGACGGCCTCTTCGTCATCGGCCTCTCCTATCTCGCCAGCGACCTGATGCCTGGAAGCGCGGTGATCGCCGCGGGCCTGTTGATGGCCTTGCGCTACTTCTCCGAGATCGTGCTGAGCCCGATGGGCGGCCATCTCGCCGAGCGTGTCGGCGCCGAACGTCTCCTGGTCGGGCTGTCGCTGCTCACTTCCCTCACCCTCATCGGCTTCGGCGCCGGCTGGCTGGGCCCCTGTGCAGCGGCCATCGTCGTCCTGCGCGCGCTGCAGCTGCCGCTGGTGCCGCCCATCGTCGCTTTGCGCACGCCCGGCCCCGGCCGCGTGCGCGCACTGGCCGCCCGCGCGATCTGGCGCGACATCGGCGCCGGAACAGGCCCGATCGTCGCGGGTGTGCTGTTGCCAATCGTGCCGTCGATCTGGATCTACAGCATTGCGGCAGGGCTGATCGCCCTCGCCGCCCTCGCCTGCGTCAGGCGCTGAGCCGATGCGCGACGTGCTGCTGCTCGACGCGATGGGCGTGCTCTACGAGGCCGGCGACGACGTCGCCGACCTGCTCGTCCCCTTCGTGCGGGCCCACGGCGACCCGCCTCGTTCCGACGGCGAGATCGAGGCGGCCTACCTGCAGGCAAGCCTCGGACGGATGGACCCGGCGGCCTTCTGGCGGAGCCTCGGCGTGCGCCCCGACCTCGAGGATTGCTACCTGGCGGGTCATCGGCTGATCGACGGCACCGTGGCGGCGCTGGCAGCGCTCGAGGCGGAATTCTCCATCATCGCCTGCCTATCGAACGACGTCGCCGAATGGTCCGTGAAGCTCAGGCGCCGGTTCGGCCTCGAACGATGGATCTCGCCCTGGTTCCTGAGCGGCGAGATCGGCGCGCGCAAGCCGGACGAGCGGATCTATGCCGCCGCGATCCGTGGACTCGGCGTCGAGCCGTCGCGCATCGTCTTGGTCGACGATCGGCCCAAGAATCTCGACGCCGCAAGGACGCTCGGGTTTTGCACGGTGCTGTTCGACGTGCGCGGCGAGGCGCCGCCTTCCTCCCACCGGCACATCCGCCGGCTGGCCGATCTCGTGACGGCGCGCTAGGCCGCGGCCGTCAGAGCGGCCGCGTGGCGTTGGCGTCGCGCACGCGGTGCAGGAACTCGCGGCCGATCTTGACCCGCTTCACGCCGTCATACTCGACGATGTCGGCCGTGGCGTAGGTCTCGGTCCAGTTGGAGGGCAGGAACGAGCCCGTGCCGACCACGTCGATCGGCGCCTTGGCCTCGGCCATGACGCGGCACTTGGCGGGCCCGAAGCCCGACGAGGCCACGATCTTCACCTTGTCGTAGCCCGCGCGGTCGAGCTCGGCGCGCAGATGGAAGATCGCCGCCGCCGATACGCCGGTGCCGACGAGATAGCGGAGCTCCTCCTCGCTGCGATAGCCGCGGATCGATTCGGGCGAGAAGCGTTCGAGCACCGCGTAGGACGAGGCCGGGTCGAGCCCCTCGACATAACGGCCGCCCGTCGTGTCGAGGCGGAAGGACAGCATGCCCTTGGCCGCGAGATCGGGAAACCGCCGGGCGACTTCCAGCGAATCGGAGACCTCGCGGGCGAAATAGTCGGTGAGCACGGTCATCGGCTCGCCGGGGAAGGTCTCGTAGAACATCTCGGCCGCGCGCACTGTCGAGCCGGCATAGCCGATCAGCGCATGCGGCATAGTGCCGAGCCCCTGCTCGCGGCCGAAGAAGTGGGCGGTGGCATGCGTGGCATTGCCGATGAAGCCCACGGCGCCGACCTTGCGCTTGGCGCGCGCCGAGCCGACCGAGGCCGCATAGGCCATCATTTCGGCCATCTCCTGGCCCGCGCAATGACGCGCATCCATGGCGAGGAAGGCGGCCTTGGGCATGTCGGCGCACATCGTCCAGGCGTTATAGGCCGCGACGCAGGCGGGGCCCAGTTTCTGCAGGAAGATCGTCTCGAGATCGACGAGATGGAAGAAGGAGCCGGTGATGTACATCATCGGCTCGCCGGCGCCGACCCACTTGCCCTCGCCGTAGCGCTGGTCGACCTCGACCTCGGTGTTGCGCTCGCGGCCGGTGTCCTTCAGCCAGTCGAGCGCGAGGCGCGGCGCGAAGACCACGGGCCGACGCATGAAGATGGCGTAGGTGACGCGAGCATCGCCGAACTTGCCGATCACCCGCTTCGTTCGATTGAAGTAGTGATCGGTGTACTGCTCGATCTCGCCATTCATCGGATGCATCGTCGGCTCTCCCAGGCCTTGTGCCCCTTCCCGTCCGCGCTCAGATCGCGGGGCGGGCCCGCTGCACCGACAGGCGCTCGGCCTTGAGCTGCTCGGCGAGCAGGAAGGCGAGTTCCAGTGCCTGGCTGGCGTTCAGCCTCGGATCGCACTGGGTCTCGTAGCGCTCGGCGAGATTGTCGACCTTGATGCCGACGGCGCCGCCGATGCACTCGGTCACTTCCTGGCCGGTCATCTCGAAATGCACGCCGCCCGGATGCGTGCCCTCGGCGCGGTGCACGGCGAAGAACTGGCGCACTTCCTTCAGGATATTGTCGAAGTCGCGCGTCTTCTTGCCGTTCGAGGCCGTCTCGGTGTTGCCGTGCATGGGATCGCACGACCACACGACCGACTTGCCTTCCTTCTCGACCGCGCGGATCAGCGGCGGCAGCTTCTCGGCGACGTTGTTCGCACCCATGCGCACGATCATGACGATGCGGCCGGGCTCGTTCGCGGGATTGAGCGCGTCGATCAGCTTCAGCGTGTCGTCGGTCGAGAGCGAGGGACCGCACTTGAAGCCCAGCGGATTGCGCACGCCGCGCAGGAACTCGACATGCGCGCCGTCGGGCTGGCGCGTGCGATCGCCGATCCACAGCAGGTGCGCGGAGCAGTCGTACCAGTCGCCCGAGGTCGAATCGACGCGGGTCAGCGCCTCTTCGTACTGCAACAGCAGCGCCTCGTGGCTGGTGAAGAAGTCGGTCTCCGCGATCTGCGGCGTGGTCGCGGAGTTGAGACCGCAGGCCGCCATGAAGGTCAGCGTCTCCTCGAGGCGCGCCGCGAGATCGTGGTAGCGCTCGGACGCCGGCGAGTTGCGCACGAAATCGAGGTTCCAGCGATTGACCTCGTGCAGGTCGGCATAACCGCCCTGGGCGAAGGCGCGCAGGAGGTTGAGCGTGGCGGCCGACTGATTGTAGGCCTGCACCATGCGCTCGGGATCGGGAATGCGCGCCTCGGCGGTGAACTCGAAGCCGTTCACATTGTCGCCGCGATAAGACGGCAGTTCCACGCCTCCCACCTTCTCGACGTTCGACGAACGGGGCTTGGCGAACTGCCCGGCCATGCGGCCGAGCTTCACGACGGGAACGCCCGCGCCATAGGTCAGGACGACGGCCATCTGCAGCAGCACGCGGAACATGTCGCGGATGTTGTTGGCGGAGAAGTCGACGAAGCTCTCGGCGCAATCGCCGCCCTGCAGCAGGAACGCCTCGCCGGCCGCGACCTTGGCCAGAGCGGACTTGAGCTTGCGCGCCTCGCCCGCGAAGACCAGCGGCGGGTAGCGCCGCAGCCGGGCCTCGGCGCCCGCGAGGACCGCGGCGTCGGGATAGACCGGCATTTGCTGGGCTTTCCGGTTGCGCCAGCTCGTGGGCGTCCAGTCGCCCGCGCTGGTGCTGCGGGACTGGCTCTTAGCGGCAGGCTTAGACGCCTGAATCGCCGTCATTTTCTCCTCCTCCGTCTGCTCGACCGGTCGGCCGGCAGGGTGGGAGAAGCTATACGTGCTGTGGATAAAAGGCCAGCCGTCAAAGGGGACCCCGGGTCGCGTCCTGTGCAGGGTTTGGCGGCCTTGCCGGCCCCTGGCAGCCATGAAACGGTGGCTGTCAGTACGTGACCCAGCAAGCCTTTCCTCGCGGCCCCAACGACATCCAGGCCGCGGTCGTGAACCTCGTTCGTCGTCTGGCGCCGTCTGTTCCAGTGGCGCACCAGCCCGGTCTCGCCGGCAGGATCGCCGAAGTGATCGCGAGCCGGCCCAGCACCATGGCCAACGACATGTTCTTGCGCCAAAGCCTCATCCGCGGCGGCACGGCCACGCGCGCGCAGGTGGTCGACGGCCTCGCGGCGTGGGTTACCGTCCTGTTCGACATCGACAACCTGCAGCACGACCGACGGCGGGCGCTCGACCTCAAAGTCGACATGCCCGACGAGGCCCTGGACCGTCTCGCCCGCGCCCTGTCGCGGTCGTGCAACGGCTGCATCGTCGCGGTGCCTCATATCGGCGGCATCGAGCTGTTCGCGTCCCATCTCAAGGACCGTGGCTTCGACTTCAGCTTCGTCTATACGATCGGCAACGAGCCGACGCCGCTCGAGCAATGGATCTATCGCGGTCGCAGCGCCACGGGCGGAACGCCGATTGCCTTCGGGCGACCGAGCACGGGATTCGAGATCGCAAAGGTGCTCCGCGGCAACGGCATCGTTCTCATGGTCGTGGACGTCTATCCGACCGCGAAATACAGCGGCATCCGCATCAGCATCCACGGCGATGCGTTCAACTATCCGCCGGGACCGGCGCGGCTCGCCGAGACCGGCACGCTCGTGCTTCCTGCCTTCGCCTCGCGCCGGGACGCGCAAGGCTTTTCGATGAGCATCCTCGATCCGATCGACTATCGGCCGTCGCCGGTGTTGCACGAGGCGGCGACGGACTTCTCGCAAAGGCTCGCCTCCCGCACCGCCGGATTCAGCGCCGAACGGCCCGAATCGTACTGGCTCTGGCACCCGATCCCCAACGACCCGTATCTCGCGATCGCGCGGCGCAAGCGGCCCGACCTTCTCGAGCTCGTGGCCGCACAGCTTCCCGACGACGAGGCGGTCGCCGTGGCGGTGGAAGAAGCCGGCACTTCCTCCCTGACGTGACCAACCGCTCGCTCGCCGTGATCTTCGCCATCGCCGTGGTCGACGCGGCGGGCATCGCGCTGATCTTTCCGATCCTGCCGAACCTGCTGCGCGACCTCACGGGCGTCGAGGAGGTCTCCGGCCTGTTCGGCCAGGTCCTGGCGCTCTATGCGCTGATGCAATTCGTCTTCGCGCCCGTGCTGGGCGTCCTGTCCGATCGCTATGGCCGCCGGCCGATCCTGCTGCTCTCGCTCACCGGCTCGACCGTCGACTACCTGATCATGGCGTTTGCGCCCTCCCTGTGGCTGCTGCTCGTCGGCCGCGCCCTGGCCGGGCTGACGGCGGCGAACGGCGCGGTCATCGGCGCCTATATCGCCGACATCACGCCCGAAGACGGCCGCGCGCGGCGCTTCGGCCTGTACCAGGCCTTTTTCGGCGCAGGCTTCGTCGTGGGTCCGCTGATCGGCGGCGTGCTCGGCGACATCTGGTGGCGCGAGCCCTTCTTTGCCGCCGCGCTGCTGAATGGCATCAACCTGGCGCTCGCCCTGTTCCTGTTGTCCGAGTCGCGTCGAACCGAGCGCAAGTCGATCGATTGGCGGGCGCTCAATCCGCTGAGACCGCTGCGCTGGGCCTTCAGCTTTCGCGCGCTGCTGCCGCTGCTCGCGGCGCTCCTGATGATCAGCCTCGTCAGCCAGACCTACACGACCGTCTGGGTGCTTTTTGTCGAGGACCGCTTCGCCTGGACCGGCACCCAGATCGGCCTGTCGCTCGGCCTGTTCGGCGCCCTCGTGGTGCTGGCACAGGCCTTCGCCGTGGGGCCGATCGTCCGCTGGGTGGGCGAGCGCGGGACCGTGCTGGTCGGCATGGCCAGCGAATCGATCGCGCTGCTCGTCCTCACCTTCGCGCACGCGGACTGGATCGCCTTCGCCGTGATCCCGCTGATCGGCTTCGGCAGCATCGGCCTGTCCGCGCTGCGCTCGCTGCAGTCCAATGCCGTCGATCCGGAGCACCAGGGCCGGCTGCAGGGCGTGGCCGCGAGCCTCGTCGGCCTCGCCGCCATCTTCGGTCCCCTGGTCTTCAGCGCGATCTACGCCCTCTCGCCGCCGGGCTGGAACGGGCTGGTGTGGCTGGTGGGCGTGGCGATCTACGCCCTCACCGTGCCGGCGGTGCTCGTCGCGAAGGACTGATGGCCGAGATCCCTCGCCAAGGCTCGGAATAGCGGCCGAGGGCCGCTATTCGGCGGCCGCCTTCTTCTCCGTAGGCTCAGGCCGCGCAGTCCGCATGGTGACGAATTCCTCGCCCGAGGTGGGATGGATGCCCACGGTCGCATCGAACTGCGCCTTGGTGGCGCCGGCCTTCATGGCGACAGCGAGCCCCTGAATCAGCTCGGCGGCATCGTCGCCCACCATGTGGGCGCCCACGACCTTGTCGGTCGCGGCCTCCACGATCAGCTTCATGAAGGTACGCGGCTTGCGCGTCGTGATGGTGTGCTTGAGCGGCGTGAAGGCCGAGGTGAAGACGCGCAGCTCGCCCAGGGTGCGGCGCGCCTCCTCTTCCGTGAGGCCCACGTTGGCCATCTCGGGCTGGCAGAACACCGCCGACGGGACGCCGCGATGGTCGGCCTTGCGCGGCTTCTTGCCGAACTCGGTGTCGGCAAAGCAATGCCCCTCCATCAGCGCGACCGGCGTGAGGTTGATGCGGTCGGTGACGTCGCCCACCGCCCAGATGTTGTCGGCCGTCGTCTTCGACCATTCGTCGACGGCGATGGCGCCCTTCTTGTCGAGCTGCACGCCCACCTTCTCGAGGCCGATGCCTGCCGTGTTGGGCACGCGGCCGGTGGCATACATCACGAGATCGGTCTCGTGCATGCCGCCGAGCTGCGTGTGGATCTGATAGGGCGCCTTGCCATCGGTCGCGGTGATGCGCGCGATCTGCATCTCGCTGCGCACCTTGATGCCGCTCTTGACGATCTGCTCCTGCACGAAGGTGCGGCATTCCTCGTCGAAGCCGCGCAGCACGCGGTCGCGCCGGATCACCAGGTCGACCTCGCAGCCGAGGCCGTTGAAGATGCCGGCGAACTCGACCGCGATATAGCCGCCGCCCACGATGGTGATGCGCTTGGGCAGCGGGTCGGGCAGGTGGAACGCCTCGTTCGAGGTGATGGCGAATTCCTTGCCCGGAATGTTGGGGACCTCCGGCCTGCCGCCGGTGCAGATCAGGATCTTGTCGGCCGTGACGGTCTCTTCGCCGATCGCGATGGTGTGGCGGTCCATCAGACGGCCGCGCCCCATATGGATCTTCACGCCGGGATTCTCGAGCAGGCGGATGTAGATGCCGTTCAGGCGGTCGACTTCCTTCTGCACGTTGTCACGGACCGTGGCCCACGAGTGCTTCGGTTCGATTCCTGACCAGCCGAAATCGGCGGCGTCCTCGAACTCGTGGGCGAACTTGGAGCTGTAGACCAGGAGCTTCTTCGGCACGCAGCCCCGGATCACGCAGGTCCCCCCCACCCGGTAGTCCTCGCAGATACCGACCCGGGCGCCGTAACCCGCCGCGATACGCGAAGCGCGAACACCGCCCGAGCCCGCTCCGATGACGAAGAGATCGTAGTCGTAGGCCATGAGAACAAAACCTCAACAGCGCCTTATTTCGGTCGCGGCTCCGACTATATCGGCGCCTAAACGCGGCGGTAAGGGAACTTAAGATTGAATTCTATGTTCCTGATACAACTATAGGTTGCTTCCATGATCCGCTTCGTTTCCCTGTTCGTTGCGTTCCTGCTTCCCCTCTCGGCCTTCGCGGCCGATCCCGGCCAGCCGCCCAAGCCGACGCGCGGCCTGATGCGCTACGATACCAATGGCGATGGGTTCGTCGACCGTGCCGAATGGACGGCGGCCCAGGAAGCCCGCTTCAAGCAGCTCGACGTCAACAACGACGGCAAGCTCACCCAGGCCGAGTTGTTCCCCACTCGCTCGGGCAACACCGCGCCCAGTGACCGCCAGACCCAGCGTCAGGCGGCCTATTTCCGCCTGCTCGACGCCGACGGCGACGGGGTGGTCACCAAGGCCGAGTTCATGGCCCAGGCCGAGCGCAACTTCGCACGCTGCGACCTCGACAAGGATGGCCGCATCAACAGCGCCGAGTGCCGGCAGGCGCTGCGCCGCCGTCCGACGGAGCCCGCCAGCGCCAACCGCTGACGGAATGCTGCCCTTCCGCCGGAAACCGGTGCGCCGGACAAGCTGGCTCTGCGCTACTTGCGAGCCATCGATGCCAAACTCGATGACGTTCGCGGCGAAGTCGGTCGACCGGATCGACGTCCGGCTCGGACTCGTCGGCTAGCGCCGATCACCGAAAGAGAAAAAGGCCGCCTGCGAGGGCGGCCTTTTCCTTTTGCCTTGCGGGCGACGTTCACGAACTCTCGGCGTGCATGACCTCGCCGAACAGCTCCCAGGTCTCGCCCTTGAACTGGGCGAGCTGGACCGCCTGGATCGGATAGAAATCGGTCGGGCTGGTGCTGATCGTGATTCCCGGCAATGTCAGCGGGATCTGCAGGTTGTGGAAGCCCGCCGCCTGCTTCATGACGTTCTCGCGCGTCAGCGTGTTGCCACAGCGCTTCAGCGTCTCGACCATCAGCGAACAGACCGAATAGGCGAACACATAGTTCGCATCGGCCTGGTTGGCGCCGGGCATGTTCTTCGTCATCCAGGCGCGCCACGCCTTCATATCCTCGGCATTCTCCCACTGCTTGTCGGTGGGGTCCTTGAGATAGGCCGCCGTGATGACGCCCTGGCTGTTCTCGTAGCCGGCGGGCTTCATCACCGAGGCGACGCTCGCCGACACGTTGTTGAGATACTGGGTCGGCTTCCAGCCGATGTCGGCGGCCTTGCGGATCGCCTGGGCGGCGAACTTCGGTGTCGAGATGTTGAAGAACACGGTGGCGCCCGAGTCCTTCAGCTGGATCACCTGGCTGTCGACCGTCGGATCGGTGACTTCGTACGTCGTGTGCTTGACGATGCGGCCGGCCTCGGAGCCCAGCCCTTCCTTGAAGCCCTCGAAGTAGTCCTTGCCGTAGTCGTCGTTCTGCATCAGCACGCCGAACTTGGCACCCTTGACCGTGGCCAACGCATGCTTGGCGTAGATCACGCCCTCGGTGTGATAGTCGGGCTGGAAGCCCATCGTCCACGGGAAGCGCTTGGGATCGCCCCACTTCGACGCGCCGGTCGACACGTAGAGGTGAGGGATCTTCTTCTGGTTGACGTATTTGTGGATCGCCGTGTTGGTCGGCGTGCCAAGCGTGTTGAACAGGCACAGCACCTTGTCCTGCTCGACGAGCTGGCGCACGACCTCCACGGTCTTGGGCGGCGAGTAGCCGTCGTCCAGCGTGACGAAGTTCACCTTGCGGCCGTTGATGCCGCCCGCCTCGTTCAGCGCCTTGTAGAACGCCTGGTGGAACTGGCCGATCACGCCATAGGCCGAGGCCGGCCCGCTATAGGGGCAGCAATGGCCGATCTTGATCTCGGTGTCGGTCGCACCGTCGTCGTACTTCTTTGCGCCCGACGGCGCCTGATTGTCCTCGACCGTCGACTTCTGTTGGCCGAAAGCCACTCCGGTGGCCGACAGCATCGCCGCCGTCGAAACGCCCCCTAGAAAACCACGCCTGTTTGTCCGCAACGCTCCCTCCTTGGTTATCGTCTTGCGGAACGAGCCTCGCTCCAAAATCGTCGGTTGAGAAGAGGCATTGTATCGCTCGTCGAAAGATGCGGGACGCCGAGAAAAAAGGCCGCCAGAGGCGGCCTTTTCCCATTCGTCGCGCGGTAAATGCCGATCAGCTGCTTTCGGCCGACATGATGTCGCCGAACAGATCCCAGCTCTCGCCCTTGAAGCGCTCGAGCTGCACCGACTGAATCGGATAGAAGTCGCTGCCGCTGGTGGAGACGTTGATGCCGGGCAGCAGGCAGGGCACGCGCAGCTTCTGGAAGCTCGCCGCCTGCTTCATGACGTTGGCGCGCGTGAGCTCGCTGCCGCAGTTCTTCAGCGTCTGTTCCATCAGGAACGACACCGAATAGGCGAAGACGTAGTTGGCATCGCCCTTGTTGGCGCCCGGCATCCACTTGTCCATCCAGGCCCGCCAGGTCTTCATCTCCTCGTCATCGTCCCAGCGCTTGTCGGTCGGGTCCTTGAGATACGCCGCGGTGATGATGCCCTGCGCATTCTCGAAGCCCGCGGGCTTCAGCACGGAGGTGACCGAGGCCGACACGTTGGTCATGTACTGCGCCGGCTTCCAGTCGATCTCCGCCGCCTTGCGGATCGCCTGCGCGGCGAACTTCGGGGTGGCGATGTTGAAGAACACGTTGGCGCCGGTGTCCTTGAGCTGGATGATCTGCGAATCGACCGTGGGATCGGTCACCTCGTAGGTCGCGAGCTTCGCGATCTTGTCGGCATCCTTGCCGAGGCCCTTCTTGAAGCCGTCGAGATAGTCCTTACCGAAATCGTCGTTCTGCATGAGGATCGCGATCTTGGCATCCTTGACGTTGGCCAGGAGATGCTTGGCGTAGATCTGCGCCTCGGTGTTGTAGTCGGGCTGGTAGCCCATGGTCCACGGGAAGTGCTGCGGATCGCCCCACTTCGACGCGCCGGTCGCCACGTAGAGCTGCGGCACCTTCTTCTGGTTCATGTACTTGTGGATCGCCGTGTTGCATGGCGTGCCGAGCGTATTGAAGCAGCAGAAGACCTTGTCCTCCTCGACCAGCTTGCGCACCATCTCGACCGTCTTGGGCGGCGAGTAGCCGTCGTCGTAGGTGATGAAGTTGATCTTGCGGCCGTTGATGCCGCCGCGGTCATTCACGCTCTTCCAGTAGGCTTCGATGCCCTTGCCGATCACGCCGTAAGCGGATGCCGGTCCACTGTACGGGCCGCTATGGCCGATCTTGATCTCGCTGTCCGTCGCGCCATCATCGTACTTCTTCTGCGCGATCGCCGGTGCGACACCGGTAAACACTGCGGCAGCAGACACGCCACCGATAAACGTACGCCTATTCGTCTTCACTACTCTTCCTCCCATGATCTAGGTGCCGGATTTCTGCGGCGAAATGCCGGCCAAGAGAACACGCAAAAAAGAAAGGCCGCCATTCGACGGCCTTTCCTCGTGTGGAATAGCTGTTCCGCGGGACGGATCAAGAACTTTCGGCGTGCATGACTTCGCCGAACAGTTCCCAGGTCTCGCCCTTGAAGCGCTGCAATTGCACGGCCTGGATGGGATAGAAATCCGTCGCGCTGGTACTGACGGTGATACCGGGCAGGATCATCGGAACGCGGAATTTCTTGAAGCTCGCGGCCTGCTTCATGACGTTGGCGCGCGTGAGTTCGTCGCCGCAGCGCTTCAGCGTCTCGTGCATCAGGTTCGAGGCGGCGTAGCCGAAGATGTGGTTGGCGTCGGCCTTGTTGGCCTGCGGCATGTTCTTGTCCATCCATGCCTTCCAGACCTTCATCTCCTCGTCGTTGTCCCACTGATGATCGGTGGCGTCCTTGAGATAGGCCGCGGTGATGATGCCCTGGCCGTTGTCGAAGCCCGCCGGCTTCATCACCGCCGCGACGGAGATGGAGACGTTCACCAGATAGTGCGCCGGCTTCCAGTTGATGTCCGCGGCCTTGCGGATCGCCTGGGCCGCCTGCTTGGGCGCGGTGATGTTGAGGAAGACGTTGGCGCCGGAGTCCTTGAGCTGGATGATCTGGCTGTCGACGGTCGGGTCGGTCACCTCGTAGGTGACGTGCTTGACGATCCGGCTGGCCTCCTTGCCCAGCCCCTCCTTGAAGCCGTCGAAATAGTCGCGGCCGAAGTCGTCATTCTGGGACAGCACGCCGACCTTGGCGTCCTTGACGTTGGCCAGCATGTGCTTGGCGTAGATCACGCCTTCGGTGTGGTAGTCGGGTTGGAAGCCCATCGTCCACGGGAAGTGCTGCGGATCGCCCCACTTCGACGCGCCGGTCGCGACGAAGAGCTGCGGCACCTTCTTCTGGTTCATGTACTTGTGGATCGCCGTGTTGCATGGCGTGCCGAGCGTGTTGAAGCAGCAGAAGACCTTGTCCTCCTCGACGAGCTTGCGCACCATCTCCACCGTCTTGGGCGGCGAGTAGCCGTCGTCGTAGGTGATGAAGTTGATCTTGCGGCCGTTGATGCCGCCCTCGGCGTTGACCGCTTTCCAGTAGGCCTCGATCGTCCGGCCGATGGCGCCGTAGGACGAGGTTGGCCCGCTGTAGGGATTGGTGTGACCGATCTTGATCTCGGTGTCGGTCGCGCCCTCGTCGTATTTCTTGTCGGCCCGCACCGCGGGCGCGCCAGCAAGTACCGCCGCGGCCGAAGCGCCGCCGATAAACCCACGCCTGTTCGTCTTCACGATTTTTCCTCCCTTTGACAACACACCACCAAAAAAGGAAGGCCGACGAGCGGCCCTCCGTCTCACGTCATGCCTCCCGCGTCAGCTGCTCTCGGCATGCATGATGTCGCCGAACAGTTCCCAGGTCTCGCCTTTGAAGCGCGAGAGCTGGACCGCTTGGATCGGATAGAAGTCGGTCGGGCTGGTGCTGACGGTGATGCCCGGCAGCAGAAGCGGCAGCTTGAACTTCTGGAAGTTTGCGGCCTGTCTCATCACGTTCTCGCGCGTCAGGTTGTCACCGCACTTCTTCAGCGTCTCATGCATCAGCGACGCGACCGAATATGCGAAGACGTTCGAGGCGTCCTGCAGGCTCTGCTCGGCGTTGTGTTTCTTCATCCATTCGACCCACGTCTTCATGTCCGGATGGCTGTCGAACTGCTTGTCGGTGGGGTCCATGAGGTACAGCGCGGTAATCACACCCTGCACGTTGTCGAACCCGGCCGGCTTCATCGCCGAGGTGACGCTCGACGATACGTTGTTCAGATAGATCGCCGGCTTCCAGCCGAGATCGCCCGCCTTGCGCATGGCCTGGGCGGCAAACTTCGGAATCGCAATGACAAAGAAGACATTGGCGCCGGAGTCCTTGAGCTGGATCACCTGGCTGTCGACTGTCGGGTCGGTTGTCTCGTACGTGACGTGCTTGACGACCTTGCCCGCGTCCTTGCCGAGGCCCTCCTTGAAGCCATTCCAGTAGTCCTTGCCGAAATCGTCGTTCTGCATGATCACGGCGATCTTCGGATCTTTCACGTTGGCCAGGAGATGCTTGGCGTAGATCACGCCTTCGGTGTGGTAGTCGGGCTGGTAGCCCATCGTCCACGGGAAGTTCTTCGGGTCGCCCCACTTCGACGCGCCGGTCGCCACGTAGAGCTGCGGCACCTTCTTCTGGTTCATGTACTTGTGGATCGCCGTGTTGCACGGCGTGCCGAGCGTATTGAAGCAGCAGAGTACCTTGTCCTCTTCGACGAGCTTGCGCACCATCTCGACCGTCTTGGGCGGCGAGTAGCCGTCGTCGTAGGTGATGAAGTTGACCTTGCGGCCGTTGATCCCGCCGGATTCGTTTACGCTCTTCCAGTAGGCCTGCAGCGTCTTGCCGATGACGCCATACGAAGAAGCCGGGCCGCTGTAGGGGTTCGTGTGACCGATCTTGATCTCGGTGTCACTCGCCCCGTCGGAGTACTTCTTCCCGCTGTCAGCGAACGCTACGCGTGAGCCCGTCAGTAACGCTGCGGCCGATGCACCGGCCACGAAGGTACGCCTGTTTGTTTTTTTCATGAAAGCCTCCTCTGTAAGACATCACTCCATGCACTCAACTCCCCGTTGGAAAACCCGACAACGCGACTGGACCGGCGGCAGCTCTACGGCCGCTGCTGGTTGGCGGCGACATCGCGCACAGGCGACGTCGCCGAACTCGATGCGGCCGGTCGGCGGACGCGGCGCACGCCCTGGACGATCGCATAGACGCCGCCCACGATGCCGGTCGGCATCATGTACATCAGCGCGATCAGCAGGATGCCGAAGACAGTGTAGGCCGACAGGTCGAACTGCAGGCCGAGGTCGTTCTTGACGAAGGTCGAGAGCGCCTGGGCGGAATTGTCGACCAGTACGTAGAAGATGCCGCCGACCACCGAGCCCGCGAGCGAGCCCACGCCGCCCACCACGAGGCCGATCAGGAACTTGATCGACAGGAAGAAGGAGAAGCTGTCCGGCGCCACGAAGGCGATGGCCGAGGCCGAGAGCGCGCCCGCGATGCCGGTATAGGCCGCGCTGATGCCGAAAGTGACCGTCTTGTAGCGGGCGGAATTGATGCCCATCGTGTCGGCCGCGATGTGATAGTCGCGGATCGCCATCATGGCCCGGCCGCTGCGGCTGTTCAGGATGTTGTTGGCCGCCCAGTACAGGACGATCATCACGACCAGGCAGTAGTAGTAGAGCCACTGGTCCTCGGTGAGCGGCAGGCCGAAGGGCACCTCGGGCTTGGAGAGCACGATGCCCTGCACGCCGCCGGTCAGGTCTTCCAGCCACTTGTACTTCAGGATCTGCGGCACCGAGAGGGCGAGCGCGAAGGTGGCAAGCGCCAGATAGTGGCCCTCCAGCTTCAGCGCCGGCTTGCCGAACAGCCACCCGACCACGTAGCAGACCGCGGCCGAGATCGGCAGCGTCGCGTAGTAGGGCATGTCGAGCTTGTCCATCAGGATCGCCGCCGTATAGGCGCCGACCGCATAGAAGGCGCTGTGGCCAAGCGAGATCTGGCCGTTGAAGCCCGTCAGCAGGTTGAGGCCCAGCACCGCGATCGAGGCGATGATCATCGTGCTGACCAGGAACAGCCGATAGTTCGAGACCACCTCGGGCATCCACGGCCGCAGCAGCGGGATCACGAAAGCCAGGACGATGAGCGGCAGGACCCACTTCTTGGGGAACATGTCAGACCCTCTTCACGACGACGCGGCCGAACAGGCCGGCGGGTTTCAGGGTGAGCACGAAGATCACGATGATCAACGCGACGGTGAGCTTCTCGCCGTTGCCGATGATGTAGATGCCGGTGATCTTCTCGATCATGTTGCCCGAGTAGGCGACCATGTTCTCGAGCACGCCGACGATGAAGCCGCCGACCACCGCGCCGCCCGGATTGCCGATGCCGCCGATCAGCGCGCTCGCGAAGGCATAGAGCAGGATGCCGCCCATCATGTTGGGATCGAGATAGACGATGTGCGCCACCATGATGCCCGCGACCGCGCCGACCGCGGCGGCGAGCCCCCAGCCCAGCGCCAGCATCCAGTCGACCCGCACGCCCACCAGGCGCGCCATCTGCGGGTTCTGCGCCGCCGCACGCATGGCAAGCCCCAGCGGCGTGTAGCGGAAGAAGGCGAACAGCAGGCTCAGCACGATCAGCGTCACGAGCACGACGCCGAGCTGGTGCGGACCAATCACGCCCGCGATGCCGAACTCGGCCTTGGGGAACGGCGAGGGATATTCCTTGATCAGGTAGCTCCAGATCGCGCCTGCCATCGAGTTGCAGATGGCGAGCAGGCCGATGAAGACCACGACGATCGACAGCACGGGTGCGTGATGCAACGGTCGCAAGATGACGCGCTCGATGAACACGCCCATGCAGAAGGAGATCAGCACGGCGAGGATGAAAGCGAGCCAGAACCCCAGGCCCCATTGCATGAGCTGCCAGCTTATGTAGGTCGAGAACATCGCCATCTCGCCCTGGGCGAAGTTCAGATGGTCGGTCGAGACGTAGATCATGACCAGCGCGAGCGCCACACAGGCATAGATGGCGCCGTTGGCGAGGCCGGACGCGAGCTGCTGGAGAAACTGTTCCATCTGGACGCCTCAGTAACCGAGATAGGACTTGCGGATGTTCTCGTCGTTCTTCACGACCGCGGAAGGGCCGTGCATGACCACCTTGCCGGTCTCCAGAACGTAAGCGTGCGCGGCGAGGTCGAGGGCGAGCGCGGCGTTCTGCTCGACCAGCAGGATGCTCACCTTTTCTTCTTCGTTGATGCGCCGCAGGATGCGAAAGATCTCGACCACGATCAGCGGCGCGAGGCCGAAGGACGGCTCGTCGAGCAGCATCAGCCTGGGCTTCAGCATCAACGCCCGCGCGATCGCCAGCATCTGCTGCTCGCCGCCCGATAGGGTGCCGGCTTGCTGCTGGATACGCTCCTTGAGACGGGGGAAATACGAGAAGACGCGCTCGCGCTCGGCATCGACCCCGGCCTTGTCGCGGCGCGTATAAGCCGCGATGCGCAGGTTCTCGTCGACGGTGAGCGAGGTAAAGGTGCCACGGCCCTCCGGTACGTGGGCAATGCGCCGGCGCACGATCTCCTCGGTCGCCTGCCGCGAGATGTCCTCGCCCGCGAAGCGCACCGTGCCGTCGGTGCGCACCATGTTGCAGATCGCGCGCAGCGTCGTCGTCTTGCCCGCGCCGTTGGCGCCGAGCAGCGTGGTGATGCCGCCCTCGGGAATGTCGAAGCCCACGTCGTAGAGCGCCTGAGTCTGGCCGTAATAGGCCTTCAGGCCTTTGACTTCGAGCAGCGACGGCATCACGAGGTCCCCAGATAGGCGCGGATCACTTCCGGATCGCGTTGCACCTCGGCGGGCGTGCCGTCGGCGATCTTCTTGCCGAAGTCGATCGCCACCACCTTGTCGCTGACCGACATCACGAGGCTCATGTGATGCTCGACCAGCAGCACCGTGACGTGCTGGGCCTCGCGCACGCGCCTGATCTGGCCCTTCAGCGTCTCGATCTCTTCATGGTTGAGGCCGGCGGCCGGCTCGTCGAGCAGCAGCAGCTTGGGGCTCGAGGCCAGCGCACGCGCGAGCTCCACCCGCTTGCGGATCGGGAACGGCAGCGGGCCGGCCGGCAGATCCGTGAAGGGCGCGAGGTCCATGAACGCGATCAGCTCGCGCGCTCGCGCCTCGATATGCGCCTCCTCGACGGCGACCTTGGGCAGCTTGACCGCATTGTCGAAGAAGCTGGTCGAGCTCACGCTGTGGCAACCGACCTTGACGTTGTCGAGCACCGACATGCGATCGAACAGTGCCACGTTCTGGAACGTGCGGCCGATGCCGATCTGGGGAATGTCGTGCCGTGGCCGATTGAGGATCGACTTACCCTCGAACAGCACATCGCCGCCGTTGGGCGTATAGAGGCGGCTCAGGCAATTGAACAGCGTTGTCTTGCCCGCGCCGTTGGGGCCGATCAGCCCCGCGATCTGGCCCGAGAAGACATCGAACGACACGCCATCGAGGGCCACGATGCCACCGAAGCGAACCGATACGTTCTTGACGCTGAGCAGCGGCGCGCCGCTGAGGATGGACGTTACAGCCATGTTCAAGCGGGTTCCGCCGCAGCGTCGCCAACACGCGAAAGCCGCGAAATTACCCTTGCCTCCCAAGTACTTGCGACCCTTCTCCGAGGTCTGCGTGCGAAACACGATGGCGTATCCTGCGGAATGGCGCAACTCAAATGGCGGTAAGACACGATTTTGGCGCAGTCGCGTTACAAACTGTCCCGCAGGGCGGACGTTGACAGACCCCCGCGTTGCCGCCGATACGACTGTCCCCTCCAGCCTCGCGGGCCCATCGTCGATGCCTCGTTCTCTTCGTCCGCTGATTCTCGTAGCAGCCCTGCTGTCATTCCCCGCCGCCGCCCAGACGCCCGCTCCGCCGGCCAAGCCGCCGGCGCCGGCTCCAGGCACGCCGCCTGCCAACGCGCCGGCGCCGCAGGCGTCGGCGCCCACCGGCGCCATTCCCTTGCCGACCTGGTTTCACGAGATCGATAAGGACAATAAGGGCGAGGTCAGCCGCGCGGACTTCCTGAAGTACCGCATGAGGACGTTCGAGCAGCTCGACACCAACCATGACGGCAAGCTGACGCTCGAGGAGTTCCTGAAGGTCGCCGAACCGCCCTTCTCGACCGACGGCCCCGGCGTGCCGCCGCTGGAAGAGCGCCGGAACGTCGCCCGCGCCGAGTTCAAGAACCTCGATACCAATGCCGACGGCTTCGTCGACCGCGCCGAGGCCGAGGCGCTCGTGCATTCGGAGTTCAACCGCTACGACACGGACCGCGACAACAAGATCACCGAGCCGGAGCTCCGCCGCATCATCCAGGAGCAACTCCAGGCCGCGCAAATCCAGCGCCAGCAGGAGGAGCAGCGCAAGCGCCAGGGGATGGTCGCCATCAACGACTTCATCGACATGCAGCTGCGCGAAGCCGACCGCATCGACAAGAACGGCGACGGCCGCATCACGCGCGACGAGTTCGTGGCCGTGGTCGCGGGCCCCGTCGAAGGACCGCAGGCGCAGGGTCTGCCGCCCTACGAACTGCGCAAGCAGCTCGCACTTCGCAAGTTCCAGGAAATCGACACCAACAAGGACGGCGTCCTCGACCGTGTCGAGCTGACCGCCCACGCCGTCGAGCAGTTCCTGCAGATGGACGTCAACAAGGACCACTTCCTGAACGCCGAAGAATTCAAGAAGGCCCAGGAAGCGGAAGCGGCGAAGATCCGCGCCACCATACAGACGCTGATGCCGGCCCAGGCGCCGCCGCGCGCTCCGGCGCCTGCGCCCGCACCGCGTGGAGCCGGGCCAGGAGCTCCCGCCGCGCCGCCGGGTCTGGCGCCTGGCCTGCCGCAAGGCACGCGCTGAACGTCGCCTGACGACCGCGGCCTCGCCGGCCCTCACTCGACGGTGACGCTCTTGGCGAGATTGCGCGGCTGGTCGACGTCGGTGCCCTTGGCTACGGCGGTGTAGTAGGCCAGAAGCTGCACCGGCACGGTGTAGAGGATCGGCGCGATCACCGGATCGACCTTCGGCAGCGTGATCGTCGCCACCGCCTGGCTGCCGAGCCGCGCCCGGCCCGCCTCGTCGCTCATCAGCACCAGCTTGCCGCCGCGCGCCTTGACCTGCTCGAAGTTCGACGCCGTCTTGTCGAACAGCGGATCGCTCGGCGCCACGACGACGACGGGCACGAGTTCGTCGATCAAGGCGATGGGCCCGTGCTTCATCTCGCCGCCGGCATAGCCCTCGGCGTGAATGTAGGAGATCTCCTTGAGCTTCAGCGCGCCCTCGAGCGCGATCGGGAACGACGAGCCGCGGCCCATGTAGAGCACGTCGCGCGCCTCGGCCAGGATATCCTCGGCAATGCGCTTGTAGTCGCCTTCCCGGTTCAGCGCCTCGTTGAGATGCGCCGGCAGCTCGATCAGCGCGTGCGCGATCCGCTGCTCATCCTCGGGTTCGAGCGTGCCACGGGCGCGGCCAGCGGCGATGGCGGCAGTCAGGAGCACCGTGAGCTGCGTGGTGAAGGCCTTGGTCGAGGCGACGCCGATTTCGGGGCCGGCCAGCGTCGGCAACACGCCGTCCGATTCGCGGGCGATCGCGCTCTCCGGCACGTTCACAACCGAAAGGATGGTCTGCTTCTGCGACTTGGCGTAGCGAAGGGCCGCCAAGGTGTCGATTGTCTCGCCCGATTGCGAGATGGCGATGCAGACGCCGCCTTCGACCATCGGCGGTTCGCGGTAACGCAGCTCCGACGCGACCTCGACTTCGACCGGCAGGCGCGCCAGCTTCTCGAACCAGTACTTGCCAACCATGCCGGCGTAGCAAGCCGTGCCGCAGCCGGTGATGGTGAGACGACTCACCTTGGTCCAGTCGAAGGGAAGCTTGGGCAAGGTCACGGTGCGCGTCGCGGGATCGAGATAACTCTGCAACGTGTCGCCGACCACGGCGGGCTGCTCGTAGATCTCCTTGATCATGAAGTGACGATGATTGCCCTTGCCCATCATCGCGCCCGAGATGCCGCTCTGGCGGATCTCGCGCTTCACTTGCTTCGTGCCCTGGAAGATCGACACGCCCCCAGCGTTCAGCACGACCCAGTCATCGTCCTCGAGATAGGTCACGCGCTTGGTGAACGGCGCGAGCGCCAGCGCATCGGTGCCGATATACATCTCGCCGTCGCCGTAGCCGACCGCGAGCGAGCTGCCACGCCGGGCGCCCATCAGGATGTCGTGACGGCCGCTGAACAGCGCCACGAGAGCGAAGGCGCCACGCAGGCGTTCCATCGCCTTGCCCATCGCCTCTTCCGGCGACATCTGGCGCTCGAGGTAGGAGGTGAGCAGCTGGGCCACGACCTCGGTGTCGGTGTCGCTGTCGAACCGCTTGCCCTCGGCCGTGAGCGCGTCCTTCAGTTCCTGGAAATTCTCGATGATGCCGTTGTGCACGATCGCGACACGATCCGTGGCGATGGGATGGGCGTTGCGCTCGGAGGGCTTGC
>DATJWN010000132.1:0-12359 GCA_035501235.1 Reyranella sp.
TCTCGCGCGCATTGCGGCCTATGACCGCGATGCGCCCATGCTCAACTCCGTACGCGAACTCAATCCCGACGCAGTCACGATCGCGGGCAAGCTCGACGGCACCAGGCCGTCGGCCAGTCGGCCGCTGGCGGGGGTGCCGATCCTGGTGAAGGACAATTGCGCGACCGGCGACAAGCAGCACACCACGGCAGGCTCTCTCGCGCTGGAAGGCACACGCGCCAAGGCCGACTCGACCGTCGTCAAGAAGCTGCGCGACGCCGGCGCGGTGATCCTGGGCAAAGCGAACCTGACGGAGTTCGCCAACATCCTCGCGATCGAGATGCCGTCGGGCTACAGCTCGCTCGGCGGCCAGGTGAAGAACCCCTTCTCGACCACGCTGATGGACGATCGCGGCATACCGGTCGTGCTGCCCGGCGGATCGAGCGCGGGATCGGCCGTCTGCGTGGCGGCCGGCCTCTGCGCCGCCGCGATCGGCACCGAGACCTCGGGCTCGTTGCTCAGCCCCGCGACGCAGAACGGACTCGTCACCGTGAAGCCGACTGTGGGCCTGATCAGCCGGGCCGGCATCCTGCCGATCTCGCACAGCCAGGACACGGCCGGTCCCCTCACCCGCACGGTCCTCGACTCGGCGATCCTGCTGAATGTGCTCGCGGCCAGGGATCCGCACGATGCCGCGACCCAGCACCTGCAGCGACCGGCCGACTATACGGCGGGCCTCGGCAAGGACGGGCTGAAGGGCGCACGCATCGGCGTGCCGAGCGACCCCGGCGATCCCGGCAACGATGTCTACTACGGCAAGCTGTCGCCCAAGGGCAAAGCCGTGATGGACAAGGCGCTGCAAGCCTTGCAGGACGCGGGCGCCGTTCTTGTGCGCGCCAACATGCCGACCGCAGGCTGGATCGGCGGCCCGGGCACGACCATGGGCGTGCTGAACCGCAATCCGCTCGGCCGCGCCAAGGGCACCATCGCCACGCCGCCGATCGTGTTCCTCTACGAGCTGAAGCGCGATCTCAACCTCTACCTGCGCGACTGGGCCGTCGGCGCCAAGGTCAAGACGCTGGCCGACATCGTGGCCTTCAACGAGGCCAATGCCGAGAAGGCGCTGCGCTTCGGCCAGGATCTGTTCCTCGCGGCCAACGCCACCAGGGGCGACCTGTCGGAGCTCGAATACAAGTCGGCCCGCGCCATGGACCTGTGGTCGGCGAAGGACCAGGGCATCGACGCCTACATGGCCCAGCACAAGCTCGACGCCATCGTCTTCCCCGGCACCGCCGGCGCCTCGATCGCGGCCAAGCCCGGCTATCCCAGCGTCCAGGTCCCGGCCGGCATGGTCTCGGGTTTCGAGAACAAGGAGACGCCGGACTATCCGATCGGCCTCACCTTCACCGGACGCGCCTGGAGCGAGCACAAGCTGCTCCAGCTCGCCTACGCCTACGAGCAGGCCACCAACATGCGCAAGGCCCCTCCCGGCCTGCCTGCTCTCTAGGGGCCAACGGGCCGAGACTGAGCCTTGAGTCTCAGGGTCGGCAGAGAGTCTCAGGGCCGTGAGACTGGTCCGATGCCGATGGCACAAGGCTTTTAGCCCTGGAGTCTCAGAGTCTCACCACCCCCCTCGGCTAAGTGCTTGAGAAACCTCAAAAGACGAAAAAAGCGCCGTTTCTCTTCCTCTGGTATTCATCGAAAAAGTCATCGCGCTTCAGGAGACCCACCATGCAATTCGGCATCACGATGTTCTCGACCGACTACGCCATCCAGCCGGCGGAGTTGGCGACGGAATGCGAAGCGCGCGGCTTCGAATCGCTTTGGTTCCCCGAGCACAGCCACATTCCGACCAGCCGCAAGTCGCCGTGGCCGGGCGGGCCCGACCTGCCCAA
Organism: Reyranella sp.; assembly: GCA_035501235.1. Taxonomy (GTDB): domain Bacteria; phylum Pseudomonadota; class Alphaproteobacteria; order Reyranellales; family Reyranellaceae; genus Reyranella. Next base: position 1,875 of record DATJWN010000132.1, read on the forward strand.
GTGGTATTACGACACCTACGACCAGTTCCTCGCGTTGACCGCGGCGGCGGCCGTGACCAAGACGATCAAGCTGGGCACCGGCATCTGCCTCGTGGTCCAGCGCGATGCGATCTACACCGCCAAGGAAGTGGCGACGCTCGACCGCCTCTCGAACGGCCGCTTCCTGTTCGGCATCGGCGGCGGCTGGAACGCCGAGGAGATGGCGGACCATGACGACACGCCGTTCAGCGACCGCTTCAAGCTGATGCGCGAACGCATCGAGGCGATGAAGGAGATCTGGGCCAAGTCCAAGCCCAAGTACGCGGGCGACCTGGTGAAGTTCGACGAGATGATGCAGTGGCCCAAGCCCGTGCAGAAGCCGCATCCGCCGATCATCGTGGGCGGCGGTTTCCCGCACGGCGCGCGCCGCGCCATCAACTACGGCAACGGCTGGATGCCGATCGGCGGCCGCGGCGGCGACACGCTCGGCATGATCCCGCCCTTCCTGGCGATGCTGAAGGAAAAGGGCCGCAAGAAGGAAGACGTGCCGATCACCCTGTTCGGCGTCGGCATGGATGTCGAGGCGATCAAGAAAGCCCGCGACGCCGGCGTCGACCGCGTCGTGTTCGGCGTGCCGCCCGAGGCGAAGGACAAGGTCCTGCCGCTGCTCGACAAGGGCGCCGCAGCGATGAAGGCGGCGGCCTAGTCTCATGTTCCTCTCCGCCCGCGCAGCGGGGGGAGAGGCTAGGAGAGGTGGGTCAAGCGATTCCGAGGACGCGAGCGATCTCGGCCCATATCCCCTCTGGATTTTGGACTGCCTCGATAGCCGTGAAACGAATCACGCGCCATCCCGCCTGCTCCAGGAAATCCGTCCGACGCGAATCGGCTTCGAGCTGAAAGGCGTGATGCTCGCCGTCGATCTCGATGACGAGTTTCCCCGCCACGCAGGCGAAGTCCGCAAAGTACGGCCCAATCGGATGCTGACGCCTGAACTTCAGGCCGCCCATGCGGTGAGCCCGCAACAGTTCCCACACCGCCTGTTCAGCGCGGCTGTCGGTCAGGCGAAGGTCTCGCGCCCGCTCGGTCCTTGCCTTGTCAGCCACCCACCTCTCCTAACCTCTCCCCCCGCTACGCGGGCGGAGAGGGACATGATCCTTCGCTGAGCTCAGACCGCAATCACCACGCCGTCGTGGCCGGGATCGGCGCCGCCGTCGAGGCCGTCCTCGTGGATGCGGATGCCGTGCACGGCGGCGAAGCCGAAGCCGTAAGGGCTGCGCACGACGGGATAGCCCAGCGCCTGCAGCTCGCGCTCGACCCTGCCCTGCACGCGATTGGAAATGTCGATCGTGTCCGAGGTCGCGGAGAAGCGCGCCGCACTCACCGCCTCGACCATGGTCATGTCGAAGTCGAGGGCGTTCAGGATCACGTGCAGCACGCCCATGGCGATCTGCGTGGCACCCGGCGCACCGATGATGAGATGGGGGCTTCCGTCCTTGAAGATGATCGAGGGCACGACCGAGCTGAAGCGCGCCTTGCCCGGTGCGATCGAGCCCGCGCGGCCGGGGCGCGGGTCGAAGACGCCCATGCAGCCATTGTACATGAAGCCCAGCCCCGGCGAGATCACGCCCGAGGGCATGCCCAGCGAATGGGTCATCGATAAGCAGTTGCCGTCCTTGTCGAGGACGGAGATGTGCGTGGTGTCCTTCGAGACGGCGCCCGTATTGAAGCGGGTCACCGAGGCTTTCACGCCGCGCTTGATCTCGTCGGCCATTGGCTTGGCGTAGGCCTTCGAGGTCAGCGCCTCGACCGGCACCTTGACGAACTTCGGATCGCCGACCTTGAGGTCCTTGTCGATGGTGGCCCGCTTCATCGCCTCGCACACGACACGCAGGTATTCGGTCGAATTGTGCTCCAGCGAGCGCAGATCGAAGTTTTCCAGGATGTTCAGCATCTCGAGCAGCATCACACCGCCGCCCGGCGGCTGGTTGGTCGAGACCTTGTAGCCGCGATAATCGCCCCACAGCGGCGGATTGCGCGCCGTCTTCCAGGCCTTGAGGTCCTCGATCGACAACAGCGCATCGTTCTTCTTCATGTCCTCGTCGATCGCCTTGGCGATCTCGCCCGAGTAGAAGACATCGGCGCCGCCCTTGGCGATGGCGCGCAGCACCTGGGCGTAGTCGCGATTGACCACCGCGTCGCCCACGCGCTTGGGCGTGCCGTCGGGGCGGCAGTAGAGCTTGCGCGCATCGGGCGTGAAGCCGGTGCGCTCGAAGTTCGGCGCGCGGCCGAAGGCGCCATCGTCGGCCCACCAGAAATGCACATGCGGCCGCACGGTCCAGCCATTCTCGGCCCAATGGATCGCGGGCTCGACGATGCGCGACCACGGCAGGCTGCCGTGCTCCTTGTGCGCCTCGTAGTACATCTTGAGATTGGCCGGCGCGCAGATTGACTTGTAGCCGATGTCGTTCACGCGGCCCTTGAGCACGAAGCCGTAGCCGTCGCGCGCCTCGCCCTCGATCAGGTTGGCCCACATGTCGGGCTTCGCGGCGAGCGGCGCCGGCGCATGCGCGTCGATATAGCCGTGGAACTTCTTGGCCGGCATGTAGATGCCGCAGGAGCCGAAGCCCGCGATGCCGCACATCTGCGGATCGACCACGCCCTGCACCAGCGCGCAGGCGATGCCCGCATCGACCGCATTGCCGCCCTCGCGCAGCACGTCGGCGCCCGCTTCGGTGGGTTCCGGCTGCGGCGCCACGATCATCGACTTCTTGTGATAACGCATCGTTCCCTCAATCCATTCCGTTACGCTTGCGCAGGGCCGCCGTAAGCGGCGCGAGCGCGAAGCCCTTGGCCGCGAGCCCGGGCAACCACTCCGACAGGGCCTGCAAGGTCGCCTCGTGCGGATGGCCGATCGCCACCACGAAGCCCTGGCGGCGCGCGACCTCCTCCGTCTCGGCGAGCTTGCGCTTCACCGCATCAAGCGCCTCGTCGTCGTCGAGGAAGACGTTGCGCGCGACACTCGGTACACCGAGTTCCTGGGCGAGCTGGTCGCCCACCGACTGCGCCGTGGTGCGCGAATCGAGGAACAGCAGGCCGCGCGATTTGAAGATCCGTAGCACCGTCTCCATGCCCGGCCGGAACGCCGTGAAGCGGCTGCCCATGTGGTTGTTCACGCCGACATAGCCCTCGAAGCTGTCGAGATCCGTCGTCACCCGCTGGCGAAGATCCGCATCGCTCAACGACACCAGGAGCGCGTTGGGTCCGGGATCGGCGCGGCCCGTCGGCTCCATCGGCATGTGCAGCATCAGCTCGTTGCCGCGCGCCCGCGCCGCCTTCGCCTGGTCGCGCAGGTCCTTGGCGTAAGGCAGGAAGGAGAGCGTGATCGGCCCGGGCAGTTCCCAGGCACGCTTGGAGCGCGGTCGGTCGAGGCCGACATCGTCGATCACGATGGCGATCAGCGGCTTGCTGTTGAGGTCGGCGAAAGGCACCGCGTTGCGCCGCCACGCCGGAAGCGCGCCGCTGGTCGCCGCGGCGACCTGCACCGAAGGCTTCGTTCGCGGCTTCTCCTCGACAGTGGAGCGCTGCTGTCCCGGTTCGACTTCGTCGTAATGCGGCAGGCCGGGGATATCCTCGATGCGGGCATATTTGCTCGTGTCGCGTGTGGGCCCCGCGTCACGCTTCATCTCGGCCAGCGTCTCACGCGCCTGCTTGTCGCGATCGACGGCGTCCAGCGCATTGGCGAGCCAATAGCCGCCCAGCAGGCTGCCGACGAAGAGCAGTGCGAATCCCCCGAGGAGGGCGTGCCAGCGATGAGCCTCGATCCATGTGACGCCGTCGTGAACGCGCTTCGCCCAGCGGTCACGCAACGTTATTGCGCGTTTCGGACTCTTTCTGTTCGCCTTACTGCTTCTGTTCTTCTTAGACGCCATCTGAAAGATCCGCCTTAACTCTTTGGCGAGAGGCCACAATGTCGCCTTTATTCAGAGATTCCGACAAAACATAGGTTACACACCCTCCAAGGGCTTCACCACGCGGACATCGACCCCTCCCGCGCTGCCGGCTGTGGGTTGAAAGCCGAGACGCGCGGCGAGATCGAGCATGCGGCGGTTCTCGCGCAGCACCAGTCCGAAAACCCGGCGAATGCCGCGCGTCCGGGCGTAGTCGACGACGTGGCGCAGCAGCAGTTCGCCATAGCCGCGGCCCTGTCGATCGGAGGCGACGGTCAGGGCGAACTCCGCCTGCTCGAAGTCCGGATCGGCGACGAGACGGCCGACGCCCAGAAGGTCATCTTCGCGCAAAAGGAGAAACGCCATCTCCCGGTCATAGTCGATCTGGGTGAGGCGCGCGGCGAGCTCGTGGCTGAACTCGCGCAGCGGCCCGAAGAAGCGCAGCCGCACATCTTCCGCCGTCATGCGCCCGGCGAAGGCCGTGAGAATCGGCTCGTCTTGCGGCCGGATGGGACGGATGCGGAGCTTCTCGCCGCGATGCTCGATATCGGTCTCGAGCTCCACCGGATAGGGCCGGATGGCGAGCCGCGCCGCCCGCTCCTGGCCCGCCGGCTCATGCACCACGATGCGCGCATCGAGCGCGATCACACCCTCGGAGTCGACCAGCAGCGGATTGATGTCGAGCTCGGCGATCTCGTCGACTTCGGCGATGAGCTGCGAGAGCTGCACCATCGCCCGCCCCACCGCCTCGCGATCGGCGGGCAGGCGGTCGCGATAGCCGCGCAGCAGGCGATCGACGCGCGTGCGGCTCAGCGCATCCTCGGCCAGAACCAGATCGAGCGGCGGCAGTGCCAGCGCCTTGTCGTCGATCACCTCGGCCGCGACGCCGCCATGGCCCACCATCAGGATCGGCCCGAACACGGGGTCCTCGGCGGCGCCCAGGATCAGCTCGACCGCATGGGGGCGGCGGATCATGGGCTGCACGACGAAGCCGTCGATGATCGCGCCGGGTGCGGCCGTGCAGATCTTGTCGTGCATGACGACCACCGCCTCGCGGACGGCCTTGGGCGAATCGAGGTCGAGCGCCACGCCGCCCACGTCGCTCTTGTGCGTGATCTCGCGCGACAGGATCTTCACCACGACCGGGAAGCCCTGGCGTTCGGCGGCGCGGACCGCCTCCTCCGCATTGTGCACGATCTCGGTCGGCACGACCGGCACGCCATAGGCGGCAAGCACGCGCTTGGCCTCGGGCTCGGTCAGCAGCTTGCGGCGCTCGGCGAGCGCGCCGCGCACGATCGATTTCACCAGAGCCGTATCGGCGCGCACCTCGGGGATCGAGGGCGGCGTGCGTTGCAGGGCGCGCTGGCCGCGGCGGTAGCCCACGATGTGCATGAAGCCGCGCACCGCGCGCAGCGGCGTGTCGTAGGCCGGGATGCCGGCCTCGTGCAGCACGCGTCGTCCGGCTTCGGCATCGGGGCCGCCGATCCAGCAGCCGATCACCGGCACGTTGCGCCGTCCGGGCGCCGCGGCGATCGCGCGCGCGACCTCCTCCGACGAGGTGAGCGCGGTCGGGACGTTCATCGCCAGCACGGCGCCCACGCCGCGGTCGGCGGCGAGGATGTCTAGAGCGGCGGCGTAACGGGCGCCGTCGGCGTCGCCCACGATGTCGACGGGATTGCCGCGCGACCAGATGAGCGGCATGCGCTTGTCGAGGGCGTCGATGGTCGCGGGCTGAAGCGCCGCCAGTTCGCCCGCCTCGTCGACCAGAAGATCGGTGGCGATGATGCCGGCCCCTCCGCCGTTGGTCAGGATCGCCAGCCGCTCGGTGCGCGGCAACAGGCCATGCCCGAGCGTCTCGGCCGCGTCGAACAGCTCTCCCAGCCCCGTCACCGGAACGAGGCCCGCGCGCACGAAGGCGGCGGCATAGACGGCGGCCGAGCCCGCCATCGATCCCGTGTGGGAGGCGGCCGCCTTCGCCGCCGCCGCGTGGCGGCCAGCCTTGAGGACGATCACCGGCTTCAGCCGCGCGACGCTGCGCGCCGCCGACATGAACTTGCGCGCCTGGGTGATGCCTTCGACGTACATCAGGACGGCGCGCGTCTCGTAGTCGCGCGAGATCATGTCGAGGACGTCGCCGAAATCGACATCCGCCATGTCGCCCATCGAGAAGAGATAGGAGAAGCCCAGTCCCTGCGCCGCCCCCCAGTCGGCGAGGCCCGCCAGCACGGCACCCGACTGCGCAATCGCCGCCAGCCGGCCGGGCCTGAGCTTGCCCGGGCCGAAGCTCGCGTTGAGACCGAGCTTGGGGGCCGCGTAGCCGATGCAGTTGGGGCCGACGACCCTGAGCAGATGCGGCCGTGCCGCGGCCAGCACCCGCTCACGCCATTGTGCATTCTCGCGTGCGGCCTCGGGACCGCTGCCCGGCGCCGCCGTGATCACCACCGCGGCCTTGGTGCCGCGCCGGCCAAGCTCGTCGATCAGCCCGGGAACCGTCTCGGGCGGCGTCATGACAATGGCAAGATCGGCCGGCGCCGGCAGGGCGGCCAGGCTGGAAAAGACAGGCCTCCCAGAGATTTGCCCACCCTTGACGTTGACCAGATACGTCTCGCCCTTGAAGCCCGCGCTCAACAGGTTGCCGGTTACAGCGCCCCCCACCGAGCCCGCGCGCGTGCTGGCACCGATCGCCACGACCGACTTGGGGTCAAACAGCCGGTCGAGGTTGCGAGTGGACATGGCCAGTTCTCTTCACAGAAAATCGCTGCGAAGCCATGACAGCGAACCCTGATCGAGACAAGGCTGGCCCGCGCGCCAGGGCGTTGCGCCGGCTGCTCCTGCTGCTTGCCCTCCTGGGCTTACTGCCGGGCCTTCCCGCCCTGGCGGACGACGCCGTCAGCCATCAAAGATACCGCCTCGGCGGAGTGGAGGTGCCCTTCACCGTGACCGCCGGCACACTCTCGATGGGCGGCGGCGAGCGTGGGGCCACGCTGTTCTACGTGGCCTACGCGCGCGATGGCGTGCCTGCCGACGGCCGGCCGGTGACCTTCGTGTTCAACGGCGGTCCGGGCGCCAGCTCGGCCTACCTGCATCTCGGCGCGCTCGGTCCGCGCATCCTCGAGCAGGGTCCGGACGGCCAGTTCGCGCCGGCGACCCAGCGCCTGGCCGACAATCCCGACACCTGGCTCGATCTCAGCGACCTGGTGTTCATCGACCCCGTCGGCACCGGCTACAGCCGCGGCGACCGTCGCTACTGGAGCGTCGGCGAGGACCTGAACTCCTTCGCCGACTTCATCGAGTCCTACCTCAAGAAGAATGCGCGCCTGTCCTCGCCCAAATACCTGGTCGGGGAGAGCTATGGCGGCTTCCGCGCCGCACGCCTGCCCGATCTTCTGGCGTCCGACCACGGGATCGCGCTCGCCGGCTCCTTCCTGATCTCGCCCATGCTGGAGACGAGCCTGCGCAGCAGCGACAGCCTGGCGCTGTTGCCCGACGCGCTGATCCTGCCCTCCTATGCCGCCGTCGCGCTGGAGCGGACCATGACGCCCACGCCCGCAAGCCTCGCCGAGGTCGAGCACTACGCGCTCGGCCCCTACATCACCGCGCTCGCCAATCCGCGCAACGAGGTCGGCTTGCGCGCCATGTACGCCCAGGTCGCGCGCTATGTCGGCCTGCCGGAGGCGCTGGTGACGAGATACGGCGGCCGCGTGCCGCTCGGCGTCTTCACCAAGGAGATCCGCCGCGGCGAGAAGCTGATCGTCAGCCGCTACGACGGCTCCGTCAGCGTGCCCGATCCCTATCCGGCAACCTCGCGCACGGCCGTCGATCCGATTTACGACACGTTCGGCCTCGCGCTCTCGGGCACGGTGGAGGACTACCTCAGGACGCTGGGCGTGCAGCGCGACGAGACCTATCGCGTCAGCAACGGCGAGGTGTCGCGTTCGTGGAACTGGCGCCCCGGCCGCAATCCCGGAGACGGCGATTTCGGGGCCTCCAGCGAGTTGCGCGAGGCGCTGGCGGCCAACCGCTCGCTCAAGATCGTGATCGCCCACGGCATGACCGATCTCGTGACGCCCTATCTCGCGAGCCGCTATGTCATCGATCACCTGCCGGCCGGGCTCACCGACGGCCACGTGTCGATCGACCTCTACCCCGGCGGGCACATGATGTATCTGCGCCCCGTCACCCGCGCGCGCCTGCACGCCGATGCCGCGCGGCTCTATCCCGCGCCGCCGCTGTAGTCACTGACGGGCGGCATAGTCGCTGTATTTCACCAGGACGCGGAAGCGGACCTTCTCGGTGCCGACGGTGGTTTCCTCGTCGGCATGGATCAGGCCGGGGAAGTAGTATTTGTCGGCCACGCGTGTGCGCTGGACCTGGTAGCGCAGCTGGCTGAGCGCGCCGCCGGTGATGCGGCCGCAGCTCCGGATGACGGCGTCCTCGCTGATGCGCACCCAGACTCGGCCCTGGAACCCCTTCTCGCCCGCCTGCACCGTGCGCGGCAGCACGTCGAAGACGGCGGTGTTGATGTTGCCGAACTCCTGGCGGCCGGCATAGACGATGTCGCGCTCGGCGAGCAGCCCGCTGCTCAGCATGAAGGCGTCGCGCAAGCCCTCGAGATCGGCATCGGAGATTTTGGCACGGGTCAGCGTATCGGTCGGCGCGGCGACCGCCTGGACGGTGCGCGTGCCGACCGAGTCGTAGGTGACATGGCTCAGCTTGTGGAAGGTGCCGTCGACCTTGTCGCCCTGCAGCGTCTGCACCGTCACGTCCACGGTGTAGTTGAAGTTGGGCATCGCCTTGGTGAAGGCCATCTCCCTGGCCGCGACGTCATGGATGAAGTCCATGGCGCCCATGCGCGAGGTGGCATTGGCCTCCAGCGGCTTCATGCCCTCGTCGCAAGTGATCTGGGCAGCGGCCGGCGCCGCGAGCGACACAGCGCCCAACAGAACGATGCCCAGACGAACAGCGATCCCCGATATTTTCATCGAGCCAGCTTAGGCCTAGCTGGGCGGCTCCGCGATGGAAAACAGGTCCCGCTCGCCGAGTTCCGCGCTGCGTCGGCGTTCGAGCTCGAGATTGTAGCGGCGCAACGCATAATGCTCGGTGAGGTAGCCCACGACCGACCGGTCGGTCGGCGAATCGAGCACGACCAGCGCCTCGACCTCCTTGTCCTCGAAGCGGCTGAGCGCGGTCCGCACGTTCTCGTAGGGCAGCAGGAACAGGTCGCCGCCATGGGCGAAGTCGCGCGCGACCTTGCCGTCCAGCACCTGGTCTTCCTTGGAGTCGTGGACGGCCGCCATGTCGAGGGCGCCCACGAAGGCACCCTCCTCGGTCACGACGAAGACGCGCTTGGCGCTGCCCGCCGGATACTTGGCGCGCAGGTCCGCGAGCGGCATGGTCTCGGGCACGACCTTGGGGTCGGCGCGCATCAGGCGGCCGACGATAAGGTCGGCCAGCCAGCCGACATCGTGCGCACCGCGGATGCCGATGCCGCGCTGGTGGAAGCGCCAGGTCGAGAAGGAGTAGCCGAAGGTGAGCCGCACGATGGTGGAGGCGAAGACCACGCCCACCAGCACGCCCACCGTCACCGCGAAATTGCCCGTTCCCTCCAGCACCAGGAAGACCATGGTGAGCGGCGAGCCGATGACGGCGGCGGCCACCGAGCCCATGCCCACCATCATCATCACCGAATGCTGGTGCTCGAGCTGCGGCAGAACGATGGTCATCACGTCGTTGAAGGCGCCGCCCAGCAGGCAGCCGAGATAGAGCGACGAGCTGAACAGGCCGCCGCGGAAGCCCGCGCCCAGCGACAGGGCCGAGGCCAGCAGCTTGGCGATCAGCAGCAGCAACAGGGTCCAGAGCGCCATGTGATTGTCGAACGCGAGCTGGATGGCACCGTGCCCGCTGCCCAGGACCTGCGGCACGTAGAGGGCGATCGCCGTGACCGTGAGGCCGCCGATCGCGGGCCGCAGCCACTGCGGCAACGGCAGGCGTCGCAAGCCCCTCTCGACCCAGGTCACGGCCTGCATCGAAAGGATGCTGAAGCCCGCGGCGACGATGCCGAGGACCGCGAACAGCAGGTAGATCCACTGGTTGAAGCGCACGAACTGGTCGACGAAGAAGAGCGGCTCGGGATCGATCAGCGCGCGCGTGGTGAGCGTGGCCGACAGCGACGCGGCGGCGACCGGCGCCAGCGCGCGGACCGCGTAGTTGCCGAGGATCAGCTCGTAACCGTAGAAGGCGCCGGCGAGCGGCGCGTTGAAGGCCGCGGCGATGGCGGCGGCGGCGCCCGCGCCGACGAAGATGCGCTGGTCGTCGCGGCGCAGCCGGAAATACTGGCCGACCTTGGCCAGCACGCCGGAGCCGAGCTGGCTGTAGCCGGCCTCCATGCCGACCGAAGCGCCCGAGACGTTGGACACGTAGGTCGCCGCCAGGAGCCGCAGGCTGTCGGTGAGCGACATGCGCCCGCCATGCAGCGCATTGGCCTCGATGGGGTCGACGATGTCGCTGGAGCGAAAGCGGCTGACGATCAGGGCCGCGACGCCGATCAGGATGCCGCCCA
>DATJWN010000133.1:0-10689 GCA_035501235.1 Reyranella sp.
ACCGACAGCCGTACCATCGCCCGCGCCGTGGCGCTCATGGAGGAGCATGTCGGGACGAAGTTCCGCGGAATCATGTCGCTCGAGATCGGCGGCGGCAATTCGATCCAGCCCTTGATGGCGGCAGCCCATCTCGGACGGCCGGTGCTCGATTCGGACATGATGGGACGGGCCTATCCCGAGGCGCAGATGACCTCGGTCGCGGTCGGCGACCTCAAGCCCTGTCCGCTCACCACCGTCGATGTGCGCGGGCTCGAGTCGGTGGTCGAAAGCGTGCCGACCTGGAAATGGATGGAGCGGGTCAGCCGCAAGATCTGCGTCGAGTACGGCTCGATCGCCTCGACCTGCAAGGCGCCGCGCACCGGCGCCGAGGTTAAGAAGTGGGGCATCCACGGCACGACGACCAAGGCCATCGCCATCGGCCGGGCGGTGCGCGAGGCCCAGCGCAAGCATGAGGATCCGGTCGAGGCGATATTGTCCGTCGAGCCGGGCAAGGTGCTGTTCAAGGGCAAGGTGATGGATGTCGAGCGCCGCGCGACCGAGGGCTTTTTGCGCGGGCGCACCCGCTTTGATGGCATGGACGAGTATCGCGGCGCCGAGCTCGAGCTCAACTTCCAGAACGAATGGATCGTGGCCTGGCTCGACAAGAAGCCGATCGCCATGTCGCCCGACCTGATCTGCGTGCTCGACTCGGTTGCCGGCGAAGCGGTCGGCACGGAGACGATCCGCTATGGCCAGCGCGTAACGGTGATCGCGCTGCCGCCGCCGCCGGTGTTCCTGACGGAGAAGGGTCTGCAGCATGTCGGCCCGCGCGCCTTCGGCTACGACATCGACTTCAAGAGCGTGTTCGCGTGAAGTTGCGCGAGTTCTCGATCGACGACATCGAATCGCTCGCGGTCGGCGCCTGGGTGCTGGGCACCGGCGGCGGCGGCAATCCCTATCTGCCGCTGCTCAACATGCGGGCCCTCTACAAGGAAGGCCATCGCGTGCATTTGATGCAGGCGGCCGATCTCGCCGACGACGACCTGGTGGCGGGCGCGGGCGGCATGGGCGCGCCGTTGGTCGGCATCGAGCGCATGGGCGATCCCTACACGCTCACACGCGCGGTCCGGGCGATGGAAGCCCACATCAAGCGCAAGTTCACGGCGCTCATGAGCGTGGAGATCGGCGGCGGCAACGGCGTGCGGCCGTTCATGGCGGCGGCGTTGATGAAGCTGCCCGTGGTCGACAGCGACCCGATGGGCCGCGCCTATCCCGAAGGCCAGATGACCTCGACCGCGATCGGCGGCCTGGCGCCGAGCCCGATCAGCCTGGTCGACGTGCGCGGCCTCGAAAGCATCGTGCACTCCACGCCCAATGCGAAGTGGACCGAGCGGGTGGCGCGCAAGATCTGCGTCGAATACGGCTCGACCGCCTCGATGTGCACCCCACCGCGCACCGGCGCCGAGATCAAGAAATGGGGCATCCACGGCACCACGACCAAGGCCGTGCGCATCGGCGAGGCGGTGCGCCGCGCCCAGCGCCTGCACGAGGACGCGGTGGCGGCGATCCTCAATGTCGAGCCCGGCGTGCTGCTGTTCAAGGGCAAGGTGGTCGACGTGGCGCGCCGCGTCACCGAGGGCTATCTGCGCGGCGAGCTGCGCATCGATGGGCTCGATGAGTTCCGCGGCGCAGCGATGCGCATCAACTTCCAGAACGAATGGATCGTCGCCTGGCGCGACGAGCAGCCGCTCGCCATGACGCCCGACCTGATCTGCGTGCTCGACTCCGTGTCGGGCGAAGCGGTCGGCAGCGAGACGATCCGCTACGGCCAGCGGGTCACGGTGATCGCCCTGCCGCCGCCCGAGATCTTCCTGACGCCCAAGGGCCTGGAGCATGTCGGCCCGCGCGCCTTCGGCTACGACCTCGATTACAGGAGCGTGTTTTCGTCATGAGACGCATCGGCATCGACGTGGGCGGCACCAATACCGACGCCGTATTGATCGAGGACGGCAAGGTCGTGCGCGCGGTCAAGGCGCCGACCAGCGAGGACGTCACCACGGGCATCCTGGATTCCTTGAAGAGCCTGGGTTCGACCGGCGTGCTCGCCGGCAAGAAGATCGACGGCGTGATGATCGGCACCACGCATTTCATCAATGCCGTGGTGCAGCGCCGGCATCTTACCAAGGTCGCGGCGCTTCGGCTCGGCATGCCGGCCGCGGCGTCGCTGCCGCCGTTCTGCGACTGGCCGGAGGATCTCGCCAACCTGGTGCGCGGCGGCGTGTGGATGGTTGAGGGCGGCCACGAATATGACGGCCGGCCCTTCATGCCGCTCGACGAGGCCGCGATCACCAAGGCCGCGCAGGAGATGAAGGCGGCGGGGCTCAAGTCCGTCGGCATCTCGGCGATCTTCTCGCCGCTCGATCCGACGCATGAGCGCCGCGCGGCCGAGCTCGTGGCCAAGGTCATTCCCGACGCCGTCGTCACCTGCTCGTCGGACCTCGGCCGCATCGGCCTGCTGGAGCGCGAGAATGCCGGGCTGCTGAACGCGGCGCTGGCGGATCTGGCGCGCGACACGATCGCGGCCTTCGAGAAGGCGATCCGCGATTCGGGGATCGCGGCGCCGCTTTTCATCACCCAGAACGACGGCACGGTCGCCGAGGCGAGCCAGGCGCGGCGGCTGCCGGTCTATTCCTTCGCCTCGGGCGCCACCAACTCCATGCGCGGCGCGGCCTATCTCTCGGGCCTGAGCGACGCCATGGTGATCGATGTCGGCGGCACGACCACCGACGTCGGCCAGCTGAAGCTCGGCTTCCCGCGTGAGGCCAATTCGGTCGTGAAGGTCGGCGGCGTACGCACGCTCTTCCGCATGCCCGACCTGCTGTCGATCGGCCTCGGCGGCGGCAGCCATGTCGCGCTCGATCCTCTGAAGGTCGGGCCGGTATCTGTCGGCTATCGTCTGCTCAAGGAAGGCATCGCCTTCGGCGGCCAGCAGCTCACCACCACGGATATCGCGGTTGCGGCCGGCGTGCTGCCGCTCGGCGACAAGGCCAAGGTCGCGCATCTCGATGCGGCGACCTGCAGAAAGGTCTTCGCCGAGGCCGCGCGCATGGCCGAGGAGGCGATCGACCGCATGAAGACCGAGGCGGGCGACGTGCCGCTGATCGCCGTCGGCGGCGGCGCCTTCCTGATTCCGGAGAAGCTGCCGGGCGTCAGCAAGGTCATCCATGTCGAGCACGGCGATTGCGCCAATGCCGTGGGGGCGGCCATCGCCCAGGTCTCGGGCGAATGCGACCAGATCTTCAAGGACCTGACCCGTGCCGACGCGCTCTCGGCCGCGCAGGGCATCGCCAACGACCGCGCGGTGGCGGCGGGCGCCGATCGCGTCTCGCTCAAGACCATCGAGAGCGAGGACATGCCGCTCGCCTACCTGCCGGGCAACTCGGTGCGTGTGCGGGTGCGTGTGGTCGGCGACGTGGCGGGCAGCTGAGACGTCGCTCAAGACAACGTGAACCGGGCTGAAACCGGGATTACACGTTCACTGCTAGGATCGTTCCCGCCCGGTACAAGCCGGGTCCATAAACGGGAGGGGTCCCATGACGAAGACAATCCTTGCAGGTGTTGCGTTCAGCGCGTTGCTCGCCTTTGCGTCCACGTCGTTCGCTGCAGTCATCGAGTATGGCGCCGACCTCAAGGCGTCGAGCGAAGTGCCGGCCAACGCCAGCACGGGCACGGGCCAGCTCGTCGCGAGCTACGATACCGCCACCAAGAAGCTCAGCTACGCGGTGATCTATAGCGGCCTGACGGGCAATGCGACGATGGCTCATTTCCACGGTCCCGCCGCGGCCGGCGCCAATGCCGGCGTCGTCGTGCCGGTCAAGGAGATGACGCCTAACACGCTGCGCGGCGAGGCCACCCTGACCGACGCGCAGGCCGCCGATCTCGCGGCGGGCAAGTGGTACTTCAACATCCACACCGCCGCCAACAAGGGGGGCGAGATTCGTGGCCAGGTCCTCAAGAAATAGCTACTTCGTCCGCCGATACAGGAAGCAGTTGTCGGCCTGGGGCATCTTGATGCCCTGGTAGAACGTCATGGCGGTGGGCGCCGACAGCAGCAACGTGGTTGTCTGCGCTCCACCCGCCTGCGTTCTCGTCTCCTCGATCAGGCTCTTGCCGATGCCCTGGCCCTGGCAGGCCTTGTCGACGGCGAGATCGGAGAGGTAGCAGCAGAAGCAGAAGTCGGTGAGCGAGCGGGCGAAGCCCACCAGCCTGCCGTCCTGGCGCGCCGTCACGATCAGGTTGGCGTGCGCCAGCATGCGCTCGACCCGGCCGCGATCCTCGATCGGCCGGTTGAGGCCCGACTTGCGGACGATGTCGATGTACTCGTCGGGACCGAGATAGTCCTCGCGGGCATAGACCGTGTTCATTGCGTCAACCATCTCCTCAGCGCCTCGGTCACCTGACCCGGATGTTCCAGGGTCGACATGTGCCCGCATTTCTCGATCACGACCAGCCTCGCATGGGCGATGTCGGCGGCCATCTCCAGGGACCGCGCGAGCGGCGTCGGATGGTCCTCGCGGCCCACGATCACGACCGTCGGCACCTTGATGTCGACCAGCATCGGCCGGCTGTCGGGCCGCACCATGTTGGCCTTCTGCTCGTTCAGGAAGCCTTCGACGCCGACCTCGGCCGCCATGTCGAGGATGGGCTGGGTGATCGCGGGGTCGCCGAGATGGTCGGGATGGACCAGGTTCGGCAGCAGCGAAGGCTGCACGCCCTTGAAGCGGCCGAGCTTGCATTGCTCCATCAGCGAGCGGCGATTGGCCGTGTGCTCGGGTGTGTCCGGCGTCGCCTGGGTGTCCATCAGCGCCAGCCGCTCCACCCGTTCGGGCGCCTGGCGCAGGACCTCGAAGCTGACATAGCCGCCCATCGAGAAGCCACCGAGGGCGAAGCGCGGCGGCGCGGTCGCCAGGATCTCCCTCGCCATGGCGCCGATCGTGTCGTGGCGCCAGATCTCCGGCACCGTGACGTCGGCCAGGTCGCCGAGTCCCTCGATCTGCGCCTCGAACAGGCGGCGCGTGTTGAGCAGGCCCGGAACGAGGACGAGGGGTTGGCGCGCCATCAGATCTGGACCTGGTTGCCGAGCTCGATCGCCCGGTTGGGAGGGATGCGGAAGAAGGTCTTGGTCGCCGAGGCGGTGTGCGACAGCGTGATGAAGAAGCTGCGCCGCCACTTGCCGAGCCGCGACCGTTGCCCCGGCACCAGCGTCTCGCGGCCGAGGAAGAAGCTCGTCTGCATCTCGTCGTAGGCGATGCCGTAGGGCTTGCAGGCGCGCAGCGCCGCCGGCACGTCGGGCTGCTCCATGAAGCCGTAGCACACGATCACGCGATGGAAGCCCTTGCCCAGCCGCTCGACCTCGACCCTCTTGGCGGCCGGCACGCGCGGCTCGTCGATCGTCTTGACCTGCAGCACGATGACCCGCTCGTGCAGGATCTTGTTGTGCTTGAGATTGTGCAGCAGCGCATTCGGTGTCTGCATCGCATCGGCGGTCAGGAACACCGCCGTACCCGAGACGCGATCCTGCGAGGGCTCGAGCCGTGCGAGGAACTGCGCCAGCGGGATCGAGCCCTCGCTCAATTCGTGGTTCACCACCTCGCGGCCGCGGCGCCAGGTCGTGATGGTGTAGAAGACCGTCGTCGCCACCAGGAGCGGCAGCCAGCCGCCATCGGGGATCTTGAGCGCGTTGGCGATGAAGAAAGAGACGTCTGGAACGGCGAGCGCGCCGAAGATGCCGACCGCCACGAACCACGGCCAGCGCCACACCAGGATCGCCACCGCTATGGCGAGCATCACATCGACCAGCATGGCGCCCGTCACCGCGAGGCCATAGGCGCCCGCCAGCTTGTCGGAGGTGCCGAAGCCCAGGATCAGCGCCACGATGGCGATCATCAGCGACCAGTTCACGCGCGGGAGATAGATCTGGCCGATCTCGGTCTCCGAGGTGTGGCGGATCTCCATGCGCGGCAGGTAGCCGAGCTGGATCGCCTGGCGCGTCAGCGAGAAGACGCCCGAGATCACTGCCTGCGAGGCGATGATGGCCGCGAGCGTCGACAACGCCACCAGCGCCAGCCGGTAGTCCGTCGGCACCATGGCGAAGAAGACCTGCCGCACGGCCTGCGGCTCGGCCAGGATCAGCGCGCCCTGGCCGAAATAGTTCAGCAGCAATCCCGGCATGACGACGCCGAGCCAGGCGAGCCGGATGGGCTTGCGCCCGAAGTGGCCCATGTCGGCATAGAGCGCCTCCGCGCCCGTGACCGCGAGCACGATCGATCCGAAGGCGAAGAAGATCGGCCAGCCGCGGTCAGCGATCAGGTTGATGCCGTAGACCGGATTGACCGCGGCGAGCACGCCCGGATTCCTGGCGATCTGCCACAGGCCGAGCACGCCCAGCACGGCGAACCACACCAGCATGACCGGCCCGAACAGCCGGCCCACGCGCGCCGTGCCGCGGGCCTGCAGGGTGAAGAGCGCGATCACGATCACCAGCGAGATCGGCAAGACGTACGGTGTGAGCCCCGGCGCCACGGCGTCGAGGCCCTCGACCGCGCTCATGATGGTCATGGCCGGCGTGATCACCGCGTCGCCGTAGAACAGCGCCAGTCCGACCACGGCGAACAGCACGATGGCGTGTCGGATCAGGCGCCGTTTGCCGTTCAACCCCTGGGTCGCGAGCGTGGCCAGCGCCAGCACGCCGCCTTCGCCCTTGTTGTCGGCGCGCATGATCAGGGTGACGTACTTGATCGTCACGGTGAGCGTCAGCGCCCAGAACAGGATCGACAGCACGCCCAGCACGTGGCGCGGCGAGGGCGTCATGCCCGAACCGTGCACGAAGGTCTCGCGCAAGGTGTAGAGCGGGCTGGTGCCGATGTCGCCGAACACCACGCCCAGCGCGCCGATCACCATGCCGGCAACAGCTTTCCTGGCCGGCGAATGACCGTCGTCGCCGATTTGCGTGGCCGCGGGAGGCATGTCTGACAAGGGCGTCAAGGTGGGCAATCCGCTCCCATCCTGTCAACGCGGCAAGAGCCTTGACTTGGCCGCGCGCCCGGGGCCGGCTTCGCGCATGGCCGAATTTCCCGATGTCGGCGATCCCGCGCTCTACCGCGATGACGGCTGGCGGCCGCATTTTGCCCGCTTGCGGCGCGAGGATCCCGTGCACCGACACGAGGCGAGCCCCTACGGCGCCTATTGGTCGGTGACACGTTACGCCGACATCATGGCGGTCGAGCTCGACCACGCGACCTATTCGTCGGCCTCGGAGCTGGGCGGCATCCAGATCGCCGACCAGCCCAAGGGCCAGGAACTGCCCAATTTCATTCGCATGGACCCGCCGCGCCACACCGCGCAGCGCCGGACCGTGGCGCCCATCGTGGCGCCGTCGAACCTCGCCAACATGGAGGCGACGATCCGCGAGCGCACGCGAGGCCTGCTCGACGGGCTGCCGCGCGGCGAGACCTTCGACTGGGTCGACCGCGTCTCGACCGAGCTCACGGCCATGATGCTGGCGACGCTTTTCGATTTCCCCCAGGCCGACCGGCGCAAGCTCACGCACTGGTCCGACGTCGCCATCGCCAATGTCGCCGCGCCCGACGCCGTCGTGAAGAGCGAGGCCGAGCGCATGGCCGAGCTGCGCCAAATGGCCGAGATCATGGCGGGCCTCTGGCAGGAGCGCGCGGCGCGGCCGCCAAGCTTCGACCTGATCTCGATGATGGCGCATGGCGAGGCGACGCGCGCCATGCCGCTCAACGAGTTCATCGGCAACTTCGCGCTCCTGATCGTGGGCGGCAACGACACCACGCGCAATTCGATGACCGGCGGACTGATCGCCGCCCTCGAGAACCCGGCCGAGATCGACAAGGTCCGCGCCGACCGGAGCCTGTTGCCGAGCCTGGTGTCGGAGATCATCCGCTGGCAGACGCCGGTGATCCACATGCGGCGCACCGCGACCCGCGACACGGAGCTCGGCGGCAAGAGGATCGCCCGGGGCGACAAGGTGGTGATGTGGTACGTCTCGGGCAATCGCGACGAAGAGGCGATCGAGGAGCCCGAATCCTTCCGCGTCGGCCGGCCGCGCGCGCGTCATCATCTCGCCTTCGGCGCCGGCATCCATCGCTGCGTCGGCGATCGGCTGGCCGAATTGCAGCTTCGCATCCTTTGGGAGGAGATGCTGTCGCGGGATGTCAGGCTTGAGATCGTAGGAAAGCCCGTTCGGCTCTACTCCAACTTCATCCGCGGCATTCGCAGCCTGCCGGTGACCCTCCGGTAACTAGGGACATTCCAGGCGTCTTGATGCGGTAGGGCGGAGCCTCTAGAGCGTATTCCGTCCGGCTGTAACCAGCTGGACGGAATACGCATCTGGTCGAGGCGCTTCGAGCAACGCGTTTCCGATCAAAGGGAACCGCCTTGGCGGTTCCCTTTGATCGAAAGCCGCTCTAGCGTTCGCCGTCTGGACGAACTTTCTCAAGGGAGAGAATGATGAAGCTCTATTACATGCCCGGCGCCTGCTCGATCGGCATCCACGTGCTGCTGGAGGAGATCGGCAAGCCCTACGACCTGCACAAGGTCGACGGCGCCAATCGCGAGCAGTACGGCGAGGCCTTCGTGAAGCTCAATCCGAAGTCCAAGGTGCCGACCTTGCAGAAGGACGACGGCTCGGTGCTGACCGAGTTCCCGGCCATCGCCACCTGGCTCGCGCGCAAGAACCCCGACAAGAACCTGCTGCCGGCCGACGCCGACGGCGAGGCCAAGGCGCTCGAGGCGATGGATTACGTCGTCTCGACCATGCACATGCAGGGCTTCAGCCGCATGTTCCGTCCGGCCAACTACGCGCCGACCGAAGCCGACCACGACAAGGTCAAGGCGCGCGGCAAGGAGATCATGGAGGGCGGCCTCAAGATCATGGACAAGGCGCTGGAGGGCAAGGAGTACGTCGCCGGCAAGTTCTCGATCGCCGACGCCGCGCTCTTCTACGTCACCTTCTGGGCCTCGGGCCGCATGAAGATGCCGCTCCCGAAGAACGTCGCCGCCCATTACGAGCGCATGAAGGCGCGGCCTGCCGTCAAGCGCACCGTCGAGCAGGAAGGCCTCGCCGGCGCCGTCTGATCGGTTTGATCGATTGAGGAAGGCCGTGGGCGATGAGCCCGCGGCCTTTTCTTTTGTCTTTTGGACCGCGGGCCTCCAGGCCCGCTCATGAGCGGAGCTGGAGCTCCGCGGTCCGGAAGAGCATGACGCGCGCCCGACGCCTGACCTCGCACGGCGGCCTGCCGCCTTGAAGCTTGTTGACCGCCGCAGAGGCGCGCCCGCCAATGGGCATGATGTCTGCGGCGGTTCTTTATGGGCTGGTGATCCTGTCGGCCATCGCCCACGCGACGTGGAATGCGATGATGAAGTCCGCCGGCGATCGTACGCTCACCATGGTCGCCATCCGTACCGTGGGCCTTGCGATCGGCCTGGCGGCCCTTCCCTTCGTCGGCTGGCCCGACGCGGCGGGATGGAAGTGGCTGGCGGCGACTTCCGTCGTGCAGTTCGCCTACTACGCGCTGCTGATCCGCTCTTATGCCCTGGGCGACATGAGCGTGGTCTATCCGCTGTCGCGCGGCGTGGCGCCGGTGCTGACCACGCTCGCAGCCTTCCTGTTCGCAGGCGAGCTCTTGAGCGCAGGCCACCTGATCGCGGTCGGGTCGATCTCGCTCGGCATCATGGTGCTGTCGTTCCGGGCGGGCGCGAGCGGGCAGACGGTGGGCTTTGCGCTCGCGACCGGCGCCACGGTCGCGGCCTACAGCTTCCTGGGCGGCATGGGCGTGCGCGCGGCGGGCACGGTGCTGGGCTTCCAGGCCTGCCTCGAGATCGTGAATGGCGTCGGCATGGTGGGCTTCGCGCTCGCCACGCGGCCACGCTCCTTTGCAGCCTACGTCGCCGGCAACAGGATCGCGTGCCTGCTGGCCGGGCTGATGTCGGTGGTGGGCTTCGTGGCCTTCCTCGTCGCCGCGAAGGTGCTGCCGCTCGGCCCGACGACGGCGCTGCGCGAGACCAGCGTGATCTTCGGCGCGCTGATCGGCACGCTGATCCTCAAGGAAGGCTTCGGCCCGCGAAGGATCGTTGCCGCGTCGCTGGTCGCGGCCGGCATCGCGGTCCTGGCGATCCTGCGCTGATCGCTATTGCGGCTCGATCCTGGCGAGCTTGATGTACTTGGCCCACTGCACGCGCTCGCGCTTCACGAAGGCGTCGCATTTGCCGACGTCCCAGTCGCGGGGCGGCGGCGTGATGCCGATCTCGATCAGGCGCTTGTGCACCTCGGGCATATGCAGGATCTCCATGATCCAGCCGTTCAGCTTCTTCTGGATCTCGACGGGCACCTCCTTGCGCGCCGTGAAAGAGAGGAACGCGATCACCTCGAAGCCGGGATAGGTCTCGGCCATCGCCTCGAGATCGGGGAATTGCGGCGCGCGCTCGGCCGAGGTGACGGCCAGCGCCCGCACCTGGCCCGAGCGCACATAGCTCTCGCCGATCACCAGGTCGGGGAAGGTGACGTGGATGCGTCCGCCGATCAGGTCCTGGATCGCGGGCACGGCGTCCTTGTAGGCGACCTCCTCCAGCCTGACGCCGCTCTGCACGTCGAACAGCGCCGAGGGCACGCGCGAGGAGGTGTTGCCG
>DATJWN010000134.1:0-31546 GCA_035501235.1 Reyranella sp.
GGGCGTGGTCGAGAAGAAGTCGCCGAGCTTGGCGCGCTCGCTTGCCCAGTCGATCACCGCCGGCAGGTCGCCGCGCGACAGCACGAAGTTCTCCAGCACCGTCATGTTCGGCACCAGGGTGAAGTGCTGGTAGACCATGCCGAGGCCGAGCTCGTGGGCCTGGCGCGGATGGGCGATCGAGACCTCGCGGTCGTTCAGCAGGATCTGGCCCTCGTCGGCGGCGTAATAGCCCATGGCGCATTTCACGAGCGTGCTCTTGCCCGCACCGTTCTCGCCCAGCAGCGCGTGGAAGGCGCCGGCCTTGATCTTCACCGACACATTGTCGAGCGCCGCCAGGGCGCCGAAGCGCTTGGAGAAGCCCAGCAGCTCGAGCGACGGGGCGCCTTCGTGGACCGGGATATGGGCGGCGCCGATCAAGCTCATGCAATCGCCTCGATGACCGCGGTTGAGTTGGCGACGGCGCCGAACACGCCGCCCTGCATCTCGACCATCTTGAGGGCGGCGAGATGGTTGCCCCTGTCGGTGGCGCCGGTGCAGTCCTCCAGGATCAGGCATTCGAAGCCGCGATCGTTGGCCTCGCGCATGGTCGTGTGGACGCAGACATCGGTCGTGATGCCGGTCAGCACGATGTTCTCGATGCCGCGCGTGCGCAGCATCAGCTCGAGATCGGTGGCGCAGAACGAGCCCTTGCCCGGCTTGTCGATCACCGGTTCGCCCGCGACGGGCGCGAGATCGGGAATGATCTCCCAGCCCGGCTCGCCACGCACCAGGATGCGGCCGCAGGGGCCGGGATCGCCGATGCCGGCGCCGATCTGGCGGCTACGCCAGCGCTTGTTGGGCGGCAGGTCGGCGAGATCGGGGCGATGGCCTTCGCGCGTATGGAAGACATGCCAGCCGGCCTTGCGCACGGCGGCCAGCAGCTTCTTGATCGGCTCGATGGGCGCGCGCGTGAGCGACAGGTCGTAGCCCATCTTGTCGACATAGCCGCCGACGCCGCAGAAGTCGGTCTGCATGTCGATGATGATCAGCGCGGAGTTCTCCGGACGCAGGTCGCCGTTGTACGGCCACTTGTAGGGATGCGAGTCGACATATTTGGTCATTGGACGGCTCCGAGTTCCCCGGGCGCGCCGCGCAGGCTGCGCTCGGGCGAGCAGGTGGCGATCATCAGGGCGAGCGTGAGGACATAGGGTGCGGCGCTGAAGAGATAGTAGCCCTGGGTGACGCCGACCGATTGCAGCGCCGGGCTGATCGCGCCCGCCGCGCCGAACAGCAGCGAGGCCCACAGGCAGCGGACGGGATCCCAGCGCGCGAAGATCACCAGCGCCACGGCCATCAGGCCCTGACCGCTCGACAGGCCCTCGTTCCAGCTTCCGGGATAATAGAGCGAGAGGAACGCTCCGCCGACGCCGGCAAAGGCGCCGCCGATCGAGGTCGCGATCAGGCGGGTTCGGGCCACCGACGCGCCGATGGCAAGTGCTGCATCGACGCTCTCGCCCGCCAGACGCACGATCAGGCCCCAGCGCGTGTTCTTCAGCGCCCAGGCCATGGCGAAGGCGAGCAACACGCCGACGATGAACAGGTAGTTCACCTGCAGGGCCTGGCGGACCTGCGGGATGCTGCTCCACCAGCCGAACTCGATGGCGCCGAGGTTCGGCGCCTTGGGCTGGATGAAGGGCTTGCCGAGGAAGAAGGCGAGGCCGGTCGCGAACAGCATCAGGCCGATGCCGGTCGCGATGTCGTTGACCCTTGGCAGCTGACAGATGCCGGCGTGCAGTGCGCCGAGCAGCAAGCCGACGAACGCGGCCACGATCACGCCCAGCCACGGCGAGCCGGTGCCCAGCGCCGTGCCGTAGGACGCCATCGCGCCCATCACGAGCGTGC
This sequence comes from Reyranella sp., assembly GCA_035501235.1. Lineage (GTDB taxonomy): Bacteria > Pseudomonadota > Alphaproteobacteria > Reyranellales > Reyranellaceae > Reyranella. Next base: position 1,882 of record DATJWN010000134.1, read on the forward strand.
CTTCGAGGCCGAGATTGATGCGGCCCGAGCGCTCGGTCAGGCATTCGCCGACGCTCACGAACAGGAAGGGCGTGCTGACACGGATGGCGCCCGCGAACATCGCCAGCGGCACGCCCCAGAGGCCGATTCCCCCGTCAGCCATCTCAGTTGCCCTCCGGTTTGCGCGGCAGCAGGCGCCCGTAGAGCGTCTCGCTCGCGAGAATCACGACGAAGATGATGCCCTGCAGGACGACCACGGCGGCGTCGGGCAGGTCGAGGCGGCGCTGCAGCAGGCCGCCCGAGGCGCCGATGCCGCCCAGCAGGATGGCGACGGGCACGATCGCCAGCGGATGATGGCGGGCGAGGAAGGAGACGAGGATGCCGGCATAGCCGTAGCCCACGGCGAGCGAGGCGTTGGCGCGGCCGAGCACGGCCGCCACCTCGACGGTGCCCGCGAGACCCGCCGCCGCGCCGCCGGCGCCGCAGGCCAGCAGCACGTAGCGGCCGACATTGAGGCCGATCATGCGCGCGGTCTTCGGATTGCCGCCGATCACCTGCATGGCGAAGCCCCAGGTGGTGAAGCGCTGGAAGATCCAGACCAGGACGCAGCAAACGATGCCGAACACCAGGCCCCAATGCACATCCATGCCGGGGATGTTGCCGATCATGTTGGCGTCGCCGATCGAATGGGTCGACGGCTTGTTGAGGCTCTCCGGATCGCGCAACGGGCCTTCGACGAAATGGTTCATCAGGGCGATGGCGATGTAGGTGAGCAGCAGGCTCGAGATGGTCTCGTTGACGCCGCGGAACTGGCGCAGGCCGCCCGCGAGCGCGATCCAGAGGCCGCCGACCGCCATGCCGGTCACGATCATCGCGACCTGCACGATCAACGGCGACGTATGCGAGAGGGCGACGCCCACCGCCGCGGCCGCGACGCCGCCCAGCACCAGCGCGCCTTCGTTGCCGATGATCACCAGCCCCATCCGCGCCGGCAACGCCGTGCAGAGGGCGGTCAGGATCAAGGGCGCGGCGCGGGTCAGCGTGTTCTGCCACGAGAACCACGTGCCGAACGCGCCCTCGTACATCAGCCCATAGGCTTCGAGCGGATCGACATGGGCGTAGAAGGCCAGCAGCAAGCCAAACAGCACCGCCGACACGAGCAGGGCCAGCGCCGGTACGGCAACGCGTTCGAGGACTTGGTTCATCTCATATTCCTCTTCCCCGCTAGGGGGAGAGGCGAGGTGAGGGGGTTACGCACGATCTTGAATGCCCCCTCACCCGTCCTCTCCCCCTAGCGGGGGAGAGGAGGAAGAAGGGGCAAGTCCTTGTTACGACGTCGAACCGACGACGCCCTCGACCAGGTAGTTCATGCTCTCGAGCTTGGGCTCGGTGATGGCGTAGCTCGCGCCCGCCGGGATCACGACGTTGCCCTTGTTGTCCTTCAGGCCGCCCTTGTAGATCGCGAGGCTGCCTTCGAGGATCGCCTTCTTGGCGGCGTCGGCCTTCTCCTTGGCCGTGCCCGAGACGGCGGGACCGTAGGCCGAGGTGCGCACGAAGCCTTCCCTGAGGCCGCCGCGCACGAAGTTGCCCGGCGCCTTGCCCGCCTTCATGGCATCGACCATGTCGGTGTAGACGCGCTCCCAGTTCCACTCCGCGCCGGTCAGGTAACCCTTGGGCGCGAGCTTGGACTGGTTGCAGTGATAGCCCGAGGTGAAGATGCCGGCGCGCTCGGCCGTCTCGACGACGACCTTGGGCGAGTCGACGTGGCAGGTCACGACATCGACGCCCTGCGCGATCATGCTGTTGGTGGCTTCCGCTTCCTTGACCGGCATGGCCCAGTCGCCGGTGAAGATCACCTGCGTCGTGGCCTTGGGGTTCATGGTTTGCGCGCCGAGCGTGAAGGCGTTGATGTTGCGCAGCACCTGGGGGATCGGCTTGGCGGCGACGAAGCCCAGCTTGCCGGACTTGCTGGTGGCGCCCGCGACGATGCCTGCGATGTACTGCGCCTCGTCGATGTAGCCGAAGTAGCTGCCGGCGTTCATCGGGTGCTTGCCCTGGGTCCACAGGCCGCCGCAATGGCGGAACTGGACCTTGGGGTACTTGGCCGCTTCCTTCAGCATGTACGGGTCGAAGTAGCCGAACGAGGTCGGGAAGAGCAGCGTCGCGCCATCGAGGTTGATCATGCTCTCCATGGTCTTCTCGACGGCGACCGTCTCCGGCACCTTCTCTTCCTCGACGATCTTCACGCCGGCCATCTTCTTCAGGACGGCGGCGGCCTCGGCATGCGCCTGGTTGTAGCCGTAGTCGTCCTTCGGACCGACATAGATGAAGCCGATCACCAGCGGCTTCTGCGCGCTGGCGCCGCCCGCGAGGCCGAACGCCGCCGCGCCGGCGGCACCGCCCAGAAGGGCCCGTCGGCCGATGTTGAATTTGTCGATCATTGCCTTCCTCCGCGATCCCTTGCCCGGCCACAGCGGCCCGCAGAAGGGTCAGCAAGCGATGTGCCAGCGAAAATCGCGCGGAAATGGCCCGCTTTACGCGCCGCGTGCCCGATTCGGAGCGCGAAATGTATGCAATCTCGACAGCTTGCGTGCTTTTTGGGCATGCACAGGAGCTAATCGACGATTGGCATTCCTTTTGTATGCAATAAGCCCGAGATGCAGTCCGACAATCCGACCCTGGCCGAGAAGCTCGCGACGGCGATCGCCGACGGCATCCTGGACGGCACGCTCAAGCCCGGCCTGCGTCTCGATGAGGTAGGCCTGGCCGAGCAGCACGGCGTATCGCGCACGCCGGTGCGCGAGGCGTTACGCCAGCTCACGACCAGCGGGTTGATCGACATGCGGCCGCGCAAGGGCGCGGTCGTTTCCAAGGCGACGCCCGAGCAGGTCGAGAATTTGTTCGTCGCCATGGCCGAGATGGAAGCGACCTGCGCGCGGCTCGCCGCCATCAGCATGACGCCGATCGAGCGGCGACGGCTGCAGGCGCGCCACGAGGCGATGCTGGCGCTCGCCAAGGCGGGCGAGACCGACGCCTATTCGGATGCGAACGTCGCTTTCCATTCCTCGATCTATGCCGGCTGCCACAACGCGCCACTGGCCGAGTTCGCTCTCAACCTGCGCCGAAGAGTCGGCCCCTTCCGCCGCGCCCAGTTCCAGGTCGAAGGGCGATTGCTGCGCTCCAACCAGGAGCACGACGCCGTGGTGCGCGCGATCCTGTCGGGCGACGCTGCCGGCGCGCACGCCGCGATGCTGCATCATGTGAGCCTCGTCGAGGACGCGTTCGAGACCTTCGCCGCGACGGCCGGCTAGAGGTCCATTGATCAGAATCGTGGCTGCGGGTCGTTTCCGACTAGGCTCGCGCCAAGGAGATGCTGCACGGTGGGGCAGATAGAGCGCGGTGACAGGAGGCCGCGGGACATATTTTCCCGTCAGATTCGATACGTCTGACGGTAACTTTTAGTAACCAATACCAGATGTAGCAGCGAATGAGGGTCAGTTGAGCGAGAACGGGAAGTACTTGTCGTTCAGTTTCTTGTAGGTGCCGTCGCTCATGATCTCGGCGAAGGCGCGATTGAGAGCCTCGCGCAGCTTCACATCCTCGCGGCGCAGGCCGGCCGAGACGCCGATGCCGAGTGTCTGCGTGTCCTTCACGTCCTGGCCGACCAGCTCGCAGCATTTGCCTTCGGGCTTCTGCGACCACAGCCAGAGCTGCACCTTGTCGCCGAACACGGCGTCGACCTCGTCCTTGGCGAGCGCCGCCAGGGCGTCGGCCACGCTGTTGTAGCGCTTGATCTGGGCGGAGCGGCGGAAGCTCTTCTCGATCCAGTCGAGATGCATGGACTCCTTCTGCACGCCGATGCGCTTGTTGCGCAGCAGAGACGGCGGCCCGTCATAGGGCGCGCCCTTGGCGGCGATGAAGGCGCCGGGCGAGAGATAGTAGCGGCGCGACAGGCCGAGCCGGCGGCGGCGCTCGGCCGTCACTTCCAGCGACGACATGACGATGTCGAACTTCTTGTCGAGCAGGCCCGGAATCAGATCGTCCCATTTGACGATGACGAACTCGCAGTCGGCCTTCATGCGCATGCAGGCCTCTTCCGCGAGATCCATCTCGAAGCCTGCCGGAAGACCCTTGCGATCGGGAGAGTTGAAGGGCGGATAGGCCGCCTCGGTGGCGATGGTGATCTTGAAGGCGGGCGGCGCGAAGGGCGACTTGGGTGCTGGCTTCGCGGCCGGCGTCGCGGGCCGGAGCGGCGGCTTGGTCGGATGCGGCGCGGGTGCCTGCTGCGCCGAGGCGATACCGGCGCAGAGGAGCAGGGCCGCGAGGACCGGCCAGAGCCTCATGCGATCAGCCGCTCCAGCACGGCGTTCAGCCGTTGCCGGCCCGCGCGCGTGGCGCCGAGATGCGTGGGCGTCGCCTCGAGGAAGCCCGCCTCGACCAGCGGAGCGAGCTTCGCTTCGCCCAATGCCACGACGGGATCGGCGCCGGTCTCGTCCGCGAAGATCGTCCGGTCGATGCCCTCGGCGAGCCGCAGGCCGACCATCAGGGCCTCCTCGACCTTGTCGGGGCCGTGCACATCCATCGTCTCGACCGTGCCGTGTCCGTGCTGCTCGACGGCCTCCAGCCAATTCTCCGGCCCGGCCAGCCGTCGCGTCGCCCGCTTGGCGTCGCCGACGGAGAAGCGACCGTGCGCGCCCGGGCCGACTCCGACATGGTCCTGATAGCGCCAGTAGATCAGATTGTGCCGGCAGGCCGCGCCGGGCCGCGCGTGGTTGGAGATCTCGTAGGCCGGCCGTCCCGCCGCATCGAGCCTGGCCTGTGTCAGCTCGAACATCTCCGCCGCCTCGTCCTCGCCCGGCAGGTGGAAGGCGCCGCGCTGATGCTCGGCGAAGAAGCGCGTGCCGCGCTCGATGGTGAGCTGATAGAGCGACAGATGCTCGCCCGCGAGCGCCAGAGCGCGCGCGAGCTCGGCGCTCCACGCTTCGACGGTCTGTCCGGGGCGCGCGTAGATCAGGTCGAACGAGGTGCGCGCGAAGTGCCGGTTGGCGATGGCGAGCGCCTCCAGCGCCTCGTCGGTCGAATGCTGGCGGCCGAGGAAGCGCAGATCCGTGGCGCTCAAGGCCTGGATGCCGAGCGACACGCGATTGACGCCGGCCTGCGCCAGACGCTCGAAGCGCGCGGCCTCGACCGAGGTCGGATTGGCTTCGAGCGTGATCTCGATCTCTGGCGCGCAATCCCACAGCCGTTTCGTGCGTGCGATCAGCTCGGCGACCGTCTCGGGCTCCATCAGCGAGGGCGTGCCGCCGCCGAAGAACATGGTCTCGACCCGCCGCGACGGCGCTTCACGCGCGGCATGCTCGAGCTCGGTCAGCAACGCCTTGCGCCAGCGCGCCTGCTCGACGCCGTCGCGCACATGGGAATTGAAGTCGCAGTAGGGACACTTCGATTTGCAGAACGGCCAATGGACGTAGACGCCGAGCGGGCGGCTCATCCGAAGCAGGCCTCGACCATCATCCGGAAGGCGCGGCCGCGATGGCTGATCGCATTCTTCTCGGCGTCGCTCATCTCCGCCGTGGTGCGCGTGTCCCCCACCGGCTGGAAGCAGGGATCGTAGCCATGCCCGCCGTTGCCGCGCGGCGGCCAGACGATCGAGCCGTCGCAGGTGCCGTGGAACAGTTCCATATGCTCGTCGGGCCAGGCGAGGATCAGCACGCAATGGAACGTGGCGGCACGCGCCGCATCGGTCTTGGCCACGCCGCGCTGGGCGAGTTCGTCCTGGATGCGCTTCATGCCGACCATGGCGTCGCGCGTCGGGCCTTCCCAGTCGGCGGTGTAGACGCCCGGCTGATCGTCGAGCGCATGCACGCTGAGGCCCGAATCGTCGGCCAGCGCCGGCAGGCCGCTCGCCCGCGTTGCCGCCAGCGCCTTGATGGTCGCATTCTCCACGAAGGTCGTGCCCGTCTCCTCGGGTGCGGGCAGGCCGAGCTCGCCCGCCGAGACGATCGTGACGCCATAAGGCTTGAGCATCGGCACGATCTCGCCCGCCTTGCCGCGGTTGTGGGTCGCCACGACCAGCTTGGGCAAGGTGAAGCGACGCGCCATCAGGCCTTCCCGATCGCCTGCCGCTGGAGCCGCGTCAGCTCCGTCACGCCCTTCTTGGCGAGCTCGAGCAGCTCGAGGAACTGCGCCTCGCTGAACGGGTCCTTCTCCGCCGTGCCCTGCACTTCGACGATGCCGCCGGTGCCGGTCAGCACGAAGTTGGCGTCCGCGTCGGCCTTCGAATCCTCCGGGTAGTCGAGATCGAGCACGGGCGTGCCCTCCCACAGGCCGCACGACACCGCGGCGACCTGTCCGGTGATCGGATTGGCCGCGAGCTTGCCGTCCTTGATCAGCTTCTCGTAGGCGAAGTGCAGCGCCACCCACGAGCCGGTGATCGAGGCCGTGCGCGTGCCGCCGTCGGCCTGCAGCACGTCGCAGTCGATGTTGATCTGCCGCTCGCCCATGGCCTGGAGGTTGACCACGGCGCGCAGCGAGCGGCCGATCAGGCGCTGGATCTCCTGCGTGCGGCCCGACTGCTTGCCGCGCGCCGCTTCGCGGTCCGTGCGGGTATGGGTCGAGCGCGGCAGCATGCCGTACTCGGCCGTCACCCAGCCGCGCTGGGTGTTGCGCATCCAGGGCGGCACCTTCTCGTCGACCGAGGCGGTGCACAGCACATGGGTGTCGCCGAACTTCACCAGGCACGAGCCTTCGGCATGGCGGGAAAAGCCGGGTTCGAGGGAAACCTTGCGTAGCTGGTCGGGGGCGCGGCCGGACGGGCGCATCTATGTCTCCTGCGGGGTGGAGAGGCTTATGGCCAAACCCGATGGCGACGACAAGGCAGGCGGGAACGGGCTTTTGGGGCTAGTCCCGGCGTGTCAGGTAGCCCCGGCGGCGAAAGCCGGTCTTGATGAGGTTCACCATCATGTGGCCCTGGACGATGATGATGAGGGGCACCGCCGCCGCTATGGTGAAGATCTGGTAGATCGGCGCCACGAGGCGCAGGCCCACCAGGGCGCCCACGCCCACGACCGTACCGATGGCGAACAGGATGTTCAGGGCGAGTGCCTGGACCACGCTGCCGTGGCCGATCCACCAGACATATCCCGCGCCGAACAGTCCGGCCCAGAAGTAGGACCACCCCCGGACACGGACACTTCGTTCCGTTTTGGGGTGTTCAAAGCGCCAACCCGTGAAGATCACGGCCCGTGTTTTACACCCAAAGACTTTACGATTCGAGGCGTCGCGTTGACCGGCGTGCCGCCGCTACCTACATTTTTACCATGGCTATCCATCGTCTGGGACTTCCGGGCGGCGTCCTGGCCGATGTATCGGGAGGGCAGCGGCAGACGGCGTCCGTCGCCGAGCTGAACGACCGGGCGCGCGAGGTGCTGCGGCTCGTCGTCGAGAGCTACGTCGAGACCGGCGAGCCCGTCGGTTCGCGCTCCCTCACGCGTAAAATCACCGAAACACTGTCGCCGGCGACCATCCGCAATATCATGGCGGACCTGCAGGACCTGGGCCTGCTCTACGCGCCGCACACCTCGGCGGGCCGCCTGCCGACCGAGGCGGGCCTGCGCCTGTTCGTGAACGGGCTGCTCGAAGTGGGCAATCTCTCCGAGCAGGAGCGCGAGAGCATCGAAGCGCGCTGCGCCGCCGTGGGCCGCAGCATGAACGAGGCGCTCGAGCAGGCGACCACGCTCTTGTCGGGCCTGTCGCGCTGCGCCAGCGTCGTCATGGCGCCCAAGACCGAGCAGCCGCTGAAGCATATCGAGTTCGTCAATCTCGGCCCGGGCCGCGCGCTGGTGGTCACGGTCACGCAATCGGGCCAGGTCGAGAACCGGCTGATCGACACGCCCGTCGGCATGCCGGTGTCGGCGCTCGCCGAAGCGAGCAACTATCTCAACGCGCGCCTCACCGGCCGCACTTTCGACGAGGCGCGGCGGCTGATCCTCGAGGACCTGAAGTTGAAGCGCGCCGAGCTGAACGACCTCACCGCGCGGGTGATCGAATCGGGCCTCGCGACCTGGGCCGGCGAGCCGGGCAGCGCGCTGATCGTGCGCGGCCAGGCGCGCCTGCTGGAAGACATCACCGCCATCGCCGATCTCGAGCGCGTGCGCGCGCTGTTCGATGCGCTGGAACGCGGCGAGAGCTTCGCGCGCCTGCTCGAGCTCGCCAATGGCGCGGCGGGCGTGCAGATCTTCATCGGCGCCGACAATCCGATGTTCGCCAACACCGGCTGCTCGATGGTGGTCGCGCCCTTCCGCGATTCGCAGGAACGCATCCTCGGCGCGATCGGCGTGATCGGCCCGACGCGTCTCAACTATGCGCGCATCATCCCGCTGGTCGATTACACCGCGCGCACGATCGGCCGGATGGTTGGCTAACGCCTACCAATCCTTCTCGTCGAAATCCTCGAACTGGCTCATCTCGTCGTCCTTGCGGCGGGGCTTGCCGTCGCTGGCGGAGAGCGAGAGGACGCGCAGCTTCGTTTCGGGACCGATCAAGGTCACGAGCTCCATCAGGTCGTCGCGGGCAAGGGCGACGCAGCCTTGGGTCGGGCTCATGTCGTCGCGCGCGATATGGAGGAAGATCGCACTTCCCCATTCGCCCTCGGGCGGATCGTCGTTGTAGCCCACGACGACCACGAGATCGTACAGCCCGTCCTCGCGCCACATCTTCTCGTGGCTCCATTCGTTGGGGATGCGGACCAGTCGGTTGTAGGCCGGCGAGCGCGGGTCGTCGCACCAGCCGTCATGCTCGGCGATGGGCCGGGCCGGCAACCTCACCTTTGGCAGGACCAGCCGGTCGTTGCGGAAATAGATGTGCCGCAGGGGGAATTCCCCGGCCGGAGTGGCGGCGTCGCCCTCGACCTTGTCCTCGCGCACCCCGCCTGCGCCGATGACGCAGCGCCAGCGCCTGTCGCCCAATTGGGCCCAACCCAGGGCCGAATCGCCTGAGTCGGCCTGGATGGTCAAAAGCCCGTGCTGGGACATTGCCTGAAACCCCTATGGCCTGCATAAAGCACGCTTTCTAGAGCGGCTTCCGGTCAGATAGACCCGCTTAAGCGGGTCTATCTGACCGGAAACGCATTGCTCGAAGCGTTTTGACTCATGCACATTCCGTTCGGCTGATTCCAGCCGAACGGAATGTGCTCTAAGGAGATATAGAGAGATGGGCTATGTCGTGAAAGCGCCGGCCGTCGTCGGCGTTCCGGTGCATGGGAGCTCCGACCTGTTCCCGGTGCGGCGCATCTTCTGCGTCGGCCGCAACTATGCCGCCCATGCCCGCGAGATGGGCCACGACCCCGACCGCGAGCCGCCCTTCTTCTTCACCAAGCCGGCCGACGCCATCGTGCTCGCCGCCGACCCTAAGAACCCGGCGAAGATCCCCTATCCGCCGGCGACCAAGAACCTGCACCACGAGATGGAGCTGGTGGTCTGCATGAAGTCGGGCGGCGCCGACATCCCGGTCGACAAGGCGCTGGACCACGTGTTCGGCTATGCCGTCGGCCTCGACATGACCCGCCGTGACCTGCAGAACCAGGCCAAGGATGCCGGCCGCCCGTGGGACATGGGCAAGGGCTTCGACAATTCCGCGCCGATCGGCATCGTCTATCCGGTGAGCGAGGTCGGCCATATCGAGAAGGGCACCATCCAGCTCGATGTGAACGGCAAAACCCGCCAGAAGTCCGACATCAATGCGCTCATCTGGAGCGTGCCCGAGACGATCTCCTACCTCTCCGGCCTGGTGACGCTGGCGGCCGGCGACCTGATCTACAGCGGTACGCCCGAAGGCGTCGCGGCGGTCGGCAAGGGCGACACCTTGCAGGGCTTCGTCGACAAGGCGGGCACCGTGAGTGTGACCTACGTCTGAGTGAAGACCTGCGTCCACTTGAGGACGCGGACTTCCTTGCGCAGGCCGGTCGGCCAGAACGGATCGGCCTGCACCAATGCCATGACGGCGTCGGCGTCGTCGGCATCGACCAGCCACAAGCCTCCTGCGCCCTTGCCGTCCCGATCGCTCAAGGGACCGGCCGCGCGTACCTGGTCGCGATGTTCCTGCAGAAAGGCGAGATGCTGTGGCATGAGACGCGGCCGCACATCGGCGAGCGCGTCGTTGTCGGTGAAGAGGACGGCGTAAAGCATGGGCCTGCCTAAACGGCGTGGGCCTGCAGAAAAAGGCTCACCTTTGCCCGGATGGTCTGCAAAAATGCAGGCATGGACTGGAACGACCTGCGCTATGCGCTCGCCGTCTCCCGCGCCGGCACGCTCGCCGCCGCAGCCCGGCGCCTGAAGGTCGACCAGACGACGGTCGCGCGTCGCCTGGCTGCAATCGAGCGTGCCCTGGGCACGCGGCTGTTCGAGCGAATCGACGGCGGCCTGCGCCCGACTCGCGCCGGCGAGGCGGCCCTCGCGCGCGCCGTCCGGATCGAGCAGGAAATCGAGGGGCTGGAGCGAGACATCGGCGGCTCCGATTCCAAAATCGCCGGCACGGTGCGGATCACGGCAGTACCGGTGCTGGTCAATCACCTCCTGGTGCCGGCCTCGGCGGCATTGCACGCGGCGCATCCGGAGCTGCGGCTCGAGCTGATTGCCGAATCGCGCAATGCCAGCCTGACTCGACGCGAGGCCGACATCGCGCTGCGCCTGGCGCGTCCCGAGAGCGGCCGGTCGCTGCTCGCGCGTCGGCTCGGCCGCGTCGGCTACGCCGTCTATGGACCGCGTCGCAAGCGGGCGAGGTTGCCCTGGATTTCCTACGAGGAAGGCCTCGCCCATCTGCCGCAGGCGCGCTGGATCGAAAGCGTTCGGGGCAATAGGGAGACGGCGCCGCTCGCCTTGAGCGATACGGAAAGCATCCTCCAGGCAGTGCGTGCCGGACTGGGCAAGTCCCTGCTGCCTTGCTTCGTCGCCGACGCCGATCCGGCCCTGCGCACGTTGGGCGACGACAAGATAGTGCTGACGCGCGAGCTGTGGGTGATCACCCACGGCGCCATCCGCCACGATGCGCGGATCGCGGTCGTTGTCGATTGGCTGGACCGCCTCGTGAAGACGCGGCTGTCCTAGAGCTGCGACGCCCTGAAGGTATCGCAGCGGCTCATGTCGCCGCTCCTCAGGCCCGTCTTGAACCAGCGCACGCGCTGGTCTGACGTGCCGTGCGTGAAGCTGTCAGGGACCACGCGTCCCTGGGCTTCCTTCTGCAGGGTGTCGTCGCCGATCGCCGAGGCCGCGTTCAGCGCCTCGTCGACATCTTCTTCGTTGATCATGCGTCCGCCGCTCGCCTTGTTGGCGTGATAGGCCCAGACGCCGGCCAGGCAGTCGGCCTGCAGCTCCAGCCGGACCGACAGTGCATTGGCGTCGCGCTTGCTCATCCTGGCGCGCATGGCATCGACCTTGGGGATGATGCCGAGCAGGTTCTGCACGTGATGGCCGACCTCGTGCGCCACGACATAGGCCTCGGGGAACTGGCCGGGCGAGCGGAAACGATGCGCCAACTCGTCGAAGAATCCGAGATCGAGATAGACCTTGCGATCGCCCGGACAATAGAACGGCCCCATCGCCTCCTGCCCGATGCCGCACCCCTGTGTGCGCGTCTGGTTGCGATAGAGCACCAGCTTCGGATCGGAATATTGCCGACCTTGCTCGCGAAAGAGTTCGGTCCAGACATCCTCGGTGCTGCGCAGCACGCGCGAGACGAACCGCGACTCCGCGTCCTCGTTGGCCGAGGACCGCGTCACGGTGCGGGTTTGCGGCGCGGGGGAGACGTAGCCGCCGCCCTCCGCCAGGCCCAGCAGCGACAGCGGATTGATGCCCAGGATGAGCGAGATGACGACGATGGCGATCAGGCCGAAGCCGCCGCGGAACAGGCCGCCGCCCAGCGGCAAGCCGAAGCCCGGACCGTAGCCGCCGCCGAAGCCGCCACCCCCGAATCCGCCACCGCCAAAGCCGCCTCCTTCGCCGCGGCGATCCTCGATGTTGCTGCTTTCCGGACCATCCATCTCCATCGGAGCGTCTCCGTCGTCTATAGTGTCGGGCGATGAGTCTCGCCGTCGCCACCTGGAACATCAATTCGGTTCGCCTGCGCATCGCCAACGTCGAACGCTATCTCAAGCTGCGCAAGCCGGATGTGCTCTGCCTGCAGGAAACCAAGTGTCCGGACGAGTTCTTCCCGCACGCCGCCTTCGAGGCGCTGGGCTACACGCACCGGCTGGTGCAGGGCATGAAGGCCTATAACGGCGTCGCCATCCTGTCCAAGGTGCCGTTCACGGCGACCAGCATCCATCATCGCTGCGGCAGGGAGGATTGCCGGCATATCGAGGCCGCGCTCGACATCGGCTCCGATCCCATCCTGCTCGACAATCTCTACATTCCCGCGGGCGGCGACATCCCCGATCCCAAGGCGAACGACAAGTTCGCGCACAAGCTCGAGTTCTACCGCGAGATGGCGCGCTGGTATGCCGGCCACCGACCGAAGCCCCGCGCCCGCAAGGGTCTGCGCCGCATCGCCGTCGGCGACCTCAACGTGGCGCCGCTCGAACATGATGTCTGGAGCCACAAGCAGCTCCTGAAGATCGTCTCGCACACCCCCATCGAAGTCGAATTGTTCGGCGAGATGATGGCGGCGATGGACTGGATCGACGTGCCGCGCCGTTTCGTGCCCGACAGCGAGAAGCTCTATTCCTGGTGGAGCTACCGCAACAACGACTGGCGCAAGTCCAACCGCGGCCGCCGCCTGGACCATATTCTCGCGACGCCTGCTCTGTCGTCCGCGATCCGCAGTCATAAAATCGATGCAGACCTGCGCGATTGGGACAAGGCGTCGGACCATGTGCCGGTCCTGGCCACATTCGACGTCTAGGGGAGAGGGAAATGCACATCATCGGCATCATCGTCATCGGCTTCCTGGTCGGCCTGGTGGCGCGCTGGATCTGGCCGCTGCCGCACATCCACGGCTTCTGGATCACCGTCGTCGTGGGTATCGTGGGCTCCATCCTGGCGACCTTCGGCGGCCAGGCCCTCAAGCTCTACCGCGTCGGCGAGCCTGCGGGCTTCGTCGGTTCGGTGGTCGGCGCCGTGGTGCTCCTGGTGATCGTGCACCTGTTCGGGCGCTAACCCACGCGATAGAGAAAATAGCGGTCCTTCGGAACGTGCGGCGGCTCGGGCTGCAGTCGCCAGCGGGCGACGGTGAGCGGCTGGTTGGCGAGCACGTAGCCGCCTGAAGCCGCCAGCGCATCGAGCGCGGGCCCCAGCCATTCGCCCATCGCCCTGTTGGCCGCGTGATCGCCCGTGCCGAGGTCGGTGTGGATCAGCGCGGCCGTCGCGCCGAGCTGCTGGGCGGCTTGCGGGATCGTCCTGTCGGCATCGCCCAGGAACAGACGGTCGTCGGGCGGAATGCAGTCGGGATGGGCGGCGACCTTGCGCTCGAAGACGTAGATGTCGCGTCCGGGAAAGAGCAGCCGCAGATGGTCGTAGGTGCGGCCGTTGCCGAGCCCGACCTCGAAGATCGGCCCGGGCAGGGCGTCGATGGCGGGCTTCAGGAAATTCAGGCAGTCGCGCTGCGCCTGCATGCGCGCGATGAAACTGTCGAGGCGGCTCATGCCGTTGCTTCAAGCCGCCTTGTTCGCTGCGCGCAGCTTCTGGTTGGTGTCCTCCAGGCGATGCGCCAGTTCGCGCATCATCTCGATCGCCATCTGCGGGAATTCCGCGACCAGCCGGAAGAACATGTCCTTGGAGATCTTGAGGGTGACGAGTTGCTCGCGCGCCTTGATCGTTGCCGTGCGCGGCACGTCGCAGAGGATCGCGATATCGCCCACGAAGCTGTTCTTCTTGAGCTCGGCGACGCGGATCTGTCCGTTGGGCGTCTCGAGCAGCACGTCGGCCACGCCGCCCAGGATGACGTACATGGCGTCGCCCACATCGCCCTGGTGGAACAGCTCCTGGCCCTCGGCATAGTTCACGCGCTCGCCGGTGAAGGCGATGAGCTTGAGCCGCGCCGGCTCGACCTTCGAAAAGAGGGGTACGCCCTTCAGAATCTCGACTTCTTCGTTGAGGTTCATGACTTCCTCCTCAAGCCGACTGCATCAGCTCGCAATAGAGCCCGCCCTTCGACGCCAGTTCCTGCGGCGTGCCATGGGCTGCGATCCGGCCCGATTGCATGACGACGATCTGATCGAACGGTTCGGCCTGGCCGGGACGGTTGGCGATCCAGATCACGCCCCGGCCATTGGCCTCCTTCAGGATATTGTCGCGGATGCGGTCCTGGGTGCGGCCGTCGAAAACCGCGACTGCCTCGTTGACGACCAGGAGCTGCGGCCGCTTGATCAGCGCGCGGGCGATGCCGAGCTTCTGGCGCTGCGTCGCCGGCAGGCGCTTGCCCGCGACGCCGACATTGTATTCGAGGCCGGCTTCGATCACCGAATCGCGCAGGTCCAGCTCGGCCAGCACCTCGGCGATCAGGGTGCCGATGCGCGTCTCGGCCTGGGCCTGGCCGTAGACCAGGCGGCCGAACAGGATGTTGTCCTGCAGGGTGGCGGCGCTGTTGTAGCGCTGGAAATCGTAGAACTCGACGGCGTCGCGCAGCCTGGCGGGCAGGCCGGCGGCGAAGGCGCGCCGGGCGGCGAGCAGCCGCTCCTCCATCGCGCTGTCGATCAGTCCCAAGCGGTGGCGCGCCTCGATATAGCGCAGCGGCAGCGTCATCAGACGGACGCGGTCGGCCTCGGGCACCGCCTCGGCGCCCTTGCCGCCCAGCCTCTGCAGCAACAGCCTCACGTTGGGCAGCTCGTCCGCCGAGATGAAGCTGTATTGCTCGAACAGCGGATTGTCGGGCGAGAGGCCCGAGAAGAGCTCGACCATGGTCTCGGCGATCGACAGACCCATGCGCAGGAGGTCGTCGTCGAGGCCGGTCTCCTTCAGCACCGACTGCACGTAGGGCTCGGCGGCGAGATTGTCGCCGGAGAATTCCTTGGCGACCGGCGTGCCAAACAGCAGGTTCTCGGCCACCGACAGGTTGCGATTGTATTTGTCGGCGGTGAACGGCTCGACCAGCGGCGCGTAGGCCGGCTCCTGCAGGCGACCGTGCAATGCATGACGCGCGGTCAGCACCTTTTCGGCAAGATCGGGCCGCTTGCCCGCGTCGATCGCGCCGCGCAGGCCCAGCGAATAGATCTCCTCGTCGAACTCGACCTGCTTCAGCGCGTGCACCATGCGGGGCAGCAGGTCGGCCGGGCCGGTGGCGCCGGCCAGCTGATAGTCGATCCAGTCGGCGTTGGGATCGAGCGCGGGATTGCCCGCGCGCGTCGCCTCGCGCCAGAAGGCCTGGCGCTCGGCAAGCTTGCCGTCCTCGTAGGTGGCCGGGGCGATCGGCCGGTGCTTCAGGCCGAACAGCAGGTTGTCGCGCACCGACAGCGGGAAGAGATAGGTCTCCTGGCCGATATAGGCGGCACGCGAGCCCAGCACGTATTCGGGAAGCTCGAAGAAATCCTTGCCGTCGATCTTGATCGTGCCGGCCGTGGGCAGGGTGATGCGCGCCAGCACCTGGCCCAGCACGTCCTTGCCCGAGCTCGCCCCGCCAATGACCGCCATCTTGGTGTCGGTCGGCACGGCCAGCGTCACGCTGTCGAGCTGCTTCACGCGGCCGTCTTCCGACACCGTCACGCCCGACAAAATCACCTCGTGGCCGAGCGCCGGCGGCGGACCCTCGGGCAGCGCCTGCAGCTCTTCCGGCATCATGCCCTCGGGCTGGAACTGGTCGATCACCTGCTCGTACTTGATCTGCACGTCCTGGCGCTGCTGATCCCAATCGATCAGCTCCTTGATCGGCGACGGCAGGTCCTTGTAGGCGAGCAGCACGCCGACCACGGCGCCCACGTCCATCTTGCCGGTGATCGCGAAGTAGCCGCCCAGCAGGTAGATGAAGAAGGGCGTCAGCTGCGACAGCACGTTGTTCCAGAACTTGGCGACGAACTTCTTGTTGTAGAGGTCGAAGCGGATCTTGAAGATGTGGCCCAGCCGTTCGGCGATGTCGGCGCGCTCGTAGTTGGCCGTGCCGTGGATGTGGATCTCGGCTACGCCGTCGGCGGTCTCGGCGATGCGGCCGGCGAAGGCGCGCGCCGTGACCTGGCGCTGGCGGCCCAGCACCAGCACCGGCTTCCTGAGGCGCGGGATGATCGTCATCTGCAGTGCCAGCAGCCCGATCACCACCAGGCTGAGCCAGAAGTTCTGCATCATGATGAAGATGATGGCCGTCAGCGCCTGGCCGCCCAGGAACATCGGCTGCACGAAGGCGTCGCCGATGAAGCCGCCGAGCGGCTCGACCTCGTCCTTGATCATGGTGGCGAGCTCGGCCTGCTTGACCTTGCGGAAGTGCGCCGCCGGGAAGCGCAGGATGCGGTCGTAGAGCTCGTAGCGCATACGTCGCAGCATGCGCTCGCCCATGCGGCCCTTCTGCGTGTTGATGCTCTTGCGGAACTGGTTGTTGATCATGACGGCGACCAGGAAGACGCCGCTCATCACGTAGAGATAGGTGAGCTGGTCGGCCGCGAAGCCGTGATAGAGGCGGATATGCTCGCCGCCCAGCCATTTGGGCAAGTGCCAGTCGAGCACCATCATCTGGATGGTGGCGGCGTCCTTGAAGGCATTGCCCGAGATGCCGTTGTTGACGATCGACTTCGGGACGCTGAGCGACATGAAATAGAAGATCTGCGCCAGCACGACGAGGCTCAGGATCACGAGCTGCTCGTGCCTGCTGTGGCGCCAGATGTACGAAAACAGATTGCGCTGCATTACGACCCGCGGCCCATGCCCCCCGCCACATATATTGCATCAGTCCATTGAATACATTCGATATTTTCGGGGCGCCGGGCGGGGGTTCGCCCGCTGCAGCCTTTGTGGCATAGTCCGGCCAAACTTACCGGCCGGGGCAGCAGGCGCTGCGGCCAGGGGAGAGCGTTCCGCATGCCCGCAAACAGCCGGTCAAAACGTGTGCTGCTCTACAGCCACGATTCCTACGGTCTGGGCCATGTCAGCCGCTGCCGGACCATCGCCAACGCCATCGTGGAGGCCGACAGCTCGATCTCGGTCCTGATCATCTCCGGTTCCCCGGTGATCGGCTCCTACGAATTCCGCTCTGGGATCGATTTCGTTCGCATCCCGGGCATGGTGAAGCTGATCACCGGCGAATACGACGCGGCCAACCTGCGTGTCGGCGTCGAGCACACGCTCGAAATCCGCACCCGTATCATCCGCGACACCGCGGATATCTACCGGCCCGACCTCTTCATCGTCGACAAGGAGCCGTTGGGCCTGCGCGGCGAGGTCATGCCGACGCTCGAACTGCTGAAGAGCCGCGGCACGCCTCTGGTCTATGGTTTGCGCGACGTGGTCGACGATCCGGGCCAGCTCGCCGTCGAATGGCAGCGCAAGAACGTCATGCCGGCGCTGCGCGACCTCTACGACGAAATCTGGGCCTATGGCCTGCCGCAGGTGAACAAGCCGCTGGCCGGCCTCGATCTGCCGCCGTCGGTACGGCACAAGACCGTCTATACGGGCTATCTCCGCCGCGACCTGCTGCACGACGATGTGCCGCACGAGGTCGAGGAGATCGGCGGTCCCTTCATCCTGGTGACGCCGGGCGGCGGCGGCGACGGCGAGGAGCTGGTCGATTGGGTGCTCTCGGCCTACGAGGCCGACCAGCACATCCCCTATGGCGCGGTGATCGTGTTCGGCCCCTTCATGGCCGCGACGGCGCGCGAGAGCTTCAAGGAGCGGGCGGCGAAGTTCCCGCACATCCGCACGCTCACCTTCACGCCCAATCTCGGCAGCCTGATGCATCATGCCGCCGGCGTCGTCGCCATGGGCGGCTACAACACCTTCTGCGAGATCCTGTCGTTCGACAAACGCGCCATCATCGTGCCGCGCACGCGGCCCCGGCTGGAGCAGTTCATCCGCGCCCGCGCCGCGCGCAATCTCGGCCTGATCGAGATGCTGGACCCCGAGAAGGGCCGCGAGCCGCACATGATGGCGACGGCGCTGCGCCAGCTGCCGCAGCAGGGCCTGCCGAGCGAAGTGGTCGTGCCCGGGCTGCTCGATGGGCTCGGCAATGTGTGGCGACTGGTCTCCAAGCAGCTCGCCCATCCCCATCGCGGTCCGGCGCCGATCGACGCGGTCGATCTTTCGCCCGAACCGTCTCCCGTGGCGCCCGACGCTGCGACGGCGCGCGCCAAGTTCTGAAGTAACCGGTGTTTTCAATGACTAGTGGAAATGACGCGCGCATCGCGGTCGTGGTGAAGTGCTGGCCGCGGCTGTCGGAGACCTTCATCGCTCAGGAGATGGCGGGGCTCGAGGCACGCGGGCTGAAGCTCGTGATCTATTCGCTGCGGATTCCCACGGACCCCGCGGTTCATCCGGTGCATGCGCGCGTAAAGGCACCGATCGTCTATCTGCCGGAGTATCTCAAGAACGATCCGCTGCGCGTGATCCGCGCCTGGTGGAAAGTGCGCCACCTGCCGGGCTATCGTGCCGCGCGCGCGCGGTTTCTCAAGGACCTCTGGCGCGACCGCACGCCCAACCGCGTGCGCCGCTTCGGCCAGGGCATGATCCTGGCGGCCGAGATGCCGGCCGGCATCGAGCGCATGTACGCCCACTTCATCCACACGCCTGCGTCGGCCACGCGCTATGCCGCGATCATGCGCGGCCTGCCGTGGAGCGCCTCGGCGCACGCCAAGGACATCTGGACCAGCCAGGAATGGGAGCTGCGCGACAAGCTCGCCGACATCGACTGGCTGATCACCTGCACGCGCTACGGTCTGGGCCGGCTGAAGGAACTGGTGACCGACCCCGAGCGGCTGCGCCTGGTCTATCACGGCCTCGACCTCGCCAACCTGCCGGCGCCGCCTGTCGAGCGCTCGCGCCGCGACGGCACGGACCCCAAGGATCCGGTGGTGATCCTGTCGGTCGGCCGAAGGGTGGCGAAGAAAGGCTACGACGATCTCCTGAACGCGCTCGCCAAGCTGCCGAAGGACCTCAACTGGCGCTTCGAGCATATCGGCGCGGGCGTGCTGGGCGACACGTTCGAGCAGAACGCCCGGCAGCTCGGCATCGCCGATCGCTGCACCTGGCACGGCGCCCTGCCGCAGGCCAAGGTCTTCGAGGCCTATCGCCGCGCCGACATCTTCGTGCTGGCGAGCAAGACCGCCGATGACGGCGACCGCGAGGGCATGCCCAACGTGCTGCAGGAGGCGGGCTACCAGCGCATGGCGATCGTCTCGACGCGCTCGGCCGCGATCGGCGAGTTCGTCGGCGACAACGACAACGGCCTGATGTGCGATCCCGCCTCGCCCGATCAGCTCGCCGCCGCGCTCGAAAAGCTGGCGCGCGATCCCGAGTTGCGCCGGCGCTTCGGCGAGCGCTCCAACGAGATCGTGCGCACGCGCTTCTCCTACGAGGCGGGCGTCGACTGGATCGCGCGCTCGCTCACGCTGCCCCTTGCCGCCAACCTCGCGCCGCAGATCGAGACGCCCGAGGCGCGCGCCGCCGAGTGAACGCGATGCGCGTGCTGCTGCACACGCCGCTCAAGCCTCCTGACAGCCCCCTGCCTTCGGGCGATCGCGAGATGGCGCGGGGTCTCGCACGGCTGCTGGAGCGGCTCGGCCACCAGGTGGTGATGCCTGACGCCAGCCGCGTGCCGGCCGGCGTGCCGCCCTTCGCCTCGCATCTCGCGCACGAGCGCCGCGCCCGGCGGCAGGCCGCGCGCCTGATCGAGCGCTGGCGGGCGCTGCCCGGCGGCCATCCCGAGCGCTTCGACTGCTGGTTCACCTATCACTGCTACTACCGCAAGCCCGACTGGCTGGGACCCTTGGTCAGCCGCGCGCTCGGCGTGCCGTACGTCATCGCCGAGGCCAGCCACGCGCCGCACCGCGCCCAGGGCGAAACGCGGCTCGGCCATCGCGCCGTCGAGCGCGCGCTCGGCGCCTGCGATCTCGTGCTCACGGTCAATCCGCGCGACATGCCCGGCGTGAAGGCGATGCTGCGGCCGGGCGCGCATCAGATGTGGCTGCCGCCCTTCATCGATGTGGCGCCCTTCCAGGCCGGGAAGCGCAAGGCCAACGATCCGCCGCTGCTGCTCAGCGTCGGCATGATGCGTACGCGCGACAAGCTTGAATCGTACCGCGTGCTGGCCCGCGCCTTCGCCAGGCTGGGCGAGCGGCGCTGGCAGGCGCTGCTGATCGGCGACGGGCCGGCGCGGGCCGAGGTCGAGGCGCTGATGGCGCCGTTCGGGGCACGCGTGCGCTTCGCCGGGGCCCAGCCGCGCCCCTCCATGCCCGCGTACTATGCGTCGGCGGACCTTTACCTTTGGCCCGCAATCAACGAAGCCTATGGCATGGCTTTCCTCGAAGCCCAGGCGGCCGGTGTGCCGGTGGTCGCCGGCCGCACCGGCGGCGTCCCCGCGGTGGTGGCCGATGGCGTCACGGGCCTGCTGACTCCGATCGGCGATGCCGATGCCTTCGCCGCCGCGGTGGCGCGCCTGCTCGACGATCCGGCCGAACGAGCGCGCCTCGCCGCCGCCGCCAGCGTGCGCATCGCCCAGCATCATCATGAGGACGCCGCGGCCCGCGCGCTCGCCGCCGCGCTCCGGCTGCTGCGATGAGCGCCGTGCCCTTCGCGATCCTGCGCCACGCCGCGACCGGCTGGAACGAGCAGCACCGCCTTCAGGGCATGACCGACATCGAGCTGAGCGATGCAGGCGAGGCCGATGCCGCGCGCTGGCGCCTGCCGTCGCCCGCGGCGTCCTGGAAGCGGATGTGCAGTCCGCTCCGGCGCGCGCGCCGCACCGCCGAGCTGGTGCAGCCGTCGGCATCCGTGACGGTCGATTCCCGCCTGCGCGAGATGAGCTTCGGCGCCTGGGAGGGCCGCACGGTCGCCGAGCTGCGCGCCACGGGCGGCGAGGCCTTTGCCGCCGCCGAGGCGCTCGGCCTCGATTTCCATCCGCCGGGTGGGGAATCGCCGCGCACGACCATGACTCGCCTCGCCGACTGGAGCGCCTCTATCGCGCGCGAGGGCGAGCCTGTCGTCGCCGTCTCGCACAAGGCGGCGATCCGCGCGCTGCTCGCCCTGGCGACCGGCTGGGACATGACCGGCCGCCAGCCGATGAAGCTCGACTGGCGCTGCCTGCATTTCTTCCGCGCCGAATTGGACGGCCGCGTCGTCCTCGAGCGCCCGAACGTGCCGCTGCAATGAACCGCGTCTTGTTCCACGTCCAGCATCTGCTCGGCATCGGCCATGTCAGGCGCGCCGCCGTTCTGGCGCGCACGCTTGCCGCGAGCGGCTTCGATGTGCTGTTGGTGTCCGGCGGCGCGCCGCTGAAGCTCGATCTCGGCCGCGCGCGCTTTCACCAGTTACCGCCCGTGCGCGCCCGCGACGAGGGCTTGCGCGAGCTTTGCCAGCTCGACGGCGCGCCGCTCGACGATGCGTTCAGGGCGGACCGCCGCCGGGTCCTCCTCGACCTGCTGGCGGCGGAGAGACCGGACATCGTCATCACCGAGCAGTTTCCCTTCGGCCGCACGCAGCTTCACTTCGAGCTGCTGCCGCTGCTCGAGGCGGCGCGTGCGATGATGCCCAAGCCGCTGATCGTCTCCTCGGTGCGCGATGTCGTGCGCCGCACGGCGCGGCCCGAGCGCATCGCCGAGACGCTCGGCCTGCTCGACGACTTCGATCTCGTGCTGATCCATGCCGATCCGAGGCTGGCCGATTTCGCCAAGAGCTTCGCCGGCTGGGACGGGATCGCCCGGCGCGCCGTCTATACCGGCTATGTCGGCGAGTCTGTGCCCGCGACGCGCACGCAAGCCGGCGCGGGCGAAGTCATCGTCTCGGTGGGCGGCGGCGCCGTGGGCGCGCCCTTGCTGAAGGCAGCGCTGGGCGCGCGCGCGGCCAGTGCCGCGGCGGAACGGACGTGGCGCCTGTTGCTCGGGGATAACCTGGCCGATGTCGACCGCGCGGCGCTGCCCAAGGCCGCCGGCATCGTC
The DNA here is from genome assembly GCA_035501235.1 of Reyranella sp. GTDB lineage: Bacteria > Pseudomonadota > Alphaproteobacteria > Reyranellales > Reyranellaceae > Reyranella. The sequence continues at coordinate 23,915 of DATJWN010000134.1, forward strand.
ATCGAGCGAGCGCGATCCGACTTCACGACGCTGCTCAGCAACGCCGCTCTCTCGATCAGCCAGGCGGGCTACAACACCGTCGTCGAGACCCTGTGCTGCGCCGATCGAGCGGTGCTGGTGCCCTTCGCCACCGAACGCGAGACCGAGCAGAACGATCGCGCGCGGATGCTCGCCGAACGGGGCATGGTGGCAATGGTGCCGGCAGACGAGCTCTCCGCCGGCAGCCTGGCCGCCGCCGTCGATCGCGCGCTGGCCGGTCCCTCGATCCGGAGCTTCCCGCCCTGCGACGTGCGCGGCGCGGCGGCGACGGCCGAGCTCCTGCAGGCGCGGCTCGCATGAGCGGCTGGCAGGCCCTGGCCGAAGAGGCGGCGCAGTGGCGCGATGCCGGACGCACCGCCGAGCTCTGGTGGCGCGATGACGATGCGAGCGACGTCACGCCCGCGCTCGATCACCTGCTTGCGTTGCGCCGGGAAACCGACTGGCCGGTCGCGCTGGCCGTCATCCCCGCCCGAGCGACGACGGCGTTGGCCGGAAGGCTCGCGGCCGAAAGGGGCGTCGATGTCCTGCAACACGGCTACAGCCACACCAATCATGCGCTGCCGCCGGACAAGAAGATGGAACTCGGCCCGCACCGGCCGGCCATGCTCGTGCTGGGCGATCTGGGCACGGGATGGATGGCGATGGAACGTTTGTTCGGTCCGCGCGCTTTGCCGGTCATGGTGCCGCCCTGGAACCGCATCGCGCCGGCCTTCGTCCCGGCCCTGCCGGAGATCGGTTTCCGTGGGCTGTCGACCTTCGCCGGCCGCACCTGCGAAGAGCCGGTGAAAGGGTTGCGTCAGATCAACGCGCACGTCGATTTGATCGACTGGAAGGGCGGCCGCGGCTTCGTGGGCGAGGAAGCGGCGTTGTCGGCTCTGGTTGCGGCCCTGCGACATTCCCGCACCGCGACAGGCGAGCCCGTAGGCCTGCTCAGTCATCATCTTGCGATGGACGAGGGGGCGTGGGATTTCCTAAGTATGTTGTTGGGGAGTGCGAAAACGACGCCGGGCCTGGGGGTGAGCGCGGCGCAGACACTATTCGCGTCACGGGAGGCGCGCGTTTGAGTTCGTCAGATCTGCGCTATCCGCGACAGACGCTCTGGGCCGACTATATCCGCGCCGCGTCGGGGGCGGTGCTGTGCGGCCTGCCGCTGGTACTGGTCGACGTCAATCGCTGGGCGCTGATCATCCTCGGCGCGGGCTTCCTTCTGTTCGCGCTGTTTTTCGTGCGCACCGCGCTGCGCCAGAGGACGCGCTATCTGCTGCGTGAGGATACGCTGTGCGCCGACGGCCCCGTCGGCGGCCTTGTCGAATGGAGTCGTCTGGATCTCATGAAGCTTGCCTACTACTCGACCAAGCGCGACCGCACCGGCGGCTGGATGCAGCTTGCCGTCCGTTCCTTCGGCCATCGCGCGATCAGGATCGACTCCGCCCTCGATGGCTTCCACGACATCGTCGAGCGCGCCGCGCACGCCGCCGAGAGCCGGCATCTCGTGCTGACGCGAGCCACGCGCGCCAACCTCCGGTCGATGGGCATCTCGATCGCCTCGCAGGAAGAGCTGGCATGAAGGACCTGCTGCGCGTCGAGAACCTCAGCGTCGAGTTCGGCGTCCACGAAGGCATCCTGCGGGCCGTCGACAATGTGTCGTTCGCCATAAAGCCCGGCGGCACGGTCGCGCTGGTGGGCGAATCGGGCTCGGGCAAGTCGGTGTGCAGCCAGGCGATCATGGGCCTCTTGCCGCGCACCGCGAAGATCCCGTCGGGCTCCATCCTGTTCGAGGACCCGCGCGATCCCGCGGGCGTCGTCGACATCGTCAAGCTCGAGCGCACCGGCCCCGAGATGCGCGCCATCCGAGGTGGCCAGATCTCGATCATCTTCCAGGAGCCGATGACCTCGCTTTCGCCGCTCCACACCGTGGGCGACCAGATCGGCGAGGCGGTCGAGCTGCACGGCGCTGCCGGCACGGGCTTGAGCAATCTCCATTCGCTCGGCAACCAGATGAACGAGGCCTTCGAGCGCAGCTCGCGCGGCCGGCGCATCGGCCAGAAGGAAGTCGACGAGCTCACCTACAACATGCTGCGCATGGTGGGTTTCCCCGATCCGCGCCGGGCGCTGCGCACCTATCCGTTCGAGCTCTCGGGCGGCCTGCGCCAGCGCGCCATGATCGCCATGGCGCTGGTCTGCCGGCCCGCGCTGCTGATCGCCGACGAGCCCACGACCGCTCTCGACGTCACCATCCAGGCGCAGATCCTGCGGCTCATGAAGGAGCTGCAGCACGAACTCGGCATGGCGCTGCTGATGATCACCCACGATCTCGGCGTGGTCGCCAACGTCGCCGACGATGTCGTGGTCATGTATCGCGGCAAGGTCGTCGAATCGGGGGACCTGCACGACATCTTCCGCGATCCGCGGCATCCCTATCTCAAGGCGCTGCTTCATGCCGTGCCCCGCTTCGACATGGCGCCCGAGGAACGGCTCGAGCCGATCCGCGAGATCAAGGCGGCGACCGGCCATCTCCTGCAGGAGAAGCCGGAGACCGAGCCGCTGCCGACCTTCAATCCCGACGCGCCCGTGCTGAAGGTCCGGCATTTGTCCAAGACCTTCCATATCCGCAAGGCCGATACCTTGCTCGAGCAGCTGCTGGGCGGCGGCAAGACGCGCACCATCAAGGCCGTCAACGATGTGAGCTTCGACGTGATCCGCGGCGAGTGCCTGGGCCTGGTGGGCGAATCGGGCTGCGGCAAGACCACGCTCAGCAAGATGCTGATGCGCGGCGTCTCGGCCGATCCCAACGAGGGCGCGGGCCGCGTCGTGTACGACGATTGGGGCCGCAAGGTCGACGTCATGATGCTGGAAGGCGAAGACCTGAACCGCTTCCGCACCAAGCTGCAGTTCATCTTCCAGGACCCGTTCGCCTCGCTCAATCCGCGCATGACGGTCTACGACATCCTGGTCGAGCCGCTGGTCATCCACCGCATCGGCGACGACGCCTATCGCCGCGAGATGGTGGGCGAGCTGATGGAGCTGGTCGGTCTCGACCGCCGCCAGCTCAGCCGCTACCCGCACTCCTTCTCGGGCGGCCAGCGCCAGCGTATCGGCATCGCCCGCTCGCTGGCGCTCAGGCCCGACATGGTGATCTGCGACGAGCCCGTGTCGGCGCTCGACGTCTCGATCCAGGCGCAGATCCTGAACCTGCTCAAGGATCTGCAGCAGCAGCTTGGGCTCACCTATCTCTTCATTAGCCACAATCTCGCGGTGGTCGACTATATTGCGGACCGAATCGCCGTGATGTGCGCGGGCCGCCTGGTCGAGCTCGCGCCGTCGGGCGAACTGTTCAAGAATCCGATCCACCCCTACACCAAGGCCCTGTTCGCCGCCGTGCCGATCCCCGACCCGAACCAGCGCCTCGATCTCCGCCAGCTCATGGAGGGCAAGGCGTCCGATCCTACGGAGTGGCCCGCGCCCTTCACCGACAACGGCGAGGAGCCGCTGCTCTGGACCGAGGTCGAGCCCGGCCATTATGTGCGCCTCGTGCGGGAGAAGGCGTGATGCTGCACTACGTTGCCCGCCGCATCCTGATCATGATCCCGACGCTGTTCGTGATCAGCCTGCTGGTCTACATCATCATCGACCTGCCGCCGGGCGACTGCGTGACCTCGCAGATCGACGAGCTGCTGGCACGCGGCGATGCCGATGCGCTCAAGCGCGCCGACGAGCTGCGCCACCTGTACGGCCTCGATCATTCACTGTGGTACCGCTACTTCCACTGGCTGGGCGGCGTGTTCCGCTGGGACTTCGGCCTGTCGTGCCAGGACACGGTGCCGGTGAAGGACCTGATCGGCGAGCGGCTGGTGCTCACCATCATCATGGAATCCTGCACCATCATCTTCATCTGGACGGTGTCCTTCGTGATCGGCGTCTATGCCGCCACGCACCAGTATCAGCTCGGCGACTACGTCGCCTCGTTCGTGGGCTTCCTGGGCCTCGCCATCCCGAACTTCCTGCTGGCGCTGGTGCTGCTTTATGTCGGCAAGGTGTTCTTCGGCGTCTCGATCGGCGGCCTGATGGATCCGCAGTTCATCGACAAGCCTCTGAGCTGGGCCAAGGTCGTATCCGTCGCCCAGCACCTGGTGATCCCGGTCATCGTCATCGGCACGGCGGGCACCGCCGGCATGATCCGGCGTCTGCGCGCCAACCTGCTCGATGAGCTGCAGAAGCAGTATGTCATCACCGGCCGCGCCAAGGGCCTTCCGCCGCTCAAGCTCCTGATCAAGTATCCACTCCGCCACGCCATCAACCCGTTCGTGGCGGACATCGGCCATCTCCTGCCGGAGGTGATCTCGGGGTCGGTCATCGTCTCGGTGGTGCTATCGCTGCCGACGACGGGCCCGATGCTGCTGGGTGCGCTGCGCACCCAGGACGTCAATCTGGCAGCGACCTTCCTCCTGTTCGTGGCCGTGCTGACGGTGATCGGCATGCTGATCTCCGACCTGCTGCTGGCCGCGCTGGATCCGCGCATCCGCTTCGGCGCGGCGGGCGAGAAGTAGGCGCGCCATGACCGACAGGACCGACACCAAGCCCACGCCGACGGAGCACTACGTCAGCCAGGAAAGCTGGGATCCCTACATTTCCGAGAAGCTCACGGCCGAGCAGGAAAAGTTCTATATGGCCGGGCAGTGGAAGCTGATGTGGTGGCGCTTCCGCCGCCACCGGCCGGCCGTCGTCTCGGCGATCTTCCTGGCGCTGATGTACTTTTCGATCCTGATCAGCGAGTGGCTGGCGCCCTACGACCTCAACACTCGGCACGTCCGCTACATCTTCGCGCCGCCGCAGGGCATCCACTTCATCCATGAGGGCAAGTTCCTGGGGCCCTTCGTCTACGGCCTCAAGGAAAGCCGCGACATGGAAACGCTGCAGCGGGTCTACAAGCCGGACCCCACCAAGCCGCAGCAGCTGCGCTTCTTCTGCCGTGCCGAGAGCTACGAATTCTGGGGCCTGATCGACGGCTCGTTCCACTTCGTCTGCCCGCCTGACGGCGGCACGGCCTTCTTCCTCGGCACCGATCGCCTGGGCCGCGACATGCTGAGCCGCATCATCTATGCCGCGCGCATTTCGCTCACCATCGGCCTGATCGGCATCGCGCTCTCCTTCACGCTTGCGCTCGTGCTGGGCGGACTCGCGGGCTATTACGGCGGCTGGGTCGACATGGTCGTCCAGCGACTGACCGAGATCCTGAAGAGCTTCCCGCATCTGCCGCTGTGGCTCGCGCTCTCCGCGGCGCTGCCCGTCACCTGGTCGCCGCTGCTGGTCTATTTCGGCATCACGCTGATCCTGGCGCTGCTCGACTGGCCGAGCCTCGGCCGCGCCGTGCGCTCCAAGCTCCTCTCCTTGCGCGAGGAGGATTACGCCATGGCGGCCCAGATGATGGGGGCCAAGCCCGGCCGCATCATCGGCCGCCACCTGCTGCCCGGCTTCATGAGCCACCTGATCGCCTCGGCCACACTCTCCATTCCCTCGATGATCCTGGCCGAGACGGCTTTGTCGTTCCTGGGCCTCGGCCTGCGCCCGCCCATCACCTCCTGGGGCGTGCTGCTGAACGAGGCGACCGACATCAATGTCGTGGCGGTGAACTGGTGGCTGATGTTCCCGGTGGTGCCGGTGATCCTCGTCATCCTGGCCTATCAGTTCCTGGGCGACGGCATGCGCGACGCGGCGGATCCATACGCTTAAGCCGTTGGGCTAGGCGTCGGCGGGCGGCAGCGCTTGTCCCAAAGCGTGAGCCGGCGCTCTTGCGCGAAAATCGCCAACCCGCTCGGCTCCCAATGGATAAGAACGCCTTTCCGTCCGTGTGTGAGGCGAGGCCGCCTCGCTAAGGCTTTGGAATAAAAGGCCGAATTCGATTTTCCAGCTCTATCGGGTGTGATCAAAAAATCACACTTCCGCCCCATTTGGGTCTAGCGAGTGCCACCCCGGCTTTCCATGTTCTGCCTCGTATCTCCCCCGAACGAGGTCCCCCCAAAGCCTCGTTCAGCCTCTTCGGAGGCGTTCGGCCGTCCTGTCACTCTCCCCCGACAGGACGGCCTTTTTCTTTCTGGCACCTGGATCAATGCTGCTCGGCGCGGGTGGGCACTTTTCGCACTTTAGCGCGAAAACGCCGACTCGCGCCTCGGAAGGCGCTGCCGCCCGCCAGCGCCCTTGCTCCGCTGCGGGCGCTTCCATGCTACGACCACGCCGCAATGGCGCCTGCCCTTCTTGATGTGTCCGGCCTCACTTGCCGCCGCGGCGGCCGGCAGGTGTTCGAGGGCCTGTCCTTCACGTTGGGCGCAGGCGATCTTTTGACCCTCACCGGCCCTAACGGCAGCGGCAAGACCACGCTGCTGCGCGCGCTCGCACTCCTGGTGCCTGCGGACGCAGGCACGATCCGATGGCAGGGCGACGACGTCGCGGACGACCGCGAGGCCTGGCGCGCGCGGCTGGGCTGGCTGGGGCACCAGGAAGGGCTGAAGGCGGACCTGTCGGTGCGCGAGAATCTGGTCGTCGCCGGCCGCCTGCGCGGCGAGACCGCCGATCTCGATGAAGCGCTCACGGCCTTCGATCTCATCCGCCTCGCCGACCGACCCGTGCGCACCCTGTCGGCCGGCCAACGCCGCCGCGCCGCACTGGCGCGGCTGGTCGCGGGCGAGGCGCGGGTCTGGCTGCTCGACGAGCCCTTCAACGCGCTCGACGCGCCCTCGCAGGCCGCGCTGCGCGATGTGCTCGAGACGCACATCGAGGATGGCGGGCTCGCGATCGCGGCGACGCACGTCTCGCTCGGCCTGCGCGGCGCGCGCGCATTGGAGCTGGGCTCGTGATCCCTCGGTCAGCGTCTTGCGCTGACGGAGGGGGCATGAGCCACGGTCCCGGTGTTGCCCATGATCCCTCCGTCGCGGACTGCCGCGCCGCCTCCCCATATGAATGGGGAGGAAAGCCGTGAGCGGCTTCGCTGCCCTCATCGCGCGCGACCTCCGACTCGTCTGGCGACGTCCGGGCGACGTCGCTCTCGTGCTCGCCTTCTTCGTCGTGGCGACCGTGCTCTTTCCGCTCGGCATCGGACCTGAATCGAACCTGCTCGCGCGCATCGCGGCGGGTGTGCTGTGGTGTGCCGCGCTCTTCGCCTCGCTGCTCTCGCTCGATCGGCTGTTCGCGACGGACTACGAGGACGGTACGCTCGATCTGCTGCTGCTGGCGCCGTGGCCGCTCGAGCTGGCAGCGCTCGCCAAATGCGCCGCTCACTGGATTGTGACGGGCCTGCCGCTCGCCGTGCTCGCGCCTGTGATGGGCGGCGCTTTCGGCCTCGAAACGAAGGCCCAGGGCGTGCTGGCGCTCACCTTGTTCGTGGGCACGCCGACCCTCTCCCTGATCGGCGGTCTCGCGGCGGCGCTGATGCTCGGAGCCCGCCGCAGCGGTGCTTTGCTGGCGTTGCTCGCTCTGCCGCTTTGCGTGCCGACGCTGATCTTCGGCGCCTCGGCGGTCGAGGTCCTGACGACGGGCGAGGGTTTCAGCACGCACCTCGCGATATTGGCCGCGCTGGCTTTGGTCTCGCTCGCCACCCTT
>DATJWN010000135.1:0-4777 GCA_035501235.1 Reyranella sp.
CTGCGCCTTCGATACGATCCTTGTCCATGTGCTCGGCTCCGTTTGTTGGATGAGGCCCTATAGAAACCGCCGGCTATGGAGAAGGTTCCGATTGCTATGTCGATACCGCAGCGTCAGCCCCATACCTCGCGCGCGGGTTCTACGATCAGCCGCAGTTTCTCCATCTCCTCGTCGACGGTGATCAGATTTCCTTCGACGGTGCTCGAGAAGCCGCATTGTGGGCTGAGCGCCAGCTGCTCGATCGGTACGTAGCGGGCGGCTTCGTCAATGCGGCGCTTGAGCTCGTCCTTGCTTTCGAGCTGGCCGCGTTTTGTCGTCACCAGGCCGAGGACGACCGACTTGCCTTTGGGCAGCAGCTTGAGCGGCTCGAAGCCGCCCGCGCGCTCGTCATCGTACTCCATGAAGTAGCCGTGCACGTTGACCTTGTGGAACAGGATCTCCTGCACGGTCTCGTAGCCGCCGCGACCCATGAAGGTCGATTTGTAGTTGCCGCGGCAGAGATGCATGGTGATCGTCATGTCGGGCGGGATGTCCTTGATCGCCATGTTGATCAGCTCGCCGTAGATCTCGCCGAGCTTCTCGGGATCGTCGCCGCGGTCCTTCATCTGCTGGCGATATTTCGGATCGCACAGCATGGCGATGAAGACCTCGTCGAGCTGCAGGTACCGGCAGCCGGCATCGGCGAAGGCGCGCACCGCCTTGCGGTAGGCCTGGCCGAGGTCGTCCCAGAACCGGTCCATGTTCGGGTACACCTTCTTGTCGATCGGCGTCGCCATGGGCCGCCCGTAGATCGCCGAGGGTGCGGGGATGGTGATCTTGGGCACGCGCTTGGTGTGCGCGGCCACGAACTTGAAGTGGTCGAGCATCGGGTGGCCGTCGAACCCGAGCTTGCCGGTCACCTTGATGCCCTCGTTGCGCGTGGTGACCGCGGCGAACGCGATGCCAGAGGTCATCACGTGGCGCTCCACACCCTTGAGGCCCCAGAGGAAGTCGAGATGCCACCAGGAGCGGCGGAACTCGCCATCGGTCACCGCCTGGAGTCCGACCTCCTCCTGCTTCTTGATCGCGCGCTCGATCTCGCGGTCTTCGACTTCTTTCAGCTGGGCCGGCGTGATCTCGCCCTTCGCGCGCTTCTCGCGCGCGGCTTTCAGCTCGGCCGGGCGCAGCAGGCTTCCGACGTGGTCGGCACGGAATGGCGGCTCGGTACGCTTCATAAGGCTAGCTCCTATTTCGTCCCGAACTTGTCGTCGAGATACGCGGTGATGGTCTTGGCGTCGTCGCCGGACACAGATGCGCCCAGGAAGATCATGCGGTGGATGATCTGGGTCCACTCCCCGGGCGCGCGCCTCGCCATGGCGATGCGGTCGAGACCGTGGCAGACCGTGCACTGCGCTTCGACCAAGTCCTTGCCCTTGCCGTCGGGCAAGGTCACCTGATGCAGGGGCGGCGGCACGTTCACGCCGGGTCCGAAGCTCGCCGACAGGTAACCCACGACCTTGTCGAGGTCATCCGGCTGCACCTGCGCGCCGCGCAGGATCATGTCGTAGACCTGGAGGCGCCACGCGTCGGCGCCCTCGCGGAGCTGCACGAACGGGCCAGGCCCGTGGCATTGGGTGCAGGCAACCGCAACGACGTCGCGGCCGTCGCCGGGCGGCAGCAGACTGGCCGGAGGCTGCTGGGCGTGGGACGGCGCGGCGAACGCCAGCCACGCGGCGGCGCCGATCAAGGATGCGCGCATGGTCAGACCTTCCGCGTGCGCTTGTCGGCGATCGAATATTCGGGGTGCCACGCGGTGGCAGCGCCGACGCCGTCGCGCATGACATTGATGTCGAGCAGGTACGGCCGGCCCTCCACGTTGGCGCGCTTCGCACGGGCGAGCGCCTCCTTGATCTGCGAGGCCTCTTTCACCACCTCGCCTTCGACGCCGAACGCAGCCGCCGCCTTGGCGAAATCGATGTCCGGGCTGCCGTTATAGCAGGTCATGTCGCGGCCTTCCTTGAACTGAGCGCCGCCGCTGAAGCTCCAGATGCGGTTGCGCTCGTTGTTGTAGCTGCGGTTGTTGTAGACGATGGTGGTGATCGGCGCCTTGTAGCGCGCGTGGCTCCACAAAGGTCGCGGGCCGCCGAAGCTCATCGAGCCGTCGCCGAGGATGGCGACGACCGGCTGGTTGGGGCGCGCAAGCTTGGCGCCGAACGCCGCCGACACCGCCCAGCCGAGGATGTTCGGCCCGGTGCTGATATACGCCTTGTCCGAGCCGCCGAACGACATCAGCGGGTCCATGGCGCGGCCGGAATCGCAGTCGGTCACGTAGATCGTGTCCTTCTCGAGCCCGTTCTCGAGCTCGATCGCCAGGCGCTCGCGGCGGATCTCGGGGCCGTTGTCGGCCTTGGCCGCGATCGTCTTCAGCATCTCCGCCTGCTGTTTCGTGTAGGCGTGCACGCGCGATGCGCGGTCCTCGGCGATCTTCTTGAGGCGGTCGGCGGTCGCCATGCTCTTGATTGCGTCGATGAGGTCGGCCATGCCGAGCCGTACGTCGGCGACCATCGGCAGGTCGACCGGCTCGGCGCGCGCAAGGCTCGTCGCGTCCTGGCGCATCGAGATCAGCGTGGTGCCCTTCTGCGCCAGCTCGGCGTAGCGGTCGCCCACGTTCAGGTGCACGTCGACCTCGCCCGGAAAGCGCATGTGGCGCAGCATCGGCCCGAGATAGAGCGGGTTTCGGGTCGGGAACGGCTTCGACCATACGCCGAACTCGGCCTGGCCGGCGACCGGAAGGCCGAGCAGCTCGGCGAGGACGACCGCTTCCTTCTCGCCGCGACACAAGGTGATCTCGTCACCGACCGTGAGCAGCGGGTTCTTCGCCTCGATCAGGAGCTTCGCCGCCTTCTCGATGTCGGCCTTGTCGGGCCGCACCTTCATCGCGACGTCGAACAGCGACTGGTCCATGACCGTGGCAGTCGCCTGGGCGCGCAGCTCGTTGTCCGGAATCGCGAGGAACACCGGGCCCGACGGCGGGGTGGCGGCAAACTTGAGCGCGCGGCGCGTGGTCTCTGGGATACCGGCGGCACTCTGGGCCATCCACCGCCACTTGGTGATCGGGCCCATCATGTATTCCTGGTAGTCGTAGTCCTGAGGACCCTCGGCGCCGAGCTTGTCCTGGCCGAAGGCCGCAACCACGGTGAGCATCGGGATGCGGTCCTTGAACGTGTTGACCATCTGGGTCATCGCGTTCGGCAGGCCGACATTGGCGACGATCACGATGCCGGTCTTGCCGGAGAGGCGCGCATAGCCGTCGGCCATACCGGCGACCACGCCCTCCTGGATGCCCTTGATCAGTTGGATGCCGGGCTCGTCCACCGTCGCATCGAAGATCGGCGCATCGCCGGTCGACGGGTTGAAGAAGATGAACTCGACGCCGGCCGCTTTGAGCTGCTGGACGAAGAGATGACCGCCCGTGCCGGTAATCTCGCGCATCGCCCCTTCGGACGTGGCCGCCTGCGCGGGTGTCACGACCGAGCCCAGCGACTGCGCCACCGCTTTCGCAGCGACCGTGCTCAGGCCCAGGGCAGAGAGGCGTGAGACCAGCTGGCGGCGCGAGATGCCCTGGTCGAGATACTGCTTGATGAGCTCTTTCATCGTCGTCCTCCCCGGGGATGCGAGTGATTATTCCGCCGCCTGGCGGGCCGGCGGCCGCACGGACGCCAATCCGTCCGCCTCGGTCGCCGAGATCGTGGTGCGCACCATGTGGCGCGCTTCGTTCGCGGGCCATGGCCGGCCGCGATGCATCGTGGCGCGGTTGTCCCACATGACGACGTCGCCCTTGCGCCAGGTGTGCAGATAGCTGCGCCCCGGTGCGGTCGCCGCATCCATCAGCTCGCCCAGCAGCTTTTGCGCGGCCTCACGCTCCATGCCTTCGATGGCGTAGGCATGCGAGGCGATGTAGAGCGCCACACGGCCGTTGGCCGGGTTCGTCCACGCCATCCGCCAGCAGACCGGCGGCAGGGCATCACGCTCGGCCGGACTCGCAAGATCAGGGGCGATCTTGCCCCTCGAGTGCGCGTAGTCATGCCAGGCGAACGAGTTCTGGAGCCGCGACTGCAAGCCGGGCTCGAGCCGCTCCCAGGCCAGCCGTGTCGAGACGTATTCGGTCTCGCCGCCGCGGTCCGGGATGATGCGTGCCGACAGGACCGAGGCCAAGGCCGGCACCCGCTTGAACGTGCTGTCGGTGTGCCACAGCTGGTTCGCCTTGTTGCGCAAGGACAGGCGGTGGTCGGCGGGGACGACCCGGCCGGCCTCGTCGATCGTCGTGAGGATGACGAGATTCGTCCCCTCGCCCTGCGAGCCGACCTTGGTGATCTCGAGAGGTCCGAAACGCCGCGAGAACGAGAGCTGGATGTCGTCGCTCACGTCCTGGCCGCGGAAGACGAGAACCGAGTGCTCCTCGAGTGCGGCGCGCGCTGCGGCATACGCCGCGTCGTCCGCCGCGATCTCGGCGAGCGAGGTGCCGCGCAGCTCGGCGGCGAAACCCGGGCCCAACGGGACGATGTCCATCGGGGCGTCCTCCGTGATTTCTGAATTTGTTCAAGTTTCCCCCAAACCCGCCCGGGGGGCAAGCTTGCGAGCCGGCGCATCGGGCAAGAAGACGCCGGATAGCTGGCTCTAGGACTCCGGCCCGTCCAGAACGGATCTCAGTTTCGCGGCCAGGTCGCGGAACGTGAACGGCTTCATGAGCAGTACCACCCCAGGATCGAGGCGACCGTGGTGGACGATGGTGTTCTGC
>DATJWN010000136.1:0-4691 GCA_035501235.1 Reyranella sp.
TGCCTCCACCCTTGTCCGCTCGCAGGCCCTGCTGCGCCTGCAGCTGCGCCGCGACGCGCCGCAGGGCGTGCTCGCCTTCGGCTCGCGCACGCCGGACAAGTTCCATCCCGGCCAGGGAACCGAGCTGCTCACGTTCCTCGGCAAGGTGGTGGAGCTGACCTTTCGGGGATGGCTGGACCGCGGCTGAGCAAGGCCGCGTCTTTACCGCCGGTCCCGCGCTTCCTCGCCGGACGCGACGCGGTCGAGGCCTTCGAGGCCTGGCGGGCCTGGCTGGCGGTCGAAAAACGCTGCTCGCTCCACACGCTCACCGCCTACACGCACGACCTGACCGGCTTCTTCGCCTTCATCGGCACGCATCTGGGCGCGCCCGCGGGCCTCGCCGATCTCGCCGCCCTGCGACTTGCTGATTTCCGCGCCTGGCTCGCGGCGCGCCGGACCAATGGCCTCACCGCCACCTCGAACGCGCGCGCCCTCTCGACCTTGCGCGGCTTCTTCCGCTGGCTCGACCGCCGCGGCCTCGTGCACAACGCACAGGTCACGGCCCTGCGCTCGCCCAAGCTGCCGAAGGCCCTGCCCAAGCCGCTGACGGTGCCCGACGCCGCGACCGCGGTCGAGGGCGTGGCCGCGTTCGCTGCTGAGGCATGGATTGCCGCGCGCGACGTGGCCGTGCTGGCGCTCCTCTACGGGAGCGGCCTGCGCATCGACGAAGCCCTGTCTCTCAACCGCGACGTCCTGCCGCTCGAGGAGAGGCTCACCGTCACCGGCAAAGGCAGGAAGCAGCGCGTGGTCCCGGTGCTGCCCGCGGTGCGCGAGGCGGTCGAGGCCTATGTGGCGCGCTGCCCCTTCCAGCCGGGGTCCGACGGGCCGCTGTTCCTGGGTGCTCGGGGCGGCCGCCTGCGCGCCGAGATCGTCCAGGCGCAGATGCGCAAGCTGCGCGCGGCGAGCGGCCTTCCGGACAGCGCCACGCCGCACGCGCTGCGCCACAGCTTTGCGACGCACCTGCTCGCCCGAGGCGGCGACCTGCGCGCGATCCAGGAGCTGCTCGGCCACGCGTCTTTGTCGACGACGCAGCGCTACACCGGCGTCGACGCCGAGCGCCTGATCGAGGTCTACGAAAAGGCCCACCCGCGCGCGCGGGAGTGAGCTCCTGGCACGAACCCGACGTCAGCCGTCTCGGCGAGCTTGTCCGCTGTCGAGCTTAAAGCAGGCGCGCAATTGCTGATGGGCCTGAGGCGCGGCGCCTCGCTTATCATCGCATCTTGACCAGGTGTTCGGCGCGCTTGCGGATCCGACCCGGAGAGCGATCCTCGCGCGACTGGGCGAGGGCGAGGCGTCGGTCGGGGAACTCGCCCGGCCATTTGCCATGGCGCTGCCCAGCCTGATGAAGCACATCCGGGTGCTTGAAGCCGGCGGCCTCGTGGAGTCCCAAAAGAATGGGCGGGTCCGTACCTGCCGGTTGAAGCCAGCTGCCATGACCCGCGCCGAAAACTGGCTGGTCGAGCAGCGCGCGGTTTGGGAGGCGCGCCTCGACCGGCTCGAAGCCTACGTCACCAAGATCCAGAGCAAGCCGCGGAAGAGAGGTCGACATGGGTGACCTGCTCAAGCGGCGGAGGCCATTCGCAAGGTGCGAAGGTCTCCACCAACTCGCAAAGCATCCTCGACGTTAACGTCGCATCGCCCTCGCCATCAAAGGAGTCGACCATGACCTCGTCCCCCAGCACCGCGCTTGGCCAATGGGCGCTCGACCGCGAAATCGTCCTCTCACGGGTCATAAATGCACCTCGCGACGTCGTGTTTTCGGCGTGGGCCGATCCAAAACATCTGCCCGCCTGGTTCGGGCCGGCCGGTTTCAAGATCGAGACTAAGGAGATCGACATCCGCGTTGCCGGGCTGTGGCGCTTCGACATGATCGCACCCGACGGCCGGCGCTATTCCAACCGCATGCAGTTCCGTCGTATCGAGCCGCCGAGCCTGATCGAGATCGATCACGGATCGGATGTCGCCGATGATCCGGGGCGCTTCCGGATGACGATCACCTTCGACGAGCAGAGCGACGGCAAGACCGTGATCACCCTGCGTCAGCTGCATCCGACCAAAGCCCAGCGCGATGCGACCATCGGCTTTGGCGCCGTCGAATACGGGTACCAGACGCTCGAGAAGCTCGCGCGCCATGCCGAGTCGCTGCGAGCATAAAGGGGGGGGTCGAGAAACGGACCCACATCATCGCGGGGCATCGGGATGTAGCTCCGGCGACCGATTGGACATCCCGGCCGCCTCCCGTTAGTCATCGGGCCATGATCGAATCCGATACCGAGTCGGGTGTCACGCCCCGCCCGACCACGATCGATCTCTTCCGCGGCTTCCTCATCCTCGGGCTGAGCGGCTTCGGCGGCGTGCTGCCGCTCTCCCGCCACATGGTGGTGGACCAGCGCCGCTGGCTCACGGACCGCGAGTTCAGCGACCTCCTGAGCTTCTGCCAGTTCCTCCCCGGCGGCAACATCATCAACCTCTCGGTCGCGGTGGGCCTGCGCTTTCGCGGCATCGCGGGAGCGCTCGCGGCTCTCCTCGGGCTGGTCGCCGCCCCGACCGCGGTCGTCGTGCTGCTGGGCGAGATCTACCAGCGCTTTCAGTCCGATCCTCGCGTCGTGCATCTCTTCGCCGGGCTTGCCGCGGCCGCCGCGGGCCAGCTCGTGGCGCTGGCGGTGAAGCTGGCGCTGCCGCTCCGGCACGAGCCCGCCGCCATCGCGATCGGGCTCGTCGTCTATGCCGCGATCGGCTGGTTCCACCTGCCGCTGGTGCCGACCATGCTCGTCATGGCGCCGGTCGGCATCGTCGCGATGTTCAGGACGCGCGCATGACCGGAACCCTGGTCGCCCTCGCCCTGATCTTCAGCCAGCTCTCTCTGGTCGCGTTCGGCGGCGGCAACACGACCTTGCCCGAGATGCACCGCCAGGTCGTCGACGTGCATCACTGGATGACCGGCGCCGACTTCGCGGCGATGTATGCACTGGCGCAGGCCGCACCCGGTCCGAACCTGATGGTCGCACCCTTGATCGGCTGGCAGGTGGCGGGCGGAGCCGGTCTCCTCGTGGCCGGCCTCTCGATCTTCGGGCCGTCCTCTCTCGTCACCATCGTGACCTTGCGGCTGTGGCAGCGGTTCAACAATTACCGCTGGCGGCAGGCGATCCAGAGCGGGCTCGTGCCGATCTCGGTGGGGCTCGTGGCCGCGAGCGCCACCATCATTGCACGCGCCGTCGACGGCACGTGGGTCCTGGCCGCGATCACGGCGGCGAGCGCTGCCCTCGCGCTCCGCTTCACGCTCAATCCGCTGTGGCTGCTCGCGGCCGGTGCTGCCATCGGCTGGACCGGGATCGGGCAGTAACGCGAACCCGCGGCCCCGAAAAAGGTGAGGCCGGCGCCGTGGGAAGGGTCGGCGCCGGCCTCTGGGGACCGCTCCGTGGCGGTCCCGGGGGGTTCGTCGTGCCCGGCGTTACATCGCGCGGACGCTGAGCAGGAACTTGTCCACGCGGCCTTCGAGCTCGGTCGACTGCTGCGACAGCGACTGCGCTTCGGAAAGCACGCTCGCCGAGTTGCGGCCCGTCTCGGCCGCCGCCTGGGTGACGCCGCTGATGTTCTGCGACACCTCGCGCGTGGCCGCCGACTGCTCCTCGACCGCACCCGAGATCGACGTGCTGATCTCGCTCACCTGGCCGATGATCTTCGCGATCTCGCGGATGGCGCCGGCCGTGCTGTGGCTCGACTCCTGGATGCCCTTGATCTGCTGCTCGATCTCCTCGGTCGCCTTGGCGGTCTGGTTGGCGAGCGACTTGACCTCGGAGGCGACCACCGCGAAGCCTTTGCCGGCATCGCCGGCGCGCGCCGCCTCGATGGTGGCGTTGAGCGCCAGGAGGTTGGTCTGGCCCGCGATGTCGGCGATGAGCTTGCTCACCTCGCCGATCTTGCCGGCCGCGGTGACGAGTTCGCTGACCATGCTCTCGGATTTCTGCGCCTCGGTCACCGCCACGTGGACGACGCGGCTGGACTCGGCGATCTGGCGCGCGATCTCGTTGACCGAGGCCGCCAGCTCCTCCGAGGCCGTGGACACGGTGGTCGACTGGCCGTTGGTCTGCTCGGCCGCCGCCGCCAGAGACTGTGCTGCGCTCTGCATCGTCGTGGCCGACGCCGCGACGGAGGCGACCAGCGCCTTGACGTTGGTCTCGAACTCCTTGGCGAGTGCCGCGTTCTGCTGCTTGCGGCCGGAGAGGTCCGTCGCGAACTTCACGACCTTCCACACCTTGCCGTTGAGGTCGAGGATCGGGTTGTAGGACGCCTCGATCCACACCTCCTTGCCGCCCTTGCCGATGCGCTTGTACTGCGCCGCCTGGTACTCGCCGCGGCCCAGCTTCTCCCAGAACTGCCGGTACTCGGCCGTGTCCTTGTAGCCGGGTTCGACGAAGATGCTGTGATGGCGACCCTTGATCTCCTCGAGCGTGTAGCCCATGACCGCGAGGAAGTTCTGGTTCGCCGTGATCACCGTTCCGTCGAGGTTGAACTCGATCACCGCCTGCGAGCGGCCGATCGCCTCGACCTTGCCGTTGAGGTCGGCGAACACCGCCTTCTGCTTCGAGACGTCGCTGGCGTACTTCACGACCTTGTAAGGTTTGCCGTTCTTGGCCAGCGGATTGTAGGAG
>DATJWN010000137.1:0-5069 GCA_035501235.1 Reyranella sp.
ACCAGCAAGAGGAGTCGAACTATCTCGTGCCGCTCGGCTTCTTCGACATTGGCCTCGGCATGTGCATCCCGACCATGATGGCCTATGCCGGGCCCGAGCATCTCAAGCGCTACGTGAAGCCCGCGCTCTACGGCGATGAGAGCTGGTGCCAGCTCTTCTCCGAGCCGGCGGCCGGCTCCGACGTGGCAGGCATCCGCACCCGCGCGGAACGCGACGGCGAGGGCTGGGTGATCAACGGCCAGAAGGTCTGGACCTCGGGCGCGCATTATTGCGACTACGGCATCATCATCACGCGCACAGACCCCACGGTGCCCAAGCATGCCGGGCTCACCATGTTCTTCCTGTCGATGAAGTCGCCGGGCGTGGAAGTGCGGCCGATCAAGCAGATGTCGGGCGGCGCCAACTTCAACGAGGTGTTCTTCACCGACGTGCGCATCCCCGACAGCCAGCGGTTGGGCAAGGTGGGCGAAGGCTGGAAAGCGGCGCTCACGACCTTGATGAACGAGCGCCTGGCCGTCGGTCTGCCCTCGGGCGGCCTCGATATCGACGAGCTGATGGAGCTCGCGCGCGACACCGATCTCGAGGACGGGCCCGCGATTCGCAACCAACAGGTCCGCGGCAAGATCGCCGATTGGTACGTCCAGCAGCAGGGGCTGAAGCTCACGCGCTATCGCACGCTGACGGCGCTCTCCAAGGGCCAGACGCCGGGACCTGAGTCGTCGATCATCAAGATCGTGGCCGCGCCCAAGATGCAGGACATGGGCGCCTTCGCCATGGAGCTGATGGGCCCGGGCGGCATCATGAAGGAGGAGGTGCCGCACGCCGCGGGCTTCCAGGCGCAATGGATCGGCGGCGCGGGCTTCCGCATCGCCGGCGGCACCGATGAGATTCTGCGCAACATCGTGGCTGAACGCGTGCTCGGCCTGCCGCAGGATGTGCGCGTCGACAAGGATGTGCCTTTTAACAAGATGAAATAGAGAAGACCTCATCCTGAGGAGGCTGCGCAGCAGCCGTCTCGAAGGATGGGCAACAAACAAGGTGCGTGTTTCCACCCTTCGAGACGCGGCCTGCGGCCGCTCCTCAGGGGCAGGTGAGGAGTGCCGAGATGAATAGATTGGACGGCAAGGTCGCGTTCCTCTCGGGGGCGGCACGGGGCATCGGCGGGGCGACGGCGAAGCTGATGGTCGAGGCCGGCGCCAAGGTGGTGATCGGCGACGTGCTGGACGAGGTCGGCGCCAAGCACGCCAGGGAAATCGGGGCGACCTATCTCCACCTCGACGTGACGCAAGAGGCGAGCTGGGCCGCAGCGATGGAGGCCACGGTCAAGCAGCACGGCAAACTCGACGTGCTGGTGAACAATGCCGGCATCTTCAACGGCAAGGGCGTCGAGGAGGCCTCGCTCGACGACTGGCACAGACTGGTCGCGGTGAACCTGACCGGCGTCGTGCTGGGCACGCGGGCGGCACTGCCGCATCTCAAGAAGAGCAAGGGCTGCATCGTCAACCTGGCCTCGATCGCGGGCCTCGTGGGCAGCCAGCTCGATCCGCTCTATTCGCTGACCAAGGGCGGCGTCACGCTGTTCACCAAGTCGACGGCACTGGAGTTCGGCCGCAAGGGCTACGGCATCCGCGTGAACTCGATCCATCCTGGCCTGATCGAGACCGATATGGGCCAGAAGACCTTCGTGATGCGTGCCCAGCAGGTCGGCACCAACGACACCGAGCAGGCGCGCAAGACGACGCTCGGCCTGCATCCGATCGGTCGCCTCGGCGTCGCCGAGGACATCGCCAAGGGCATCGTCTTCCTGGCGTCGGACGATGCGAGTTTCATGACGGGTGCGGGGCTTGTCGTCGACGGCGGCTGGACCGCCCACTGACAGGGGTCGCCCGTCAGGGTTGGAACGCCGGGCGGATGCCGCTCTTGATCAGTGCCGTCCCCTGTCTTTTCAGCTGGCGCATGCCGCTTAGGCTGAGGGCGGCGCCGCTGTCCCAACAGGCCTGGATACTGGCGAGCAGTTGGCGGAGGGTCGCGTTGAACGCAGCCGAGGGGTCGGGCTGGGCGCTCGACGGCGCAAAGGGGAGGACCTTCGGCATCTGAATGACGGAGCCATCGGCGGCTTTACCGCGCAAGATCTCCCGAAACATGTAGTAGTGCGCCGGCTGGCCCGACGCTTGATCGGGTGACGTTTGCGTTCCTTCACCTTCGCTCTTGATTTTGGCGATCGCCGCTACAGCGTCTTGGACATTCGTGATTGCCGTGGCCTCGTCATACACGATCTGACGGGCATTCGCGTCGAAGGGTGGATTGATCGCCATGAAGGCCGCGGACAGCGTCGTATAGAACTGGCCTATTGTGGTCGGCGGCGGGACTAGCTGGAGTGCGAGCTCCAGCGGGGGGAACTCCGGCAACTCGATCTGCATGAAGACCTTCAGCTGGTCGGTCGAGAGCGGCTGGAGGTCCACCGCCAACGCCTGGTAGATGTCGCCCGGCAGCTTGTTCGTGGGATAGCCGACGACGAAGCCGGCATCCGTGACCCGGGGCGTGCCCTTGATCGCGGCCAGCATGTTTCCTGCCAGGGCGAAGTGCGACATCTCCTGAACCACGATGTCCTGGATCATGTCGGCAACACCGCTGGGATCGTTGGCGCTGTTGTCGTCGTCGCTGTCGCTGCCTGCGATCGACCACTGGGCACAGAGATAAGGCGGTATCGTGGAGAATTCGAGCTGCAGGGCGGTTTGCAGCGCGGCCTGCAGGGTCGGGACATCCGAGATGCCGTCATTTACGAATTGTGCCAGCGTTCTCATTGCAACTCCCGTTTGAGGGCTAGAATATACCAGCCGCCAGCCCCGCCGCCATAGCGGCTCCGAGTTCCTCGCATTGCTCGACGAAGACGGGCTGCCACGGGCCCTTGCAGAGGAGCGGCTCCTGCACCGCCTTCCAGCGCAGGCCGGTCAGGATGGTCTCGACGCCGCGGCGCGTGCCCGTGCCGTCGCTGCCGGCGCGGATATAGAGGGCGCAGGGCAGGCCTTGAGTGCGTTCCAGCAGGGGGTTGTAGGAGCGGTCGAAGAAATCCTTCAGCGCGCCGCTCATGTAGCCCAGGTTCTCCGTGGTGCCGAGGATCACGGCCTCGGCCGCCAACACGTCCTCGGGTCCGGCTTGGAGCGGCGCCAGCACGCGCACCCCGACCCCGCTTTCGCTGCGCGCACCGCGTTCAACCGCGGCGCGCAAAGCGAGGGTGTTGTCCGACGGCGCATGTGCCACGATCAGGAGCCGTTTCGTCATAGCCAGGTAGTAACATGATCAAGAAACTGTTGATCGCCAACCGGGGAGAAATCGCCATCCGCATCGCCGAGGCTGCGGCAGAGCTCGGGATGGCGACGGTCGGGATGCATTCGGAGGACGACGCCAACTCGCTGCATCTGCGACGGGTCGACCAGACGGTGGCGCTCAAAGGGCGCGGCGCAGCGGCCTATCTCGACGTCGCTCAGGTGGTCGCGGCGGCCAAGGGTGCCAGGTGCGATGCCATCCATCCGGGCTACGGCTTCCTGTCGGAGAACGCCTCGTTTGCACGGGCCTGCGCCGAGGCCAGGATCGCCTTCGTCGGCCCGACGCCCGGGCAGCTCGACCTGTTCGGCGACAAGGCCCGCGCCCGGGCCCATGCCCAGAAGTGCAAGGTGCCGGTGCTGCCGGGGACCGATGGCGAGGTGGACGTCGCAGGCGCGGTTGCCTTCTTCAAGAAGCACGCGAAATCCGGCATCGCGCTCAAGGCCATCGCCGGTGGCGGCGGGCGCGGCATGCGGCTGGTCAGGAACGAGGCCGAGATCGCCGATGCCTTCGCGCGCGCCTCGGCCGAGGCCAAGTCGGCTTTCGGCAATGGCGCGCTCTATGCCGAGCGGCTGATATCGAAAGCGCGCCACATCGAGGTGCAGATCGTGGGCGACGGCAAGGCCATTGCGGCGCTGGGCGAGCGCGAATGCACCCTGCAGCGCCGCAGCCAGAAGATCGTCGAGCTGGCGCCCAGCCCGAACCTGAAGGGTGCGCTGCGGAAGAAGATCGTCGAGGCCGCGGTCGCGATGGCAAAGGCGGTCAAGTATCGCAGCCTCGGCACCTTCGAGTTCCTGGTCGAGGGCGACGATTTCTTCTTCATCGAGGCCAATCCTCGCCTGCAGGTCGAGCACACGGTCACCGAGGAAGTGTGGGGCGTCGATCTGGTGCAGACGCAGCTCAAGGGCGAGTTGCCGCCGAAGGAGGCCGCGCCGCGAGGTGCTGCGATTCAGCTGCGGGTGAACATGGAGACCATGACCGCCGACGGTTCGGCCAAGCCGGGCGGCGGCACGCTTACGGCCTTCGAGCCGCCGACAGGGCCGGGCGTGCGCGTCGATTCCTACGGCTATGCCGGCTACCGCACCAATCCCAACTTCGATTCGCTGCTCGCCAAGGTGATCGTGCACGGACCGACCTTCGAGGCGGCACTGGCGCGGGCCGAGCGGGCGCTGGCCTCGTTCCGGCTGGAAGGCACGCCGTCGAACGTCGCTTTCCTACGCGCGTTGCTCGCTGACAAGGACGTACGCGCCGACAAGGTGCATACGCGCTTCGTCGATGAGCATGCCAGTAAGCTGATCGAGGTGGCGGCGAAGCTGAATGGCGGGCGGTACTTTCAGGCGGTGGCTACGACGAAGCAGGCGGGTGCGAAGGTCGATGCGGTCGATCCGTTGGCGGTGCTGCAGTTCGGCAAGGCGGCCGGTCCGAGCATGAGCGGGCCTGGAGGCCCGCGGTCCGAAGAGGAAGGCGTGCCGGTGCCCGCGCCCATGCAGGGCACGATCGTCAGTCTCTCGGTGAAGGAGGGCGACGCCGTCGCGGCCGGCCAGCCGCTCCTGATCATGGACGCCATGAAGATGCAGCACGAGATCAGGAGTCCCGCGCGCGGCTATGTGCGGCGGATCGCCGTCGAGCCCGGCGAGACGATCTACGAAGGCCATGCGCTGCTCTTCGTCGAGGAGGCCGATGTCGAGGTGAAGAACGCGGCGGCCGACGAGAAGATCGACCTCGATCATATCCGTCCCGATCTT
>DATJWN010000138.1:0-5359 GCA_035501235.1 Reyranella sp.
GGCCCGAGCACACCAATCCGCCGGGCGGTCTCGAGAAATATTTCCAGGAGAACGTGATCGGCGGCCCCGGCTCCTTCACCGTCGTCGCCGAAAGCCACGCCTCCTTCGGCCGCGCGATGACCAAGAAGCTGATCCAGGAGATCGCTCTAACGACTCCCTCCCCATTCATATGGGGAGGTGTCAGCGTCATACGCTGACGGAGGGGTCATGACCCCATCGCCCCTTCGGGGCACTTCCCCATATGAATGGGGAAGCTATCCCAGCGCGCCCGCTTTCTTCAGCGCTGCGATCTCGGCCTCGCTGTGGCCGAGCTCGCGCAGGATCGCTTCGGAGTCCTCGCCCACGGCCGACGGAACGCCCGACACGCGGGGCTTCGCAAAGCCCAGCCGGATCGGGTTGTTCACCGTGCGCGGCACGTCGGGGTTTTCGGTCGCGGCGAAGATGCCGGCGTGCATCGCCTGCTCGTCGTCCACCACGTCGATCGTGCGTCCGATGACGCCGAAGGGAATGCCGGTCTTGCCGAGCGCCTTCTCCCAGTCGGCGTAGGTCTTCGACGCGAAGATCGGCTCGAGCTCGGCGTAGAGCGCCTGCACGTGCTGCTTGCGCTGCTCGCGCGTGGCGAAGCGTTCGTCCTTCAGCAGGTCGGGCCGCGCGATGACCTCGCAGAAGCCCGGCCACATCTTGTCGTCGCGCACGATCAGCAGCTGCAGCCAGCGATCGTCCTGGGTGCGGTAGAGATTGGCGAGCGCGTTCTTCGGTCTGTGCGGCGGCTCGCGCGTCACGATCTGGCCGCCGATGGCCGCACCCGCGAGCGTCGTGCCGTTGGCCCAGGCGCCGTTGGCGTAGAGCGAGGAGCCGACCCAGCAGCCCTTGCCGGTCCGGTCGCGATGGCGGAGGCCGAGCAGGATCGCGGCCACCAGGGTCATCGCCGTCGCGCGGTCGCCCTGCGCCGGCAGCGAGATGCCGGGCGGGCCGCCTTCGTAGCGCGCGGCGTCGAGAATGCCCGAGCGGCCGAAATAGGCGGTGATGTCGAAGCCCGGCCGGTCGCGATCGGGACCTGTTTCGCCGTAGCCGGTGAGCGAGCAGTAGACCAGGCGGGGGTTCAGCGGCTCGACATCCTCCCAGCGCAGCCTCAGGCGCTCGCGGGCGGGCGGCGGGAAGTTCACGATCATGACGTCGGCGCGCTGGATCAGCTTCTCGAGGACCGGCCGCGCCTGTTCGTTCTTGAGGTCGAGCGCGATCGAGCGCTTGAGGCGGCCGTCGAGCTGCAGCGGGAAATTGTGCTCGCTCCTGGGATACGTGGCGGCGCGCTTGTAGTTGTGGCGATGCGGATCGCCCTCGCCCGGCGCCTCGATCTTGATCACGTCGGCGCCGTAGTCGGCCAGCGCCACCGCCGCGGCGGGGGCGGCGATGAAGGTGCTGATGTCGAGGACGTTCAGGCCTTCGAGCGGGAGCGGTTCGCTCATGCTTCCGCTCACCCTATCGCGCCCATGCTCTTGAGCGCCGCGACCTCGTCGGCGCTGAGACCGGCCTCGCGCAGGATCTCCTCGCTGTGCTGGCCGAGCGCCGGTGCGTCGTGCGCCACGCGTTGCCGGGCGAAGCCGAGCTGGATCGGATTGGCCAGGGTGCGCGGCATGTCGGTCATCGCCGTCTCGACCACGGCGCCGCAGGCCACGGCCTGCTGATCGTCGGGCACGTCCTGCGGCCGGCTGATCACGCCGAAGGTGACGCCCTTGGCCGCCAGCGCCTCGCGCCAATGCTCGTAGGGCTTGGCGGCGAAGGCCCTGGCCAGCAGCGCCGCCAGCTCGTCCGAGCGCGCGCGGCGGTCGGGCTCGTTGGCGAAGCGCGGATCGTCGACCAGCTCCGGCATGCCCATCGCCTCGCAGAGCGGCGCCCACAGCTTGTCGGTGCGCACGATGGTGAGCTGCAGCCAGCGATCGTCCTGAGTGCGGTAGATGTTGCCCAGCGCCGAGCGCGGCCGCTCGGGCGGCGGGCGATGCGGCAGGAAGGCGCCGACCAGGGCCGCTTGCGCGATCACGCCGCACGACCAGAGGCCGTTGCCGAGCAGCGAGGTGCCGACCCACGAGCCCTCGCCGGTCTTCATGCGGTTCATCAGGGCCATCAGGATCGAGGCGACCAGCGCGATCGCCGTCGCCCGGTCGCCCTGCGCGGGACCGGGCACGCCGGGCGGCCCGCCCTCGTAGCGCTGTGCGTCCAGAAGGCCCGAGCGCGCGAAATAGGCCGTGGCGTCGAAGCCCGGCCGGTCGCGGTCGGGCCCGCTCTCGCCGTAGCCGGTGAGCGAGGCGTAGATCAGCCGGGGATTGATCTTCTTCGTGTCCTCATAGGTGAGGCGCAGCTTCTCGCGCACCGGCGGCGGGAAGTTGCAGATCAGCACGTCGGCCTTCTCGATCAGCCGGTCGAGGGCGGCGCGCGCCTCGGGCTTCTTGAGGTCGAGCACGATGGAGCGCTTGTTGCGAGAGTCCATCTGCCAGGGATAGTTCACCTCGCTTTTCGGGTAGTTCGACGAATCGTGCATGATGCGGCGGTTGGGATCGCCGTCGGGCCCCTCGACCTTGATCACGTCGGCGCCCCAGTCGCCCAGCACGACCGCCGCGGCGGGGGCGGCGATGAAGGAGCTGATGTCCAGAACGCTGAGGCCCGCCAGCGGCCCAGGATGCGGCCCTTCAGAATCGACCATGCACTTGTGTCCCTTTTTGTCGATACTAGCGTCTCGGGGGAGGGGATGACATGGCATCGAAGCGTAAACCGAATTTCCTGATCGTGCTGATCGACGATCTGCGGTTCGACGAATTGGGGATCTGCGGCCACCCCTATATGAAGACACCGCATATCGACCGGATCGGCCGTGAAGGCGCGATGTTCACGCATGCCTTCCACACCACGCCGCTCTGCTCGCCCAACAGAGCCTCGATCCTGACCGGCCAGTATGCGAGCCGGCACGGCATCATCGACAATGTGGCGCGCGACGCGCACAGCCACCGCCTGCCGAACTACAACGTCGTCCTGCAGAAGCTGGGCTACGAGACCGCCCATGTCGGCAAGTGGCACATGGGCAATTCCGGCGGGCCGCGGCCGGGCTACGACCATTGGGTCAGCTTCCCCGGCCACGGCTCGATCGTCGATCCGATCCTGAACATCAACGGCGATGAGAGCCAGCATAAGGGCTACATCACCGATCTGCTGAACGAACACGCCCTCGCGTATCTGCGCCGCGAGCGCACCAAACCCTTCGCGCTGTTCTTCGCGCACAAGGCGGTGCACCCGGACGCCTATCAGGCGCCCGACGGCCAGGTCTCGTTCAAGAACGGCGGCTACCTGCCCGCGCCGCGCCATGCCGACCTCTACAAGGGCGAGCACTTCCCGCGCCGGCCCAACGCGATCGCGCCGTCCGAGGTCGTGAAGGACAAGCCGGCCTGGACCGAGGCGCACAAGCTTCGCGTCAACGAGGTCTCGCGCGCGCTGCTCGACGGCATGAAGGCGGGCACCGAGGAGGAGATCCGGCTGCGCGCCGCCATGATGGCCTCGGTCGACGAGGGCATGGGCGAGGTCTTCGGGGTGCTGGAGGAGACCGGCCAGCTCGACAACACCTTCATCCTGTTCTTAGGGGACAACGGCTACTTCTTCGGCGAGCACGGGCTGGGGCCCGAGCGCCGCTTCGCCTACGAGGAAGGCATCCTCTCGCCGTTCCTGGTGCGCTATCCGGCGTGGTTCAAGGCGGGCACGGTGAACGACGATCTCGTGCTGGCGCTCGACATCGCGCCGTCGGTGCTCGACCTCGCGGGGGCGAAGGCCGGCGACATGGAGCACATCCAGGGCCTGTCGCTCAGGCCGCTTTCGAAGAACGGCAAGAAGCGCGGCTGGCGCACCTCGTTCATGTGCGAGTATTTCAGCGAGCAGGCCATGCCGTGGCTGATCGGCATGAGCTACAAGGCGATCCGCACCACGCGCTACAAGTACATCCACTGGACGCAGAAGTCGCTCGACGGCGTGGAGTGCGACGAGCTCTACGATCTCAAGACCGATCCCTACGAGATGAAGAACCTCCTGGGCAAACGCGGCAGCGGCCCCTTGGTCGCCAAGCTCCGCAAGCAACTGGCGCAACTCGTTTCGCATTCGGTGGGACTATGAAAAGACGCTCGCTCCTCGCCGCTCCGTTCGTTCTGCCGCTGGCC
This sequence comes from Reyranella sp., assembly GCA_035501235.1. Lineage (GTDB taxonomy): Bacteria > Pseudomonadota > Alphaproteobacteria > Reyranellales > Reyranellaceae > Reyranella. The sequence continues at coordinate 4,194 of DATJWN010000138.1, forward strand.
GCGCGGGCCCAGCAATGGCCGACGCATTCGATCCGCATGATCTGCCCCTACGCGCCGGGCGCGACCGGCGACATCGGCGCCCGCCTCTATGGCGAGGAGCTGGGCAAGTCGCTCGGCCAGACGGTGATCGTCGACAACAAGACGGGGGCGGGCGGCACCATCGCCATGGCCGAGCTCGGCCGCTCGGCGCCCGACGGCTATACGCTGGGCGTCATCGCGCAGGGCCTGCTGGTCTACAACATGGGGCTCTACAAGAACCCGGGCTACGATCCGTTCAAGGATATCGTCATCCTGTCGATCAACTTCTCGGTGCCCAACGTCCTGGTCGTGCATCCGTCCAATCCGGCGAAGACCGTCGCCGACGTGGTCGCGCAGGCGAAGGCCAAGAAGGGCGAGTACACCTTCTCCTCGGGCGGCGTCGGCACCAGCCATCACATGTCGGGCGTGCTGCTCGAGATGCGCTCGGGCGCGAAGATGACCCACGTGCCCTATCGCGCGACGCCGGCCGGCATCCAGGCCGTGGTCAACGGCGAGGTCGACATGGGCATGTTCAACATGCCGACCGTCGTGAGCCTGATCCGCTCGGGCAAGCTCAAGGCGCTGGCGGTGACGGGCGAGAAGCGCTCCGAGCAGTTCCCCGAGCTGCCGACCATGATCGAGGCGGGCTTCAAGGACTTCGTGGTCGACACCTGGCTGGGCTTCGGCGCGCCGGGCGCGCTGCCCGAGGCGATGGTCACGAAGCTCAATGCCGAGCTCAACCGCATCACAGAGCAGCCCGAGATGCGCAAGAAGATGCTGGACCAGGGCATGAACATCTGGCCCAGCCGCTCTTCGGCCGACGCCATGAAGTTCCTGCGCCAGGACAGCGACTTCTGGCTCCCCATCATCAAGCAATCGGGCGCCACGGCCGAATAGTGTCTTGGCCTCCCCATTCAAATGGAGAGGTGGCGCGGAGCGCCGGAGGGGTCAGGACTGCGGGCCTGCGGCCCGCGACATGACCCCATCGCCCCGTAAGACGGGGCACTTCCCCATTTGAATGAGACCTCTGCGAAACCCATCCGCGGAGGATTTTGGAGCGGGAGAACGGGCAGGAGCCTGGGTGTTAGTTAGTTGTGTGTGAGAGGTGTGTCGATCTGCGGGCTTCAGGGGGTGAGGACGGCCGCGCG